>NZ_MUGR01000054.1:0-87853 GCF_002217195.1 Flavobacterium aquidurense | reverse complement strand
CAAGTTTTGCACTTCATCCATTCTAAATTCAATACTTACGATCAAAACGTAAATCTGAGGAGCACTAGAAATTAAACATAAATATTCCTTATCCCTACCCTATTTTAATTCTCAAATCCTTATAAAATAAAAAAATCCGCATCAAAAGATGCAGATTTATATAATTTAAAGAAATTAATCTTAGCTATTGGTCACCGTAAGTTTAACTTCAATATTAGATCTTGTCGCATTTGAATAAGGACAAATCTGATGCGCTTTTTCCGTTAATTCCTGCGCTTCTTCAATAGTGACTCCAGGAATATTCACATCCAATTCTACTGCCAGACCAAAACCACCGTCTTCATTTTGCCCGATGCTTACTTTTGCAGTTACCGTAGTTTCACCAGTCTGCGTTTTTGATAAACTGATAACACGATTCAGTGCACTGTCAAAACACGCTGAATATCCAGCTGCGAAAAGCATTTCCGGATTGGCAAAATCATCATTGGCTCCTCCTAAAGCTTTAGGCATTCTAACCTCAAGGTCCAAAATTCCGTTTTCACTTTTTACCTGTCCGTTTCTTCCGCCTTTTGCAGTAACGTTGGTTGTATATAATGTTTTCATTTTATTTTTGAATTTTATTTAAAATTTTCTGAACCGTTTCTTTGAGTTCGAGTAGATCTTCATTTGTCAGATTCAGTTCTTCCTGCATTTTTAACGGAATTTCACACGCTTTTTGCTGTAAATTCCCTCCTTGATCAGTTAAAAAAACCTGAACTACTCTTTCGTCTTCTTTTTTTCTTTTTCTAATGACAAACCCCTTACTTTCAAGTCTTTTCAGAAGTGGTGTTAAGGTTCCACTGTCGAGATACAGTTTTTCGCCAACCTGATTTACCGTCAAGCCATCTTTTTCCCAAAGCACCATCATCACAAGATACTGCGAGTAGGTAATATCAATTTCATCGAGAAATGGCCGGTACAAACCGATAATTTCTTTTGCAATAACATAAATCGGAAAACAAAGTTGGTTTTCCAATTTGAGCGGGTGGTAATTTTCCATAATCTAATGACAAAAAACAGAATAAAACTATTATTTTCTGATAATAAATTCCTCCATAGGAATTCTAACTTTCTTCATATTAGAGAGCCAGTCCTTCTCTGTATCTCTGTAGCCCAGATATAAAAGCGTAACACTTTTTAAACCTAATTCCCTTAGATCCAAAATCTCATCTACCACTTCATTACTGAAACCTTCAGCCGGAGTAGAATCAACCTTCAGTTCAGCTGCCTGAGCCATTGCCAAACCTAATGCAATATAGGTTTGTCTTGCTGTGTGCGCAAAATGCTGTTCAGGAGTCTGAGCTCCGTAGATTTGCTTGATCTGATCCGTATAACTGCTAAAACGACCTTTTGGTAATTCTCTAACATCTGTGTGATGATCATAAACTTCATCGATTTTCTCATCAGAATAACTATCCCATGCTGCAAAAACCAACACATGAGAAGAATCTCTCATAACTTCCGGATTTAATGCGCCTTTTACCATCTTCTCTTTCAATTCCTGATTTTCGACAACAATCACACGAAAAGGCTGCAATCCGGAAGAAGTAGGAGCTAATCTTGCGGCTTCTAAAATTTTATTTAAATCGTCTTCTGACACTTTTTTTGTTGAGTCATACGCTTTTACGGCATGTCTCCAGTTTAAATCTTCTATTAATGACATTCTATATTATTTTATAAATTAGACATCTGATTCTTAAAATTATTTGAATCAAAATAACAATGCAAAGATACAGAATAATTAAATTGTGCGCAATTTAATTTAACAAAATATATTTTTAGATGAAGTCTATAGTATTTGTTTGAAAATTACGACACGTATAGTCACACGTAGTCACATCCATAAATTCTATTTTTATGATTGTATTTATACCTTACCAAATTAATTATGTCTTATAGATTATTTTTCAAGACTTTGTTCATTACATATCGGAACCTTAAATACAGTAAAACAGATGATGTTAACAGCCCCAGCGTCAGACCGTACCAGATTCCCTTTACTCCTGCATCGAAATGAATTCCTAAAACATAGGCCACAGGCAGACCAATAAGCCAATATGCAATAAAGGTTATAAAGGTAGGAATGTTTACATCTCCCATTCCTCTTAATGTTCCTAATCCGACTACCTGTGTACCATCAAAGAGCTGGAATAGTGCGGCAATTATCAATAATTGTGCTGCCAATGCTACAACATTTGTGTCATTGGTTATTAAGTAAGGCAAATATTGATTAAAGAGTGTAAAAATTACAGCAAAGAACATCATGAAAATAATAACTAAATGATAGGAAGCATAAGCAAACCTCTGAAGTCTTTTGTATTTCTGATTTCCAAAACTATTTCCGACTTTAATAGTTGCAGCCGATGCAATTCCTCCCGCCATCATATAGGTCATTGCTGCAAGGGTTATTGCTGTTTGATGAGCAGCCTGTTCAATTGCACCAATGTGACCGGCCATTAAAGCGGCTGCTGCAAATGCCCCAATTTCAAATACATACTGCATTGCCACAGGCAATCCTATTTTTACCACTTTTATAATTTTTGAAAAATTAACGAACTTAACAGAGAAATGCTCTATATAGACTTTAAAATTCTTTGATCGAAGCACATACCACATCATAACCAGCATCATTAAAACCCTGTCTATCAATGTTGCAATTCCTACTCCCTGAACTCCCATTGGCTCAATGCCAAACATTCCCTTTACCAAAATCACAGCGATAATTACATTGAGCACATTTCCCCATATCGTTATCGACATTGCCTGTTTTGTGAAACCAAGCCCTTCTGCAAACTGCTTGAAAGTTTGAAATATCATTAAAGGCAGAATAGATAAACTTAAAACAAGTAAATAAGGTTTTGCTGTTTCTACTACCTTAGGATCCTGATCTGCATGCTGCATAGCAAACATAGAACCATAATAGACTATTAAAAAAAGAAAAACGGCAGCTGCTATATTAAGCCATAAGCTGTTTGACAGCAGCTTGGCACATTCCTTAAAATTTGATTTTCCATTTTCTTGTGCAATCAAAGGTGTTAATCCATAGGCAATCCCTAATCCAATGACTAAAACAACCATGAAAACAGAATGAACCAGCGAGACCGCTGCCAATGATATAGTTCCTGCATAATGCCCAATGATAACTGTGTCAAGAGTCTGCACCAGTGTATGCCCAAGCTGGGAAATTACAACAGGCCCTGCAAGTGTTATTGTACTTTGGTAATATATCTTATTGGATTTAATTTTTTTGATCATATTAAAAATTTGACTGCCAAATGGCAGATTAAAGTGTTTTGAAACTGCTATTCCGTAAACTTTCATTATGGCATAGCAATTCTGTTGTTGTAAATTTATGTTATTCTGTAACAGTCTTATAAAATGTTATGAAAATATACCATTTTGGTAATCTGAGAGGAACTGACTGCTGGTTATTCCTGTCTGCGTTTTAAAAAATCGCATCAAATGTCCGGGTTCTGAAAAATGAAGATCATAGGCTATCCCAGCAATCGTCTTTCCGGAATGTATCAAATCATTTTTTATCTCGAAAAGCAGTCTCTGTTTTAAGAGTTCTGTCGCGGTCACATTAAACTGCTTTTTCACACAAGTATTAATGGTAATCCTGCTCACATTTAGTACATCTGCATAATAGTCGATCCGCTGCTTCTGCCTGATGTGCATTTCCAATAACTGTTTAAACTGGTAAGCAAAGTTATTTTCTGCCCTGTCAATCGAAAGATTATTTGCATCAGCATATATTCTGTTAAACTTCAAAAGCAGGTAGTAAGTAAGCGATCGTATGATGTGGATACTGTCTGTTCTGCTGTTCACAAGTTCATATTTGATTTCCATAAGCTGACCAAGTGCTTTTTGAAGTTCTTCCTTTTCAATACTAATATTTAAAGGATGATTCAATTGATAGAAATACAGAAGCCGGTACGTAAAGAATTTGTCTGAGAAGAAATCATTAAGAAAATTTTCCTGAAAAACGAGAACAGTATAATCCAATCCTTCTTTCTCCAAAGTCCATTGCCTTTTTTGAAAGGGAGAAATAAAAACAACTGTATTGTCGGTTATATCGATCTTCTGTTGATTTAAAATCAGGGATCCTGTAGCAGTCTTAAAAAGCAATATTTCAAAAAAATCAGTATTATAAGTATCGCGCTCCAAATACCTCTCACTCAGTATATCGCCATGCAATACATTGAGAAGTACTTCAACACCACATTCTGTTTTATGAAATTTAACTGTTTTCATTTTCTTTTATTCGTTAACGGTTTAAAATCCGTTTCATTTTCTTTCTTTAAAATGTGACGAAATATTATAATTAAAGCAAATTTACAACTTCATTTACAAATTACTTCAAACCAAAAAAAAATGAGCAGTAATAAATTACAGCTCATTTTATAAAAGTGATACTTATTTACTCTTTATTTTACGATAGCAAATATTCTTCTGTTGTTGTAATTTTTGCATAAAAGAATTCCAGTGCTGCCAAAAATGCATTATGAACATCTGCCGCGTTGACCTCCTGACCATTTATTTTAAGATTCAGTGTAGCGCAGGCATCTCCAATTACGGTACATTCAAATCCAAAATCAACAGCAGCCCTAGTCCCCGCATCAATGCACATATGGGTCATCATTCCCGCGATTACTAAATGTGTTATCTCTTTTGACTGAAGATATTCCAGTAAATCAGTTTCTCTAAAACTATTAGGAAATTGTTTCGTAATTACTTTCTCGCCTTCCAGCGGTTTTACATTTTCATGAATTTCTACACCTTTTGTACCGGGAACAAAAATGGGAGCACCTTCTCCCGATATATGCTGCACATGAATAATAGTCGTGTTTTCTTTTCTAAAATGCTCCAATAGTTTCTTGGCGTTTTCACTTGCAGCAATAGGATTGACAAGTTCTAAAGCTCCGTTTTCAAAATATTCTTTCTGTATATCAATTAATAGTAATGCCTTATTCATTTTACTTTAATTTTAAAATTTATATAGGACAAAATTAAAACTTAGAGGTGCGATACCGGATACCAAAGCATAACCAATAGATACCATTTTGATAAGCAAAGCTTTTTAATCAATGATACTTTCAAATTAATATACCAACAAGAACAGATTGCATGATAAATGAAAACACATGGAAATCCTTATTTTGAAAATCTCTATTAAGAAGAAATTAGTTTCTCTTTATCGCAAAATTTTATGGTAGTAAATCTATTTGTTATCAAAAATTATCGTCCTTTTGAATTTTGTGGCAAAATCGCCGCAGTAACACGTTTTACATTGATAAATTCACCTTTTTGAACAGCAACGTGATTACCCCACTCTGTGATGGCATTGAGTAGAGGAATACAGGATCTTCCGAAATCCGTTAAACTGTAAACAACTTTAATAGGAGGCTTTTTGCCGTGAACCGTTCTCGATATAAGGCCATCCTTTTCTAGTTGCTTTAATTGCAGGCTAAGAGTCATCTCTGTAACAGCAGGCATTTCTTTTCTTAACTCATTATATCTTTTATCTGCATCTTTTAAATGATAAAGTATAACTGCCTTCCACTTTCCGCCAATCAGATCCATAGCTATACTGACAGTGCACGGAAACAGTTTACTATTCACCTTAATTAAATCACTTTTACATTCTAAATTCATAGCATTTGGTTTTTATAAGAGCTATCTAAATAGATAGTTATTGCAAATTTAATTAACTATAAATAATTTTGCTACTATAATTTTTATAGTTTAAAATTCACTTAAAAAAATATCATATGGTATCTGATCTCAAAGGACATAAATCAAGCTCTCACGAAAATAAACCGCTTATCACTATCGTAGGTATTTTGGGTAAACAAGGAAGTAGTGTTGCGCAAACTCTTTTACAGAGTGGCCGCTATCGGGTACGAGGCATTACAAGACGCGTTGATTCTCCCGATGCAGTCAGGCTGATTGACCAGGGCGCTGAACTTGTTAGTGTACCACTTAGTCCTGGATATAAAAAAGATTTCGTTAAAGCATTTCAAGGTTCATACGGTGTGTTTATGCTAACACCCAATATTGCTCCCCCGCAAATACATGAGTTTGCATTAGGTAAAGAATTGGCAGATGCCGCTGTTGAAGCAGGAGTTCAACATATTATCTTTAGCAGTTTGGAAAATGTAGATAAAATTACGGCTGGTAAAAAGTTTGCTCCGCATTTTACAGACAAAGCCAGAGTTGAAGATTATATCCGTACACTTCCGGTCAAAAGCACATTCATATATATGGGATTCTTTTATACAAATTTCCTGGAATTTTACACTCCAATTGTAAAGCACGATGTACTTGTCTTTCCTATCTATCTCCCTAAGGACTTCCGGGCACCCTTTGTTGATCCCACTACAGCCACGGGGCCGGCTGTTTTAGAAATTTTGTCATATCCTCTTAAATACGCAGGTAAATCCTTACCGGTTATTGGTGATATCATCTCGCCTCAGGAAATAGTAGATACCTTTGTTAAAGTCACAGGCAAGAAAGCCCAATATAGTTCAGCATTCACACGGGAAGATTTTCTGGATCATTTCCCGGAATTTAGTTCAAATGAGACTTTAGTAAGGGAGATTATCGGTATGTCAGAATATGCTGTTGAATATGGCTATTACCAACAAGACAGGAATTTGCTCTGGAGCAGACAAATAAATTCTAATACCCTTACCTGGGAAGATTTTTTGCGTAGTACAAATTGGCAAGGCGAAAAACAAATTTATTGATTCTTTAAGATAATGATGAGAAATCTGTCTGTTTAATCAAAGATAAATGCAAATTGGCAGCTCTCATATATTTTAGAATTCGAATATTTATAAACTAAAAAAAAGTTTTCAAAAAAGTCTAAAAAAATCGGAATATCTAATGCTAGTATTCCGCTTTATAAATCATCTTACCATGAATTTTACAAGTTTTTATTGTATTCAATATCCGATGTAAATCTTACTTACCAATTATTTATCTTTTGAGATTTCTCCATAATTTGTTTTAAAACCGAATTGAAATGATCGTTTAATCCACTCGCGGCATCTTCTAAAAGAAGTTTTCCATTTTTATCATAAATAGCTACTCTATCCCTATCGCCTTTTACAAGTTTTAGAGTAGTCCAACCACTGCTGCCCCAGCCACTTGTAGGTTTGTAAGTTCCTTCATACCATCGTTTACATTCAAAAACAGGGCTGTTAATCCTAATCTTACCATCTTTAAAAAGAAAGGATAACGTATAAGACAGATCATATTTATAGTTCCCTTTTCCAAAACCTCCGGCGCTATGCCTTACAGGCAGCGCTTTTTCTTCATATGCTGTCAAACTAATACTTTCCCCTTCCACTACATTGAGTCCTTTTTGAGGATTACTGTACATCGTATTAATGGCATTTAGTACATTCTTGTACAAATCCTTTTGTTTTGCGTTGGGCACATTCACTACCGTAAAATCGTTATTATCGTTTGATACAAAGCCTTGAGGGGTGAGTTTAAAATATTGGGCGAAGCTTAGCTGTGTGACAAGCAGAAGTATGAGAATACTGAATGCTTTTTTTATATTCATAATTTGTAAAAATTTCAAGGTTATTATTAAATGCAGCATTATGGTGAATACGTTCAAAAACTTAAATTAAAGATGTTTGAAATTCAAAATACTCTCCACCAAAATTTGA
Source organism: Flavobacterium aquidurense (assembly GCF_002217195.1). NCBI lineage: Bacteria > Pseudomonadati > Bacteroidota > Flavobacteriia > Flavobacteriales > Flavobacteriaceae > Flavobacterium > Flavobacterium aquidurense. Next base: position 80,132 of record NZ_MUGR01000054.1, on the reverse strand, counting down.
ACTTTTTTATTTACGGATTAACTATATCTAAATAAGGAAGATTAAAAACCCCTTCAGTAATAGCTATTGCTTGTCCGGAATCTAAATTTCGGACTTTTCCGGAAAAGGTGCCTTTAATGCCACTTTTACTTATCGACTCAATTTTTACTGTAAATATATCGTCTGCGGTGCGCGTACTGTACAAAATGGTTCCCTCAGGCGTTTGAACGGCATATCGTGCCACCATTTCTTTATCTGCTGGTGTTGAATAGGTTCCTACTGTAATATCACCTCCTAATTTCCGTATTTCAAAATCTAATGATGGCGGGAGCTGTTGTCCTATTTTTGGAAAAGGAGCTTCATATCCTCCGATTACAATTTGTTCAAACCGATTATCATTGCCGCCTCCCTGAAAGTTTACATTATAAAAATCAACTTTTCGTCCGTCCAGACTTGCTCTGAAATAATATTGTGATCGAGTTTTATTTGGTCCGTCTTCGTCACTTGAACAAGCCGAAAAGAATACTGCCGAAATTGCTGTATAAAAAAGCATTAGCAGCAAACCTGCTGGTTTATTTTTAGAAAATCTGGCTTTACATACCAAAAAGCCATTTATAATCTCATCTCCCATTTCTGTTTTATTTGATTTAAAACAAATTTACTCAGCGCCAATATTAAAAACAATACCTGATTACATGGTTATTTTTATGAAAAATTCATCATCAGATATGGCGGGTCGTAAAACGGCTTAACTCTCAAATATCAAATCATAGCCTTAGTTTAAGAATATTCAAAATCTATAGAATAAAAAAACCGGAACACGATTACTCCTGTTCCGATTTAATGCACTTCTTTTTTTGACACTTCTGAAAAAAAATCGATCAGTGCCAAATGAAATTTCTATGCTATAGTATATTTTTTTTCTGTAATAGTTTGTGTAGTTTCAGTTGTTACACTGTCTACAAATCGCCATTCCGCTTCAGAACCAGAAAGTGTAAATTTAAGATATGTATATCCTCGCTTGTGTAAATTTGCATATTCTAAATCATCTATCAGCACTGTAAATGCCTGTGCTAATTCTATTGCTTTTGCAGGATCTGAGCTAATTCCAAGATAAGCTTCCAGTCCTGGTGATGAAACAGAACTGCAGGCAATTTCAATACCTATAAAATTCCCTTGCATATTGGTCAGTTTTCCCATCCAGGCATTATGAGTATCTCCGGCCAGCACCACAACATTTTTCCCGGAAAGCATGGAATACAATTGCTCTCTTTCGGCAAAATAACCGTCCCAGGCATCCAGATTATAGGGCAAAGTTGTCGTAACTCTCGCAATTTCCTGAGCGGTTAGAGATGGGTCATTTTGTTTGTGTCTCATTTTAATAACAACAAGTGCAGAGATGGCACCAATAAGAGCCTGCATGGTCGCTGGCTGTGCACTTCCAAAATGATCTACTTCTGCTAAAACCTGGTTCAAAAGCAACAGCAGCTCTGCAGGAATCAACATTTTTGTCATCAGGATCTGCTGGCCCAATACTTTCCATTTAGCAGTATCTGCACTGATTTGTGATCCCAGCCAGGTCATTTGTTCGCTTCCAATTAATTTTCTGCCGGGGCTTAACAAATCTGTTCTAAATTTTGTCTGGTCAAAATTTCCGCTATTATCAATATAATCTGCATAACTCATCTGCTTATCTCTGGCTATAACTCTGGTATCCATCATATAAAGCGAAAGAATATTACCGAAATTAAAACTTCTGTAAATTCTAAGATCTTTTCCTGTTTTAAGCGGAATGTATTCGCTGTAGGCTTGAAAAGCTGCCATCTTTCTCATCTGAAAATCCCCTTCGGCGGGCTGATGGTTTTCTGCACCGGATTTATAGGTGTCATTAGCAAACTCATGGTCATCCCAGACGCATATAAAAGGTTTTTTCTGGTGAAGAAGTTGAAGATTTTTATCTCCTCTATATTGTCTGTAACGCTCTCTGTAATCGTTGAGGCTTGTAATCTCCCTGGCGGGTTTATGTTCTCTGCCCAGCGGGTTGGTAAAAGGATTTGTTCCGTATTGTCCCGGCGCATATTCATAAATATAATCTCCAAGATGAACCACTACATCAGCATCCGAAGAAGCAATTGCTCCATACACATTAAAAAGTCCTGCCGGAAAATTAGAACAGGAAACAACAGCCATTTTTACATCATTTACACTATCTGATTTAGACGGCAGTGTGCGTGTTTCTCCGGTAACAGTTACCTGTTTGGTTTTGGTATTATAAAATCTATAATAATATTTTGTATTAGAGGTAATATTCTGAACATCTACTGCTATTGTAAAATCGTTTGTAGAAGATGCTCCGGCCTGCCCTTTTCTTGTTACCTCAGAAAATGCGGCATCCTTACTTAGCTCCCAGTTTATTTGAGCATCTGAACCTGCTGAATATCTTGTCCAGATAATCACTCCTGTTTCAGTCGGGTCAAAACTGGCTACTCCAGTCTCAAACCCTTCATTTTTCATTCCCTGCGGCGCACCGCTGTTCTCCGTTTTATCATCGTCACTACAGCTTTCAATAAGTGGAGCGATGAAAACTCCTCCGGCGGCCAATAAAGAATTTCTAAGAAACCTTCTTCTGCTTAAATCATTGTTGTTTTCCATAAAAAAATTTTTATATCAAAAAAACAATGTAATATTAAAACAGAGGTTATGGCACTTTTAAAATTACCTTACATTACTATTAACAATCCATTTACTATAATAAATTATTGATCTGTTTGGGAACTTTAAACTGAAACTTGTTCCTCTTTCACACTATAAAAGTCTCCTGTTTTTTCTTGTATAAACATTCCGTATTTAAAACAATATCGAAAAGCCTTTAGTATATTTTGTAAACAAATCGATTGCAATCAGGATGATCATTAAGAAAATAAGAACTAATATATAGGTAATTATTTGGGCTTTCTTATTGAATTCAAAAGTGGCTGGATTTATAAAATAATCAGCGTAGACAGCCTGAGAAATTTTTATATGTGGGGAAAATAAAGTAACGCCCTGCAGAAAATGTCCAATTAGATGATATTTATTTTTCGGGATATAGGTCATTCCATTCTCAGGTTTAGAAAAATCAATGGGAATCTGTCTGCCTTCTTTAAAACCAAAAATATATCCCGGAGAATATTTTGTTCCAATTTTCCTATCGATATCACTTACATAAGCTTCTCTGCTCCTTTCGAGCTCCTTGTATAAAATACTCTGGATAATGCCATTGTATTGGTGATGATGTATACCATCTTGATCTACAGAAATGAGGATGATTTTTTTCAGTTTTTGACGCTTGTAATTCTTATAAAGTGCCCACATAATCCAAAGCAATATAGAGAAATATATTAGGTCAAAGATCATCTCACCAGTAGAGATGGGACTATTATGCTCCAACTGGATACTTAAAGGAAGTGCTATAAATAAAGCAAGCATTGCGATACCTAAAAGCCCAAACAGCACATATACTACTGCAGTAGCCGCCAGATTGCGTTCAGAAACTATTTTTGGGAAATTTTCTTTGTTATAAATCATTATGCTTAATATTAAAAAAATAGGCATTTTTGGTAAGAGATACAAATTCTTAAAAAACTTACAAAAATATTTTGTTGCCCCGGTAAAATTAAAACATCTAAAATCATAGTGCAAATTTTCTGGCGCTGTGTGAAAAAAGCTTCATTTATAAATAGTTAAAATTGAATTATAATTTTCAATTCGACCATTCATTTATACTTTTTTTGTTTTTTCGAAGTTTAGAAGTTTGGAAAGTAATCTTCTCAACTAAAAAAATTAGAGTAAAATGGCCTTTTTTGCTAGTTTTATCTCTAATATACACCCTTCTTTATTTCTTATATCTCTATTTTTGCTTTCTTAATAAATATGTTTAAAAAAATGATTAAAAAGATTTTAAAAATTACTTCAATTTTTACAGGATCTCTACTGCTGCTTTTATTGATAATCCTGACAGTTGTTCCGTATTTTTTTAAAGATGAAATAACCCATAAAATAGAAAGTATTGCAAACGATAAACTGGATGCAAAGATCTCTTTTGATGAAGTTGGCCTTTCGGTTTTTAAACACTTTCCTGCATTAATTGTTTACGCTAAAAATATTAGTATCGATAACAAAAAAGTTCAATTTGCATCATCAAATGTGGTAAAGGCCAAAACGGCAGCAGTTGGAATTAATTTTTATAGTTTGCTAAAAGGTAAAATTATTTTGGACGCTATTTATTTGGACTCCGCTAATTTAAACCTTGAAATAGATTCCAGTGGAAATGCCAATTTTAATATTGTAAAACCGTCTGATACTACAAAAGACACTACTAGTACCGAATTTAAGATCAAACGTATTATTGTCAACAAAACAAACATATCGTATAATGACAAAAGCACTCCTTTAGATTTTAAAATTCAAGATCTTAATTATAAAGGAGAAGGAGATTTAAGCGCTGCTATTTTTGATCTTAACTCTCATATCAAAATAAAATTGTTCGATTTTAGTGCAGACGGGGTTCATTACGTGCATAATAAACCCATAAATGCAGAAATTATTACCCATATAGATGCCAAAGAACTTAAATTTAAGTTCGAGCGCAATAACATTCGCATCAAAAATTTTCCTTTCTCGTTCAACGGCTATTTTGCTTTCATTAAAGGAGGATATGATTTTGATTTACACATGCAATCTAAAAACTCTACATTAGAGGAAATGCTATCGATTGTACCGCCTTCTTATGACAATTGGAAAGAGCAAATGGCTATTACAGGCAATATCGATTTCAAAATTATAGCACGTGGGAAGTACATGCAGGACCAATCAGAAAAACCAATGGTTTTAGCAGATCTGCAAATTAATAGCGGAACCATTGCTTACAAAAAAATTAAAGAGCCTGTAAAAGAAATTAATATCAAGGCCAGAGCTTTGGTTAAAGACCTAGATATTAATAAATTAAAATTTGATCTGGAAAATCTGTCTTTTAATCTAGATGGAAAAAAAACAGTCGTTAATTTTCATTCAGAAGGCTTTAAAAAGTTAAAAATTAAAACGGCTGTTTCAGCGAATTTAGATTTAGCAAAATTTAAAGAAACGCTAAACCTAAACCGACTTGATCTTCGCGGAGACATTGCTATTAATTTAAAAGCCGATGGTATCTTTTTGCGTGATCTGGGTTTTAGTCCGCGTTTGAATAAAATGGATACTATTATTAAAAGTATTCCGAAGTTTCAGTTCAACGCAAGCTTAAAAAATGGATATCTGAAAGATCTAAAGAGAAAAGATGCTATAAAAAATGTGAATCTGAATTTAAGTTTAACGGCTAAAGACAGTATTTTACGCAACATTTCAGGTAAAGTAACCAATCTGAATATAGAAGCGCTGAATAATTTTATTCGCGGAAATTTCTCTCTTCATAAATTATATCCTTTTACGGTTGATACTGAATTAGAATCTAAAATTAATTTAGCCGAGGTACATCAATTTTATCCTTTAGACAGTCTGGAAGTGAAAGGAGATTTGAATTTAAAAGTAAGTATGCATGGGGTTTTAAACCGCAAACAAAAAAAATACCCCTCTTCTAAAACCATTGTAAATATTAAAAACGGCTATTTAAAATCACTTAAATTCCCCAATATTCCGGTACAGAATATAAACCTGAACGCAATTGTTACGAGCGAAAAAGGTACAGGGCAAGATTTAAATGTCAAATTACAGCCTGTTGAGTTTGTTCTGGCCGGATCTCCTTTTAAAATAGAAGGAGAAGTGAATAACCTTTATGATTTAGTTTACAATATCAAAACTCAGGGAACTCTGGACATTGGTAAATTGACTCAGATATTCCCGATTAAAGACGTCAATGTCTCCGGAATCATTCAGACCAATCTTATTGCTAAGGGCTCTAAAAAAGATTTAGATGCCAAAAATTACGACAACATTAAAAATGGCGGAAAGCTCGAAGCTAAAAACATAATCATTAAGAGTGCCTTATTTCCGGAAACGTTTCAAATTTCTAAGGGTACTTTTAAATTTTTTAAAGATAAAATGCGTTTTGAGGATTTTAATGCTACCTACGGTAAATCTGATGTTGTATTGAATGGTTATATCCACAATTTTTTACGTTATATGTTTAATCGCAAATACCTGCGCGATGCTAACGAAAAGCTTAAAGCTGAGATTGACCTTTCGAGCAATCACATTAATGCCAACGAGTTTTTTGACATGATTGCCAAATATACTGACAGTAAAGCTGAGGAAGAAACAGCTCAAAAAACAGATTCTACGGCTGTAACCACTAGTATTAAAAATGTAAATAATAAAAATAAAAACTACGTCATTAGAATTCCCAGAACAGCAGATCTAAAAATTACGGCAAAAGTGAATCTCCTTCAATTTGACTCTTATAAAATCAATAATTTTATAGGAACCCTGGATATCAACGATCGTAAAGTTCAGGTAAGTCAGGCTACTTTTGATATGGCGGGTACCCAAATAGCGATGACCGGAGATTATAAAGCACAACACCGTTTATTAGCTAAATACAATGCCCATTTTAAAGCCAGTAATTTTGATATTCAGCGTGCCTATGCAGAGATCCCCATTTTTGCAGATATGGTGAGTATGGCTAAAGATGCCTACGGCCTGGTTTCTGTTGATTACCAACTTGGCGGAAGTATTGACCAAAATATGGATATTGATTTTAAATCGATAGCCGGAGACGGAACACTAACTCTGGAAGATATTAAATTTAAAAACTTTAAACTTTTAAATCATGTAGCCAAAAAAGCGGATGCTGCTGATTTAGAGAAAGCTTCCTTTAACAAAATTGCGATTCATTCCTCGATTAAAAATAATGTAATGACTATTACGCCTACCACCATGAAAATGGCTGGTTTTAGAGGAAAACTTGAAGGCCAGGTTACTATGGATGGTAAAATAAATATCGGATTCCGATTAGGGCTGCCACCAATGGGACTTATCAATGTTCCTATGAAAATTACAGGTACCGCAGAGGATTTTAAAATTACAACCGGTAAATTCAAAGAAGACACTACTTTTTCAGAAGAAAGCGAACTCAATAATCTGAAAGCACCAGAGCGACGAATCAGAGAAAAAGACACTCTAAAGTTAGCGCCTGTCAATTCAAAAGTGTTAGATACACTAAAATCAAGGTAAATATTTTTCTTGAAGATTTTACTTGTAATTAAAACTACCGGGCAACATTATCTCTCAATAAAAAAGAAGCTGTCTCAAAACTGAGACAGCTTCTTTTACTACCAGAACTAATCAATTTTCTTTTAATTAGTAACTATTTCAGTTAACCAAATAAAGCAGTTCCATCATTCATTCTTTCTATTAATCCCATACAAAGTGAGCCTGTAAATAGTGTAATTGCTATTGCTATAATTCCGAAAAGCAGCAGCAATTTTCGAACAGATACCTGCGCCGGATTTTGTTGACTATCTTCTGAAATGTGATGATATATATTTCTGAAGTTATTATAGATTATAATTCCTGTACAACCAATAGCAAAAAAGAGCATCGCTATTATCACAGTCAATATATAAAATTGAAATTGATTGCCATGAATAAAAACATCACTAATGGTTATTAAACTCAGCATAAACAAAGCTACTACAGCTGTAAAAACAGAAATTTTGAAGAATGTAAACATAGTTGCTTTTAATATTGATTTTATTGGATAATTATCTATTTCTTAAAACGATAGATATAATAAGGAGGTTTACCCTCATCGCCTGCTCCTGTAAATGCGGGAGTACTATCCAGTTGATTCACCGAAATATACATCCAATCCTCCGGCCCCTGGTAAACGTTATCCGGCCATAGTAATTTCTCTTTATCCTGTACGATATTGGTCAATTTACCAGTAAGATCTAATTTTGTAATTGCATGATCCTGCAAGTTAGTAAAATAATGATTTCCCTCAGCATCCGTTATGGCACCATCACTAAAAGGTTTATTTCCTGCTTTTTGGATCGAATTACTAATGATAGTATCACTTTTTCCTTCTCTTAAGGGTTTTGCAGGTACATTATACCATGAATTACCGTTCATCGCTCCAAAAAAAATGGTTTCTCTATCATCAGAAAGTGTAATAGGATCAATTGCTACCCGTGCAGGTTTACCACCAAAATGGGTTACTTTACCTTTAATAATCATGTCTTTATCTTCAGCTTGCAAAGAACTGTGTCCGCTGAACCTGCGTACTTTTTTAGTTTTTAAATTCAATACAATAATTCCCGGATTGGTAATATCTGCGAGGTAAGCAAATCCATTTTTTTCATCTATTGCTACATCTTGCATAAAAGTTCCTTTAGGCGCTACAGATAAAGGCAATTCAATTTTTTGTGCTACTTTGTTTTTACTGATGTCAAAAGCCCAAAGTCTTGTTTTTCCTAATTCAAGCCCCATATCGATAACCCATAATTGATTGTTTTTGTCAAAAATCAAACCCAGCATAGCATCAAAGGTAGCATCACTTGCTTTTTTACCGTTCTTCTGATAAACATCTGAAGGATATGGAATTGCTTTACCATTTACAATTTCTACCAATTGTGTTTTTTGACTTCCCAGTGGATGTATTGTTGCAAAAACACGACCTTCTGCCGACACCGCAACATCACCAGGCCGTATATCCATTGCAGCGACAACTTCTAATTTATTGTTGGTTTTGCCATTATTTCCAAAATAACTTGCCGTACCTTCTATCCAGTCTTTACGGGGCGGAGCAAAGAAATCTACATCTAGTGTACCATCTTCAAGACACTCAAACTGATGTGGTATATTACCCGGAATTATAAGTACTTCTCCGGCCTTCACAATATAATCTTTGCCTTGCATCGTTACTTTTACACTTCCTTTTGTAATATAAGATGTTTGCTCATTAGGATGCTGGTGCAAGGGTACTTTTGCTCCTTTATCCATCTTAAACAAAGCTAGCATTCCTTGTTCTCCATATACATATTTTCGCTGTAGTTTATCTCCCAACTGCTCCCATCCTAAATCATCAAACTTAATATGCTGTATCTCTTTTATATTTTGTGCGGTTAAAGAATTAGTAAAAAAACTCACTACAGCAACTGCCAATATTGTTAATTTTAATTTTATCATTTTTAATTTATTTAATTATTTTGAAATCTATTCTCCATACAATTACTAGTAAGAACTTTTGGTGCTTCTTTGCTGCGGCCAGGGTTTATTGAAAGTCTCATTTTGCTTTGGCAAAACAATCTCATAACCTGGTTTTTCGTCTATACTAATTTTTATTTTAGCAGAAGATAAGTCACCTGAAACCAGGTGCCCGCCAAATGTTTTATCATCTGATATAAAGTGAAAATGAAAAGGTGACAAATCTATAGATGCAAAAGAAGGCGGATTATAAAACCCAACCATCGTTCCTGAAATCTTTTCACTTTTATAAAGAGGTCTTGTTTTCATTAACTCAGCTAAACCAGTAGTATTTTTATCCTCTAATTTATTTGCTCCGCCTACTACAATTGATTCAAAAGTGCACTCTATACGTATTGCATAAGGTTTATTTGAAGATGGAAGTTTGCTTATTATTTCCTTTTGAAGCATTTCTATATTTTTAATACCGCTCGTCTCAAACTGTTTGTCAGCCCTAAAAAAAGCAACAGCGGCAAAAGGCACCTCTCTTTCTGATTCCGCTTTTGTAACACGCCCATCCGAAGCTATCCGATAAAAAATACCGTCCAGAGCTATCATTTCTCCATCAAGATGATTATAAGTACCTAGTCCGAAGCTGCCTTTATCAGCAAGAGATTTAATACTAAGCTCACCTATGTAAACGCCATTACGCATGGCATCCATTACAGAATAATGGAAAATTGGTTTTTCTTTTTGAATTTGTCCATTTGCCCCCAGAAAACTCACCGTAGTAATAAAGGAAGCTATTGTTGTTAATTTTTGTTTCATTGTTTTGATTTATTATTCTCTTTACTTACTGCATTATATAAACAAAGATATTTTTTAACAGACAAGATATATTGTAGAATTTCATTGTATTTTTGTACAAATTTATTATCAGTATATGCAACGTTTTACAAGTTATCATTCCTTAAATATATTCAGGCTACAACTAGACGAGTGGGAATTTCCAACACACAAACACAATTATTATGAATTCATTTTTATAGAAAAAGGAAGTGGAAATCACCTTCTGAACGATACCATGTTCAATTATAAAGAAGGAGATGTTTTTTTATTAAGACCCGAGGATTCTCATTCTTTTGAGATAGAAGAAAATACAAGTTTCATTTTTATAAAATTTACAGAACAGCTTTTTATAGAAAAATTAGAAGGTGGCAAAACTGCCAAATGGATGGAAATAATTAAAATCCTGTTACAAAATCCATCTGCTGTAGATGGAACCTTGATAACAGATGAACAAGATAAAAAACATATTTGCAGTCTATTGCAAATATTATTAATCGAGTTTTCTAAAACCTGTGCCTACAGTCGGGAAGTAGTTTTAGAACTTTTTGGTGCCGTAATGATGATGGTAGCAAGAAGTCATTCTACTTCAAAACACGGGGATCAATGTCCAAGTAATACGGAGCTGGATAAACTAAATCAAATTCTGGGTTATACCCGTTTACACGCACTGGATGCTGAGAAAATGCGCATTGAGAATATTGCAGCATTATTTGCTATGTCTCCTAATTATATTAGTATTTATGTAAAAAAACACAGCGGGGTTTCTATTCAGCAGCATATCATTCAGACAAAACTAAAAGCTGCTGATCAATTACTTAAAAATGGCCGTCATAATATCAATGAAATTGCAGCCAAATTGGGTTTTACAGATGCAAGTCATTTTAATAAGATATATAAAAAATATAAAAAAGTAAGTCCTACCGGGTTTATGAAACCATTATAATTTTACACTCTTATTAATGGTTTCCCTATCTCTCCATCGTCCGGAAATTATTGAATAGTTTTAGCTGTATCGGGATCTACACTTTGACAATATTTTTGAAACTAAAAAACAAAACAGGAACTAAATACCAGATCCTGTTTTGTTATCATTATATTTTTACGGAAGCCTTATTGCAGTAATCCTTTTGACTGAGCCAAAGTATCGACATTATTATTGGTTTTAGTCCAATCTGTTTTTTGTGTTGGATCGATACCGTTAAAATATTTCTCGATATTAGTATAACCGTCACCATTCAAATCTTTGTTTGCATCAGAAGCGTCCTTTGGATTTAAACCGTATTTTTTTTCCCAGGCATCAGCAATGCCATCATTATCTGAATCTTTGTACGCAATACCTTTGTAGTCAGGGTAACCGCCCACCTGATCGGGAGTGGTTATAATTCCTTTCTTATACGAGTCAGCAGGTAATCTTCTTTTTATGAATGCTGCACCAATTGAATTTTCTAAACCATCTTTGGCTTCAATTTTTCCCGTACGAACTTGTTTGATAACGCGTTGGTCAACGGCATCTCTTTTAGGAAGGGTGGCTCCCACATTGTTTAACACAAACTCATATGCCTCTTCTGCCTTCATAATTGTAATATGGGGCATCGAAAATGGTTTTGTCTGTTTGATATCTTCTAAATAATCTTTCGAATCTTTTAATGAAAGATCTTCCAGTTGAATTCCGCCATTCCAGTTATCAGCAGTTACTTGCGGAGATCCCACTATATAATTTCCATCAACATACGCTCTGCCAAAGGTTTTAGGTTCCATGTTACGCGATTCCGGTTTTAAGATTCTGTAACGAATAGGCTGGTCTGTTGGAGTGATTGGTCCGGGTTTAAAATAATTATTAATAATATTGAATAAAGAGCGATGGTCTCCGCCATCCAGAGATCTGTTCCACCAATTGAACACCACATTATTCACAAAATTAAAGTCGCCGTACATCCCGATCGAAGCGCTTCTGGAAATATTGTCCGCCCATAAATTTCTTAAAAAAGTGCTGTTTAATCCTCCAATGGTACTTCCGAAAGCATGATTGTAAACATCTAATCCTTCAGAAGAAATTGTGTTTTGAATAGTAATATTACAGACCGGTAATTTTTCTACTGCTGATTTTTTATTGACCTGAAACAGGTGTCTGTAAAGCGAAATATTTTCGTCGAGTCCCCAACTTACAGAGCAGTGGTCTATAATAACATTTCCTATAACATTTCCTCCAAGAGCATCATCTCTTCGGGTAACATCGGTAGCTCCGCGTCTGAAACGCATGTGCCTGATAATAACATCATGAGTATTTATTTCTAAAGTCTCTCCCGCTATGCAAATACCGTCCCCGGGAGCTGTCTGCCCGGCAATGGTAACATAAGGGGCGCGCATACTGACAGGCTTTTTTAACTTAATTATTCCCGAAACATTAAATACGATGGTTCTCGCACCTACTGCTTCACAGGCCTCTCTAAAAGTTCCTTTGCCACTATCTTCTAAACTGGTTACTATAAAAATTTTACCACCTCTGCCTCCCTGAGTAAAAGCTCCCCCACCCTCGGCACCAGGAAATGCCGGAATATCGGCTTGTACCAGATCTTTTGGATAAGCGGCCCACGGAACATAAGGACGTCCTTGTTTTGCTTCTTGTTTTATAATGTGGTAATTCGCGTTCCAGATTTCATCTAATCTTTTTTCTTCAGCCGCTAAGACGGCATCTGTTTTATCCTGAAGCGGCTTAGGAATTTCAGGATATTGTGCATACGCTGATGAAAAAAAGAAACAAAAGCAAGCAGCTGTAATGCTGCGCTTAAAAATGATATTTGTCAAAATATTTTGCATGTAAATTATTTTTTATAGTTTTTCGATTGACCAATTAAGGTAATCTCTACTTATTATTATTTCAAATGATTCAGCACATTTATCCCAATTGGCAAATGTTTGTTTCAATCGTAAGTTTATTTGGATTATATGCTGATCAAGCAACGATGCGCTGCTTTTACTGGTTTCTTTAAGATATTCTTTAATTGACTATTGTGATTTGCTGACAGCGCTGGTCAACATTTTTTCAAAAGAACACACAAACATAAACCCACATACATTTAGTACATGGGTATTATGCAACAAAGACTAACTACTTAACTATTTTAACTAATCTAACTATTTTTAATATGCGGGATTTTGAGCATATTCTCCTGAATCTAATGATATCGCTGATAATGGAATTGGGCGTAATATTTTAAAATTTCCTCCTTTTCCTAAAAATGGATCAATTCCGGCATCAAAAAGTGCCTTAATATCCGGATTTCTCACTTTGGTATATTCCATAAGTTTTCCAGTGCGTTTCAAATCAAGCCATCTGAAACCTTCACCTGCCAATTCTCTGGCTCTTTCTTCTAAAATAAAATCTAAATCTACGCTTGCTTTTACAGCAGCGCCAGCTCTCTGTCTTACGGTATTAATACGTGACAGGGCATTACCTGTATTTCCTGCTTTAAAATAAGCCTCGGCAGCAATTAAATACGTTTCTCCCAATCTTGCTAAATACAAATCATGGGTGTACTGAATAGAGGGTACTGATGTTTGTACACGATCGTATTTTTTAAGTGCAGGATAATCCGTAGTATTCAAACGATCCCACCAATGGTCTCCAAGCGGAGAGATTATCGTTTTCGTACGATTAAGCGGATCTTCTGCTCTCCAAGCTGCCACACCGGCAATTTGAGCTGCTGTTCTTGGGTAATAATAGGCAACAGGACTATTTGCAGGATTTAATTTCCAGCCAGAATAGGGATTCGTTTTGACGTTTAAAAATGTTCCTTCAAATCGGGTATCAGTATCTTCAAACAATGTCAATAAATATTGTGTGGGATGAAGTGTGCTTTTCTTTACAACTCCATCGTTTGCTCCCTGAACTAATGGTCCCCACGGATAATCCCAATTATGAGACAATCCACCGCTTTGAGTTGATCCCGGTGCATACTGAATTGACCATAAAATCTCTTCGTTTTTGTCTTTGTTGTATTCGAATAATTTGTCGAATGTTAAGTTAAGGCCCTGACCGGCTATCGCGGCATCTGCAAGAACTGCGGCATCACTAAAATCTGAAGCAGCTGCAAATGATTCATATCCACGCGTCAAATATACTTTGGCTAGGATATGCTGGGCTGCACGTTGAGTTACTCGTCCAAAATCTCCCTGAGTCGCAGGCAAATCGACGATAGCCAGTTTCAATTCATCAATAATAAACTGATACACCTCTTTGGCAGGTGTTCGCTCAAAATGGGTTATGGGTTGATTTATAAGGTCTTTTACCAAAGTTACATCGCCGAAATTCTGAACTAAAAGAAAGTAATAATAGGCTCTGATTGTTCTTAGCTCCGCAATTCTGGTTTTTAGGGCAGAAAAGTCTTCTGTTCTTTGAGCATACGCCAATCCCATATTGGTCTTTTGAATACTTTGATACAAAGTACTAAAAAATACATCTACTTCTGCTGTTCCGGGTGTCAGATTCTGATAGGAAGCCAGTCCTGCGGGAACTTCTTCATGAGCATTAAAAAATAAATCGGTACCTGCACAGAACATATATGGTGTAGGCTGATAAATATTACGTAACGATGCATATGCTGCGTTTACCAATCCTTCATATCCTTTTTCTGTAGTATAATAATTTTCTGCAGTAGTATTACCCAGATTATCTTCTTCTAAATATCCTGAACAACTTGTGAATATAAGTCCTAAAAGAACTATAACTGTTTTTATATTTTTCATCTTATTAAAATTTAACGTTAACACCAAGCTGATAGATTACATAAGCCGTATTTGTGGCGTCTACACCAGACATTTCTGCACCAGCCCATTCAGGATCAAACCCGTCGTATTTAGTAAACGTAAAAGGATTCAATACGTTAGCATATACTCTCATTGATGATAAACCCATTTTAGACAATAGAGTCGGACTAAAATTATATCCTAATGTAATATTCTGAATTCGAACAAATGAAACCTCTTTATTAAATCCCGGATAACCATATGCCTCGGCGCTTTCACCCCAATATTGCCCTGTAAAAGTAGCCTGAGGATAGGTATTTGAGCTTCTGGCTTGTGTTATTGGGTTTTCTCTGACATAGTAAGGCACATCTAAAATGACTTTGCTGTTAAAATCTGTAAACTCTTTGTGAAACGGACTAAATACATATGCCCCCTGTTTGGTAAATACAACACCGGTAAGATCCCAGTTTTTATATGTAAAAGTGGTAGAGAATGTCCCAATCCACTTTGGTGAAGGGGATCCTAAAACTTTCATGTCATGATCAATATCAATTTTACCATCACCATTTAAATCTTTTACTTTTGCAGTTCCTTCCAGAGCTCGCTGATCAGCCGGTGCCAATTCATCTTTCTGCCAAATACCATCAAAAACCATTGCATACACGACATTTACAGGCTGACCAATAAACCATCTGTTTGCAACATCATCTTTTTTGGCACCATAAAGCTCAACAATTTTGTTTTTATTGGTAGAAAATATAAAACCGGTTTCCCATTTAAAATCAGGATTATCAATATTGATTGTTTTCAGCTGAATTTCAACTCCTTTATTACTTACTGAACCTACATTGTCAATCATATTCGCCCAACCTGTTGGTGTAGCTAACTTTCTGTTCATTAACAAATCTTTGGAAAGACGGTCATAATAGTTAATCTCTCCTGTAATTCGGTTTCCGAAAAAACCAAAATCAGTTCCGAAATTCCATTCTCTTGTGCGTTCCCAGGTTAACTTAGAATTAGAAAGTGTACTTGGCAGAAAACCATTTGCTGATGTGCCGTCCCAATCATAATAAGTTTGCGAATTTAAGGCCGATTGTGAAGAATAGGGAGCAATATTATTATTTCCTGTATACCCAAAACTTACTCTTAATTTCAAATTATCTATTTGAGAAATATCTTTTAAGAATGATTCCTCTTTCATTTTCCATGCTACAGCGCCTGACGGAAATGAAGCCCATTTGTTGCCGGCTGAAAGTTTAGAAGATCCATCCCATCTAATGGTAGCTGTAACCAGGTATTTATCATTGAAGGAGTAATTGAATCTATTGGTAAACGAAAGCATGGTGCTTTTGCTGAATCCTGAAGAAGCATCTCTTTGCGGTGCGCTCTGCACATTATACCAAAGGGACTGAAAAGGAACATCCCTGCCATATACAAAAGATGACACTAAACGATCGTATTGGGATGATTGTATAAAATCATACGAAATAGAGTGCCTGCCTATTTCTTTATTAATATTCAGTTGATTATCCCAGATATAAGACAGCCTATTATCGTTCCACATTCTGGCCACTGATATAGAGCGTGACGCAAATCTGTCTAAATACTCTCCTGTTCTTTGAAAAACAGCACTAGGCGAAAAAGTAGATTTTAAGCTAATCCATTTAACAGGTTTATATCCAAAATAAAAATTAGATAAAACATTAAACTGTTCTACATTATATTGAGAATTCGATTCTAAAAAGGCATACGGATTCACATTATTTGAAATTCCTATCATAGGAGACTGAATGGTGTTTCCATTGGCATCTTTTGCCGCCGCATACGTAGGCATCCTGAATAATTGCTGTGTATATCCTTGTCGTGAAACCAGGTCACGATCAGAATAGGCTAAATTGATATTGGCTCCAATTGAAAATTTCTCACCCGGGCGGGCATCTACACTGGCTTTAAAATTATATTTTTCATACGATTGCCCTTCAGCATTACCCGTATCACCCTGATATCCAAATCCAATTACATAGCTTGTGTTGTCATTACTGCCATTAGCGGAGATAAAGTGATTTTGCTGTATACTTGGTTTAAGAAATTCATCGAGCCAATCTGTTCCTCTTCTGTTGGCTAAAGCATCCTGCCAATAATTGGTACCGTCTGCGCCTATAACAGTCGGAAATCCGTACGTAGGAGAGTTTACGATAGGATTTGCCTGAACTAAATCCCTCGCCACTTGTCTGTCTCTGGCCCATGTTACACTTTCATCGTAACTATTAAGAAAATCCGGCATGTTTGTAATACTGCGCACTCCCACATAACCGGCATAGGTTATACTTGATTTTTTATTTTTCATACCTTCTCCGGAAAATGTTGTCACAATTACAACTCCGTTAGAACCACGGGAACCATAAATTGCTGTTGACGAAGCATCTTTAAGTATGTCTATTCGCTGAATATCGTTAGGATTTAAGAAATTGATATTATCGGTCATAATTCCGTCAACCACATAAAGAGGTGTTCCTCCTGTGAGTGAATTGGCGCCTCGAATCTGGATATTAAAATCACTTCCTACTGAACCTGATTTCTGAGAAATATTTACCCCCGCTGCATTGGTCTGTAATGCCTGCATCGGGCTTGTGGCTCCTACTCTATTGAGTTCTTTATTGCCTATAGTCGATACAGCTCCGGTAACATCTTTCTTTTTCACAGCGCCATATCCTACTAAAACTACTTCGTTTAACTGGGCAACATCTTCCAATAATGTTACATTGATTGTTGTCTTATTTTTTATCGCTACTTCCTGATTAATAAACCCCAGGTAAGTAAATACCAAAATGCTATTTTCTTCCACTCCTTTTAGAGTAAACTTACCGTCTAAATCTGTTTGGGTGCCAATTGTTGTCCCTTTTACAAGGACATTTACGCCTGGGAGCGGTACCTTATTTTGGTCGGAAACAATTCCGCTTATCTCAAGAGTCTGCTCCTTTTTGATGATCAGGACTTTCGAGTCTTTAGCTGCGGCAGGAACTTTTGGCTTTACCGTTAACAATATCTGACGATCGTTGATTTTATACAATACATCTGTTCCCTTAAACAGTAATTGTAACACGTCGGAAATGTTTTTTTGATTTACATCTAAACTAATTTTCCGATTTACATCTATTTTACCACTTTCGAATAAAAATCTAAATTCAGAAGTAGTTTCTATTTTATTAAAGATCTGTCCTATGGCAGTCTCTTTTACATTCAATGTAATCTTGGTGTTTTGAGAGTAAGTGCTGGCTTGGATTTTTAACAAGGAAACCAATATTAAGATGGTCGAGAGTTTCATTTTTAAACTAATTTTAGGAAAATATGGGCATGCAAAGCTCTTCAGAATTATTTTTTTCATAATTTTGCTTAGGTTGTTTTTGAATGATTAATTTCTATGCGTCGTTTGATTCACCTGTAAATCGGGAAATACTGATCCTATTTTCCGATTTTTTTTTTAAGTGTCTTCAGTTTTCTTTCACTTATATATCATTGGCTTTTTTTGGTTATTATTATTGATTTGTCTTCGGTTATTTGGTAGTTAAATCCACGAACGCTGCTAATTGCGTTCATTACTGAATTTATGTTTTCTATATTTTTGTTGAAAGAGGCATTAATTTCAGTATGGTTTAATTCTTCATCATGATTTATAATCTTCACATTATAGGTGCGTTCTAATTTTTTTATAATCGCTTGAAAAGCTACATTTTTAAAGACCAGTTCACCTTTCATCCAGTTTGTATAAAGACTGGTATCTACTTTTTCTAATGAAATCTTATCGCTGGTTTTACTCCAGGCACCTTTGTATCCCGGAATAAGCATCGTTTTTTCGTTGGGCTTTGCATCGTTATTTAAACTCACTGAACCTTCAACTAATACTGTACTCACTTCTTTGTCTTCTGCATAAGACGAAACATTAAATTTCGTTCCTAAAACTTTCACATTAATTGCATTAGCATTTACAATAAAAGGATGTAATTTATCTTTGCTTACCTCAAAAAAAGCTTCTCCCTCAAGGTACACTTCCCTTTTCATGCCTTTGATAAAATTTACAGGGAATCTCAAAGTACTTCCTGCATTAAGATAAACGTGCGTTCCGTCTGACAAGGTTAAATTAAATGTCTTTCCGTTCGGAATTTTTATCTGATTGTATACTACTTTTTTATTTCCGGCAGCGGCGTTATATTTTAATTCAGTTCCTTTTTGAGTACCCAGAACCTGACCACTATTGGATACAATTTCTGTCGATCCGTCCTCATTAAGAATTTGAATGTCTCCATTTTCTAAAACTAATTGTATGCGGTCGTCTGATAATTTTGTTTCGGGGTTATGTATAGTACTGCGTTGAATGATAAAAAAGAGTCCAATAAGGGCAATAAAAACAGCAGCGTACTTTAAGGTTTTTTTCCATAATGGTATCACCGGTTTAGCATTTTGCTGTTTAAGTGTAGCTTGTAATTCTTCCCAATTTTTATCGACATCTATTGAATCGATAAAATTCAAAGCCTCATCAATCAATCCATCTTCAAATAGTTTATTAATAAGATCTTGTTCTTCAGGGCTTAATTCCTTGAATTTTTCAACATCTAAATTTCCTTTAGAGCTTACTTTTCGAAGAATTGCAATTACGCTTGGTGAAATCCCCATATTGTTTTATGTTTTTTTGATAATTATTCAGTTGTTATAGTTATGTTATCAAAAAAGTGATTTAGGGTGACAGCATTTTAAAATATTTTTTCTCAAAAGTGCTTTTTTAGAATGTTTTTTTTACTAACTATGCAATAATATAACATCTTTAATAACAATTTAAGAAATGTTGTCTATGGGACAATTAAAAGATATCGAAACCTTATACAAAGAAAACTTTGCTTTTTTATGCTTGGTTTCTTTCCAGATCACAAAGGACAGGGAAGCTGCAAAGGATATTGTCCAGGATTTTTTTATTTATTTTTGGAACAAATACCAGACTACAACCATTAACATTTCATTTAAGGCTTATGCGTCTAAGGCTATAAAAAATCTGAGCCTTCAATATGTAGAAAAAGCAAAAAGAATGGATATAGAAAAAATTGACTTACCCATTCCTGAACATGAGGAGATCATAAATCTTGAAAAAAAAGACGACAGCAAAATTGTTACAGTCCTTCAGTTGTTGGATTTACTTCCTGAAGCACGAAGAAATATTTTTATTTCCCACGTTGTAAATGACCTCAGTTATTCTGAAATCGCCGAAACTTACAATATATCTGTCAATACTGTAAAAACTCAAATGAAAAGATCGTATGCTTTTATCCGTGAAAAAGCTAACATCAAATTCTTATTTCTATTACTGCTACTATTGTATAATAAGAGTTAATACAATTGAACCTGAAAATAGGTTGATATTGAAAAAAAATGTAGATAAGTATGTCATCAATTTTCTGAATATTAGCGTGCAAAAACAAAATAATACTATAATTTTTCTCCCCAAGCCAAGGCAAAATACTTCGGCAGTTTTATTTCCTGCTGTTTAGTATTGTACGATTATTTTATAAAGTAGATTTTATAAGTTGATAATTTTATTACTAAATTTATCGTTTTCATTATACTTGACATAACCCAATTGATTAGTGATTAATTTAGTGTTTCCAATCTTAAAATCATCAACATTAAAATGATGATGCCCAAACATCCAATAATCAATATTACTCTGTTCTATAAAATCAGTTAAATTTGTTACAAATCCCTCATTAATTTTACTCTTTACATACTTCTCAGGATAATTTATGAAAGTTGGTACATGGTGTGTCACTACAATATTTCTTGTTGTGTTTAATCGTATTATAGCATCCTGTAAAAACTGAAGACTTTCTTTATGAAGAACATTATAGTAATCCGGAGTAAACAATCCCTGATGATTCTTAATTATTTTAAAATCCGACATGCTCTGCTGAATTAACGATTGCTTTTCTGGAGAAATACGTGACCATAGAGTCGAAAATAAAAGACCTACTTCTGAAACTTCTTTTACAATATTGTTTACCAAAAATACATTATCACGTATCTTTTCATCCAAAACCCCGGTCCTGTCGTTGATGTCTGAATAATAATATTCATGATTACCCGGAAGCCAAAAAACCAATTTAAAATGATCTGAAATATAATTAATAAAATCCTTATGCCTGTCGATACCAGCAAAAGGCATTATATCCCCGGCCATAATCAAAACATCAGCTTTTGGCACGATTGGATTTTGAATAATGTACTGTTTATTTTCTGGAAACTCAAGATGCAGATCTGAGCAATATTGTATTTTCATAAATGATACTATTAAAATTCATCTTACTAAAATCTTCCCAATCGTTCTTTCAACAACTTAAGATACTTCTCTTTCATTTCTTCAGATAAAAATGAAATCTCTATTAACTCATTCCATTTTTCAACATTTTCAAACATTTTTTTAAGGGTCTGATCGATAACCTTATCACTTAAACCTAACCTTTCTTTTGCAAAATAATCAATGAAATCACTTGATTTAAAATTACTTTTCTTTCCCTTTAATTTGAGAGCCATTTCCTCCTGAGGGCTTTTAATGGCAATAGAAGAATTTAAAAAATCGTAAGCAGGTGTTAAGGTTGTTTTTCCCAATCTTGTTATCAAAGAAAAGTTTTTGAGATGCATGTCTTCATTGCCTGTGATAAAGCAAAACAATGCCCTTTTAAAAAAATCTGCTTTTTCAATTGACGGGAACGTACAAAAATCATCAATAACTTTTATCATTTTCTCCATTGTAAAATTATATTTGGTATCTCTGGAATTTCCTGTCAATTGCGCAAAATCTTCTGTAGCAAGTTTTCTACCCTTACTATAACGATCAAACCTCTTTATAAAATAAGATTTTGAATTATCTTTAGAATAAACCAGTCCATGAAGCGGAACATTAATTCCGTATACTTTTGCCATACGCATAGTAAGATCTTCATTTTCGGGTAATTCTGGAAATATATCGCTTTGAGGTTTTATAATAAAGTTACCATACTGATCTACGATTTCAAATTGTTGATTTTTAATCGATAGTACTGCGCTTAATTTAGGTTGAACACCTTGAATAGATAATTTATTCGCTCTGTTTGCAGCTTCCTGTCTCTGTTCTGCAGCTGATAAAGGAAGATTCTGAAATGATGTCAATTTAGGAGACAATAATTTTACTCCTTCAATGCTGTATAAATAATCCCCACACGGTTGGTAGGTAATCGGACATCTATTCATCACTTACGGCTTTAACAGTTACTGCTCCGACCAAATCATTTCCTGTAGCAATAAGCTGTGAAAAATAATCTTTCTTATCTAACTTATTTATCTTTAAGAGTCCTTCCAGCATTATTCCTTCAGGAAGTAATCCCTCAAAAAATGGAGGGAAATTTAAAAAAGAATATATTTTATAATCAACAGGCATAGTAAGAGAAACGGGCTCTAAAGAGTAAGCATCATCATACGTAAATACATATCCACCATTCTTTTCTTCTATAAGCTCACCTGCCCTGACACCATGAACATAAATAATTGCTTTTCTCATCTGTTATTTTTTAAAGGACTTATAAATTGAACCTCAATATTCAAAACATTGAGGATTGCTTTTAGGCTATCCCATCTAACGGACACTTTGTTTTTTTCTACATCAAATACCGTGGTTTTACCTATACCTGCCAGATCAGCCAATTCCAGCTGTGTAAGACCAGCAGCTTTACGATGTTCTCTAATTAACAGTCCCAAATCAAAATCACTCATAATTACTGCTTAAGCGGTAAATATAATCATTTTTAATGAATTACAAATCATAAATAATATTTTATTCAAATTTTACCGCCTTAACAGTAAAAAAAGAAAAATATAAATTATATTCAAAGATATAGCTACACAATAAGGTCCTTTACCGCTAAACCAGTAATTAAACTCAAATTTAATAATCAACATATTCTATTTAGAAATCTTTACAATTCTTTTATTCTCAAATGCAAAAGCCGATCCTACAAATCGGCTTTGTTATTTATAAGTTTTAAGAACAGGTCTTTTAAATTAATTAAAGATAACCCCATGATCTTTTTCTGGTCGTTCTGCTGAGATTGCTTTTTTAGCGGTGAAATTTTTAGCTTCTGATCGCTTTACATCTCCTTGGTATTGCATGCTAAAACTAACATCATTTTGACTGGAAGTGATTTTGCCATCTGTATAGTAACTTGCTGTGCCTTTTCCGGTAAAGCTGACTTTATACGTTTGACCATTTTCGATAACCTTAAAAGTTCCGCTTACAGGTCGTATACTCACTCCATTTGTAATGGACATACCTCCTTTTTCTGCATTAATTTTTTCGCCAAGTAAGGATTGTCCCCATTTTGTAAAGGTGTAAACAGTTGCTTCTGAATACCCTCCAAATGTGTAATCGCCTTTGGCTAGATTATTCTGAAGCGAAGAAAACAATTCAAAATAAACTACAGCACCATTCTCCGTTGTTGAAATTGATTTCGATTTTAATGAAAAATCAATATTATACGCGTTCCCCCTAACGCCATAATTTTCAAGATATCCCTGGGACAATTCGACACTTTGATTCCCTATTTTTAAAAAACCTTCGTTAGAATTCGCATTTGAGTTTTCGTCATCACCACCTGAACAGGATGAAAATAGGCCAATAAAAACTAGCATTAACAATTTGATATTATTATTCATATCTATAGGATTAAATTTTTATACTAATGAATTCGTTTTTATAATCAGGGATGAAAGATGAAACTCTCCTCCCCGAATTTCAAACTTATTTAACTATAATTCGGGCAGATAATCCTGTTTTTAGGCTTTTTACAAAGTAACTCCCCGAAGCCAGGTCTGAAGTTGAAAATTCAGTTTCAAAACCAGTTGTGTTAAGTTGTTTTACCAAAAATCCATTCATACTAAAAATTACTACATTATCAAATTCGATGGTAGATTTCAATGTTGCTTTTCCAGTGGCAACGGTTGGAAACACATAAAAATCTCCTAACTTTTTCCAGCGTCCGTAAAGAGTAAAATTTGCTGTTTGTTTATTATCGAAACCCGTAATTTCTCTTCCGTATGCACTATCAGAATACCAGCCTAAAAATCGATATCCTACACAAGCCGCTTCTTCGAGTGTATAAGCGATTCCTGTTTGCAGGCTTGTTTTATTGGGATTACTTGCTCCTGGCGGTAAATTCAAATATGAAATTGTGAAAAAAACAGGCGGAATAACCTCATCGGCTTTGTTGTTTCCTCCTGTTCCCCAAAAAGCATAGAACGTTTGGGTTCCTGTCGCAGTTACTCCAATTTCTTTAATTGAATTTGGAACTGTAGCAGCAGCAGACCATCCAAAAAACGTATGCTCTTTTAGAACAGGAACTGGTAATATCAGTACTGTTCCTTCAGTATATTCTATTGGATTTAAACCTGTTATTCCTTTACCATCAATTGAATTAATATAATTGACTGCCGATTTTACTACTGGTTTTGCGTTGGGTTTATTGTTTCCTCCTTCTCCCCAAAAAGCATAAAATGTCTGGTTTCCTGTTGCAGTCGCCGGAATACTTTTAAGTAGTCCGGGCGAAGCGGCAGTAGCTGACCAGCCAAAGAAAGTATATCCGTCTAACTTAGGTACTGGCAGGTTGGTAGCCGTTCCTTCCATGTATTCGACTGGTGAAAGTGTTATTGCTTTTCCGTCGATCGAGTTTAGGTAGTTGATGGAAGAAAATTTGGCATCTGCTTTTAACCATCTTGGATCTCCGAGAATTCCACCACCAGATGCTGCCGTAGCTAAAGGGGAGTTTTTTGAGAAACTAAAATTTCCTATCGCCGGATTAGGATATGTGAGTGACAGCATACCTAAATTTGCCAGTGTCTTACCATTCGTTTCTGTAACAGCAACAGTTCCTTTTGCCAATTGAGCCGCTACTCCAACAAAAAGATTATAATCTAAAACTGCAGTTCCTGCGCCTTCTGCGTGATTAGAATAAAACATATAAATGGCTTTAGGATTTTCACGTTCATCCTGCATAATATTATTCCTGAAGGTATATGTTGAGGTGTTGCCGTACTTATTGTCAATGAATACAAAACCATAACCGTCCTGACTGCCTGTATTATAAATTGTATTATTTTCGACTGTTATATTTAGGACTTCGGCCGGGGCATCTTTTTTCTGAAGGATCAAGAAATTATTTCCTTTTTTATAATTAAAAATAGTTGAGTTCTTAATCGAAACTGAATTGACAATGCGTGAATCCGGCTGAATAAAATTACCTCCTTCAGACGCAGTTCCGTCAATGATACAGCTATCCAGAACAATTTTTGAAATCGGATTTTCACTAGTTCCTTCTGTTAACAGTAAACTCTGTTTGATTCCTTTTATAGAAGCATTTTTAATTTCTAAAACTGATACTCCTGCGCCTTTCTTGAATTGCATCAGATTCGCATTTGTCACATCAAAATCGACACCATCAAATTTGAAACTTCCTGAAAATATTTCCGCATTCTCGGAGTAAAAAGATCCCGCGAATACTGGCTTTGCATTTTCATCGGGAACAAAGCTATATTTATGGTTTTTAACAGCAAGATCTGTAGCCGTTGTATAAGTACCGCTTGCCATGATAAACTTTGTGCCATCCTCAGCAGCATTGTATTTTTCAACAAAGTTTTGTGGATTTACATACACATCCAGGCTTCCATTTTGACTTGATGTCAGATGACTTACAAGGCTGTTGATGTACACCTCAACATTGGTATATACACCATCGACTGTCTTTAGATTCCCATCGGCTGAGCTTGCAGGATTCAATCCTTTCTCTATTTCCCATTTATCGGGCATACCATCTCCATCTGTATCTTCAGGCGCTTCTCCGGACGGCAAATCCGGCCATCCGCCAGTTGCTGATGGTGTATCAATATAACCATTTGTACTTCCGTTACCCCCGTTCATTATAGTGGCTTTACCGGAACGGGTATCATCTACAGCTCTTTTATCTACAGTATCTCTGTATAAATTTGCACCGGCATTTTCCAGCACCAGTTCAAATGCTTTTGTCGCACTATGGGTCGTAATCTCTCCAAAAGGATGCGGTGCTTCAATTTTCACTTCTTCTTTATCGGCATCACTCACTGGTAATTGACTGCTATGAAACTGACTGTAAACTCCATAAGTCCAGTTGTCCTTACTTGCTCTGTCAGATCCTACAACATAATTGCCATCGACATAATATTTACCCCAAATACCGTATAATGGTGAAGTGGTCTCTAAACTCCTGCCTGTGGATAAGATACGTTCTTTGGTTGAATTGGAAGTTCCGGGTCCTGGTTTCCAATAGTTATTTACTAAATTGACATTCATGGCATCTCCTCCATAACAGCTGTTACCTCCCCAATTGTAGATTACATTGTTACGTATATCGACCAAATCTGTTTTTGCAAAAATATCATTTGCATATTCTCCCAGCCTTGGATTACGACTGTCATGGTGCGCTAACAAATTGTGGTGAAATGAAGCATTTTTACCGCCCCAGACTCCACCATAACCGTGAGCTCCTTTGGCATGAACTGAATTGCGCAGACTCTCCGAAATAATACACCATTGCAGTGTAAAGTTTTCATTTTGATAAAAAGAAACACATTCATCAGTTGACCAGCTCATTGAACAGTGATCCACTATAATGTTCTTTTGAAAACGTCCGCCTAATGCATCATTTTCTACATCATGAGTATCTCCCATTCTAAAACGTAAATAACGAATGATAACGTTATCTCCTCTTACCTTGGCATTATAATCCCTTAAAGTAATTCCTCCACCCGGAGCAGTTTGCCCTGCAATGGTGATATTACTTGTAATGTTTAATTCGCTCTCTAGTTTAATCGTTCCGGATACTTTAAAAACGACAATTCTGGGTCCGGCCTGATTGATCGCATCGCGAAGAGAACCCGCTCCGGAGTCTTTTAAGTTCGTTACATAAATAACTTTTCCGCCACGACCTCCTGTAACATATTTACCGTAACCTTCGGCTCCCGGAAATGCAGGAACTTTATCAGTACCTGCTCCGGTCGCTTCTTTTTTAACTTCAATTTTCCCTTCGCCATTAAAAAACTCGGGATGGCTTGTTTTATCATAAATTCCTTCTTTAAAATCTACTCCGTTGATGCTCAGCTTTTGCACATTTAAAACAGTACTCAATACCGCTTTACCATTACCTGATATATTCAACGTTAAGTTAGATCCTGCGGCACGCTCATGACTAAAAACGACATAATTGTCCTGACCCACATTAATTGTTCCGGAACCAAAAGCGTTTGCGGAAGCTCCCTCTATTGCTGTTGGATAATTTAATGTTGGATATTTTGTACTTTTTTGAGTTAAATCCCAAGTTCCGATAAACTCGCTGTTGTCTCCTTTTAAAAGTAAAACGCCTGTATTTGCATTGACTCCCTGCCCCGTATTCATTGGAAGAATACTTCCGCTGCCTGAAACTGGTCCGCTCAAAGTCATTATCGTCTGGTTGGCAATACCAGATATCATTTCGAATTTTACATTTCCGGAAATCACTATTGGCGCGTCTAAAGTCATGCCTGCTCCACTAGTATTATAATACACACGTGTTCCTTCATTAAAAATTAAATGTCCTGTAGCTTTATGAGAACCTCTTAAGCGAAGCGTTCCTGCTCCGGAAAACGTAATATCTGCCGGAAAAACGGTAGCCGTTGTTTCTATTTCTTTTGTCGAAGAAACTGTTTTTCCTGCCACTGGCATTTCCGCCGGATTAAAATTCGCTGCATTGTCCCAATTTTTATTTACAGCCGCAGTAAAATCATAATTAAAATTACCAGGCGGAATTACCTCATCAGGTTTGTTATTTCCAGCCACTCCCCAAAAAGCATATACGATTTGATTTCCGGTTACGGTAGCTGCAATTTCTTTGATTGCATCCGGAGCTGTAGCGGAACCTGACCATCCAAAAAAAGTATACCCTTTTAATGTTGGCACAGGCAATGTTAGTGCTGTACCTTCGGTATAATCAGCGGGAGTTAAACCTGTCAAAACTGCACCATCAATCGAATTCATGTATGAAATCACAGACTTAACAGCTCCTCCATTTATTGCCATACTGATACTGCTTGCATCACTCAATCCGCCGTATTCATTGGCCGCTTGAATGGTATAGGTATAAGAACCTGCCACTGTAGAAGCATCCACATAAGTTGCTTCTGTAGTAATGGCCAAAATCTTGCCGTCTTTACTCACAACATAACACATCGCATATTGATTTTCATCCCACTTTAATGTGTTTTTTCCGGAAGCAGTAAGATTTGATGGTTTTGTAACTTGTTCTACTACTCTTCGCGGATCCCATTTATCTGTTCCGCTTAGGACATTTTCTATTGTAAATTCGTCAGCCTGAGCTTTTGTTAATACAGGATTATAGTTTCCTGTCTGAGCAACACCGTTTACTGTAAATGTGTTGGTCCTGTTATCCGTATTAACTGCTATTCCGTTTGCGTTTACACTGTTGTATTCTGCAAAAAGTGCCGGATATGTCCCCATATTGGCCCAGCCCAAAACATTAGGTTCATTTATCATTTTGGTATTAAGATAAACTGCTCTTGGTGCATTTTGCCAAGGGCGTCCCAAATAATAACTTGTAGCAGCAGTGATGGTATTATTATTAAAAATATATCCATACTGTGTCGCTGTGTCGTGGTTGGGAGCTACAATATAGCCAGATGCAACGGAGACGAGTTTACATTCTTCAAACCAATGGGTTCCTCCGCCACATATAAAATCGACATCACCTTCAATGGTAGCTTTATAATAAAAACTTCTCTTTCCTCCGGTAACCTGTGTGTCTTGTTTACTTCTTAGCCTGACTCCGTTATAAACATTTCGGTCTCCGGCAGGATTAAGTGCAGGTCTTTGCCCTGATGTTGTGATTCCGTCCTTATGCTCGATCGTAACATTTTCTACGTATAAATCATTGGCTTCTATAGAAAGAACAGCATTTTTAATTCCCTGACCAGGATTTCCCTGAAGAATTACTTTGTCCTTGGATTGCGCAATTAAGGAAACATTATTTTTTCCTGACGGAAGCTGCAATACAATACCTTGCGGATTGGTGCCATCGCCTCCCAAATTGTATGTTCCGTTTGTAATTAACACCAAAAATCGTGATGCTGAATTTGATGGCGCTGCATTAAAAGCTTCGGCTATGGTTTTAACATATTTTCCGGTAGCGAGTTGTTCAGCAGTTGCATCAGCATCAACAATCAAATCAAATTTACGTTTAACGGGAACCGGTTTTTCCATTGTCTTAAATGACAAGCTGACTGCATCGCCATTATTTCCGGAAAGATCCTTAACAAATCCGGCTGGCAGCGTAAAAGTATATTGTTTATTATACTCTAATCCGAAGTAACTAAACTTTACGGTTTTATTGACAAACTCTGCATTTAGATTTTTGCCGTTTAGTACGGCTTGTCCTGAACCTAATTGAACTTGTTCATTGTAATTTAATATGATATTGCCATTGGCACCAACAGCTTGTGAAGCTTCTACAGGAAACGAAGATTCAACAATCGGCGCATTTGTATCTGCTACCAAAACTTCATCTGCCTTAACTGTGACATTGGATAAAATGGTGGCGGTTACATCTGTAGCCAATCCGTGTTTGGGTCCGTTACTGTTTGGAAACCATCTGAGGTATACTTTCTCTTTTCCTTCTGCCTCTACCGGAAGAATCCCTCCTATACTGGTGATTGAATTGGTATTTATTGTCGTCAGGTCAGAAACATTAATAAAATTTACGCCGTCTAATGAATATTGGAAAGTCCACTGATCACATCCGTAATAGTATCCCAATAATCCAGATGCTACATTAATATTTTTATACCCAACTGTCGAAAGCGTCGTCATAAAATAGAAGAGCTGACCTCTGTCTGTATTCCATACACAAAAACCGTTTTTACCGCCTCTGTTCTGAAGTCTTACATTGGGCGCAAAAACATTGTCAGTAACATTATAAGCAAATAACTGCGGTTTGTTTTCGATTTTAGAATATAATTCTGCCACTCTTGGATTGGCATATTGGTCATTTTTGAATGTCCATCCTGCTATAAAATTTTGATTGGCATATGTACCGGTAATACTGCGGTTTTCGCTCATTACCACAGCAGTACTCAATGCTGTTGAACCATCAGACCAATTGCTGAATTTTATAATATCATTTTCTATAGCGGTCACGGTAACATTTGTTCCGTTTTCGTAAACGGAGAATGCGCCGTCTTTTCCTGCCGGAGAAATAGCATAATCTCCTAATCCAAAGGCACCATTAACGTTTACATTTAGCGTATAAGTTGTAATAGCATCATATTGTGCAATAAGAGTTGCATTTGAACTGATTGTAAATGTTAGCGGATTTGCTGTTGAAACCACAGTTCCTTTTTCATCTGTCCATTGTTTAAAATTGTATCCAAAATTTTTATTCGCTGTTAATTTTACTTCGGTTCCTTTAGCAAATGTACTTCCTGCGGGATTCAGGCTCACTGTTCCTGATGCTGCGGGATTAACATTTGTTGTTAATGTATAAGTAACAGCATTGGGGTTTTCGGTAACTTTTTCAAAATAGTCCAAATTGAATAAGTAGCCAGTTCCCAATCCTGTAAAAACCATATACAAATCGAATGTACCGGTTGTTGGGGTAATTGCGGCAGAGAACTTCTTGTAATCAGAAAATCCCGTACTTCCGGATACAACAGCGGTTCCTATGAGGGTTCCGGTTGCTGAGCCTAACCTCAGTTCGATATTCCCGCCGGTTGCACCTGCTGCTGCGATATTGAAACGGGTAACGAATTCAGTAAACTGGATGGCGTTGAATTTAATCCAGGTGCCATTTTTAATGTAACCTACATTTCCTGTCCCGGAGAGAGCGGCATTCGTTTCGGCCTTAGCTCCTGAAGCCTGATTAAAGGTTTCGGCTTCAATTTTCTCAATGGTTTGAGAAAACCCCATTACTGTGAACAGTATGAGGTAAAGATGAATAAAAAATTGTTTTTTCATTTGGTTATTATGGTTTGGTTAGTAAAAGTGTTCGAAAGAAATTTTCTTTCTATGTACATTGTTTTATTCTTATATATTTTATTTTAGGGTGTAATTAATAACACATAGAAACATAGATTTAGGACGCTTAAAAAAGGCGTTTCACTTGTTTAAACTAACATAGTTGGTTATGTGCTAGGAACTAGTTTCTTTATCTCTCCTTTTTTTTACATTAAGCCTATGTTTCTATGTGTTAGAATTAAAAAATTATGATTGATAACCAAAGCGTTATTTTAATTCTTTCATTCCTTCAAAAACAAGCCTTGCTACTTCTACTGCACCTTTGGTTTGGAAGTGCGTATTGTCTTTTTGTCCGTTAGGATATGCTTCATACAATCCTGCGGAAAAATTCATAAAATAGTTTTCGGTAACGTAGGGCTGTCCTTTTTTAGTAAAAAACTGCCTTGATTTTTGGTTTAAATCAATAAGCGGGGCATCTAACTCTTTTGCAATATCTTTTACGGCCTGATCATACAAACCGTGAATGTTTTGCAGTTCACCATTTTTCCATGGAAAATTTCTTGCTACGGGAGTTAAAATAATGGGCTTGGCTCCTTTCGCTCTGGTTTGCAGAATAAACAATCTCAAAAATTCTTTGTATCCTTCAAGATTAACATATCTCTCCGTTTTGTCTTCGGCTGCATCGTTATGGCCAAACTGTATCAGAACCAAATCGTCCTTTTTAAGGTTATCATATACGGCACGCCATCTGCCTTCCTGAAAAAAAGTACGGGTACTGCGCCCTCCTCTCGCTCTGTCATCGACAAAAACGCTATCTGTTTTGATTAATTTACTGATTTGTGACAGACTGTCTTTTACTAAAAATTGTTGAAAGACTTGTCCCCAGCCCGTGACCGGATATCGGGTTTTCATATAATCTTTGCCTTCTTCATAGTTATTAGCATAATCGGCCATAGTCGAATCGCCTATTAAATAAACCGTTGTTCTTGATTTTGTTTTGACAAAAGCCATAAACATGATTCCCAGAGTCATGCAGATTATCGGCATTATAAATTTTATCTTCATGTTAGTTCTTAAAAATGTTAGTTAAAAAATTATCTATATATTGAATTACAGGTTCAAACCAGGGATTAAAAAGACAAAATGAATGAGGTGAATTTTCGAATTCGTGAACCTCTGAATATATTCCGTTTTCATTCAATATTTTTCTGTAATCGTCTCGACCGGCGTGCATTCTGGCAATTGAACTGTTGATAAATAATGTAGGCGGTGTCGCGGCATTTACATAACTGAGCGGAGAAGCCGCTTCCCAAAGTTTGAGATTCTCTTTTTTAGAATAACCGAACCAATAGGTTCCTGCCGATATATTTTTATCATCATTCCCTTCACTGCTTTCCGGATGAACAAAAGACAGCGTTCCATCAATGCTGACTACGGCATTCACCTGAGATTTGGCATCTGAATTGGTTACTTCTCCTTCAAAAAGCGGCATATTGCCTGTTGTTCCCATAAAAGCGGCCATCTCGCCACCCGCCGAAAATCCTAAGGCAACAATTTGATTGGGGTTGATATTGTATTTTGCTGCATTTTTCCTAACCCATTTTATTGCAGCTTTGATGTCGTAAATCGCTGCCGGAAAAAGTGCTTCTGTAGAGAGTCTGTATTCCGGAGTAAAACACACATAACCCAGACTTGCGAGTTTTTGTGCCATCTGATGATGCTGTTCTTTATTGCCTGATCGCCAGCCTCCGCCATGAATTATGATAATTGCGGTTTGTTTCTTACTGGCATTTTTATCAAAGAACAGATCTAATTTCATTTTACGTTTGCCATAACTGCAATAAGTAATGTTCTCTTTCTGTGTCACATTATCAAAATGCATTTCGGGCACCAAAGTGCTGTTTGGAAAATATTTAAGCGTTTTCTTAAAAGCACTTGCATTGGTAAACGAAGTATCTCTGACATTTGTAATGCCTTTTAGATACTGTGCATGTATGCTTTGAAAGAAAATCAGACAAACCACAATAATTACTGCGCTAAAAATATTATTCTGAAATTTCATTTTTTCATTTCTTTTTAAGTTATAAAAGCCAAACACTGCATGACAAAAACTAAAGCATTAACAAATACTTTTTTACGTTAATTTCATATGCTTCAACACTTCAGACAGATTGTTATTCTATTAATTTTACCTCATCTTTTACAGATGCTAAAACTTTTACATTTTCATCAAGAATCATTTTCTTATCATTGGTCTGTAACGAGATGTCTTTTGTTGTTGTACCGCCTACCCAAAACAGCTGATTTTCTCCAATAGATTTAAAACCCTCTATATTTATATTCTGACTGTTCGAAAAACTTACTGCTATTCCCGGTTTATCAAGTCTTACATCCAGATTTTTAAATGCAATTTTTCTGGTATAATTCATCTGAACACCAACATCTGACCGAATAATCATGTTTTGAAATTGAATGTTTTCAACGGGCATTTCAGGGATTCCCATAATCTTTAAAGCTTGTGCCGCACCGTTGACATAAATATTTTTGAAATACATATTCCTGAAAACCGGAGTTTCTTCAGATACCGTTTTTTTATCGACCGTTACCTCTCCTGTAAGTTTATCTTCTGAAAGGGATTTTTCGAAATAATACAGGTTGAAATTAATAGCATCAGTGGGGATATTATTCATTCGTATGTCTTCCATCCAAATGTTTTCGACAACGCCGCCTCTGCCTCTTACAGATTTAAAACGCAATCCGCAATCGGTACCGTTAAACGTTAGGTTTTTTACAAATATGTTACGGACACTTCCTGACATTTCGCTTCCAATTACAAAACCTCCGTGAGCATGATAGACGACACAATCGGTGATAACAAATAGTTCTGTTGGTTTTCCGCGGTCTCTTCCTTCTTTGTCTTTTCCTGATTTAATGCAAATCGCGTCATCTCCAACATCAAAACGACAATTGGTCACAGATCCTATTCGGCAGGATTCTATATCCAGACCATCCCCGTTCTGAGAATACCAGGGATTACGAATCGTTAAATTACGCAGCGTAAGATGTTCGCACATTAACGGGTTGACATTCCATGCCGGGGAATTTTGAAAAGTCACGCCATCTAAAAGCAGTTTTTTGCAATTAACAAAACTTACCATTACCGGACGAAGCGCCTGCTTGTAAGGCTCCATATTGGCTGCAGTAGGTACTTTTGGAAGTTTATCTTTTTCTTCATTCCCTAAATAAGCTCCTTTTGAAGGATACCATATTTTGCCGTCTTTAGATAGAACTCCGCCGGACTTTACCAATTGATCCCATTGACTGCTGGTCATTTTACCAATTTTAACGGGTCTCCATTTAGAACCATTTCCGTCGAAAATACCTTCACCTGTAATGGCAATATTTTCTAAATCAACTCCCATAATTGGAGATTCACATCGAAGTACTTTATTACCTTCAAAATAAGATTCTATGAGTTTGTATTGTGTCAGATCGCCTGTAAACGAAATATAAGCACCGTTTTTTGTATGCAGGTTAACATTGCTTTTCATTTTTATAGGACCTGCTGTCCATAATCCTGACGGAATAACAACAACTCCACCACCTGATTCTGAGCATTTTGCGATCGCTTCGTTAATGGCTTTTGTACAAAGTTCCTCAGTATTGGGAACTGCGCCAAAATCTACAATATTCAGAGTATCTGTCTTAAATTTCGGAATTTGTATCTCGGGCATTTCAAAAGGAAGTTTTGCCGCCGCTAAAATCCCTTTTCCTTCAGCTGTATTTCTAACTACACCCGCTTTTTTATTACTGCAGGAAAATGCAGTTAATAATACTGTCCCCAGGATAATTATTTTAATTTTTCTCATAACCAATTGTAGATTTTCAATCATTTTTTTTATCTAAAAGACTTTGCAATTCGATACCTGCCATAATAAATGGTCCAACAGCTTTGGCATCATCGTCTCTGATGGGTTCTGAAATATAGTATTCGAATGAACCGTCCCGGTCTTTTGGATTTTTCCCACCTAATCCGGCAACAGCGCAACATTTTGTAATAGAAATAGTGCCGTCTGTATTCTCTTTTATAAACTGTTTCAGAATTCCTTTAAAACCAAGTTGTGCGGATTTTAAATACTTTTTGCCTACATAACCTTTGCGATAAGCTTTAGCAAATGCGTACACAAACATTGTGGAACAGGTGGATTCGAGATAGTTCCCTTTTCGTCCCGGTTGATCCATTACCTGCCACCAAACGCCTGACTCAGGTTCCTGTGCTTTGCGAACGGCATCGAAGACCTTTTGCAAAATCTTTATCAAATCTTTTCGTTTAGGATGGTTTTCTGGAACAAAATCTAAAATATCTACTAAGGCCATACAATACCAGCCTTGTGCACGCCCCCAGACATGTGCAGAAGTTCCGGTATTTTTATTGGCCCAAAATTGTGTTCGCTTCTCATCATAACCGTGAAAATTCAAACCTGTTTTGGTATCAAAAGTGTGCTGCTGAACAAGCTCTGCCTGCAAAATGGCATCATCAATCGCTTTGGGATCATTGAAAACTAATCCGTACTGAGCAGAAAAAGGATCCCCCATATAAACTCCATCAAGCCACATTTGCCAAGGATAACTTTTTTTGTGCCAATAGCCCCCGTCAGCATTTCTTGGATGTGTTTCCATTTGTTTACGAAGTACATCTAATGCTTTTTTATATCGTTCGTCGCCCGTTTTTTTATAAATCTCAAAAAGCAGTTTTCCGGAATTTACCAGGTCAAGACTGTATTTTTCTAACTCATAACCGCCGCCTATTTTTCCTTCTTTATCAATAAGCTGTTCTGCGTATGAGAGTCCGTAATCCCAGTATTTTTGCTCTTTGGTATACTCATATAATTTCTGATTGGCAAGCGCCACCAACCCATTGGTATAATTCCATTTAGGAAATTTTACGCCGTCGAGAAATACAGGATTGGGAACACGTTTCTGATCTGAATCTGCCATTTTATTCGCCCACTCTACAGGTGTTCTTTCAGTTGTATCAATTGGTTTTGCTTGTCCAAATGCTACCAGCTGACACAGTAATAAGGAAAGAAAACAATATTTAATTTTATGTCTCATAGCCGTCTAATTACCTTCTACTCTAAACCAGTCATAATCTGCATAACTGCTGTCATTCACCGTTTTAGTTCCTGATGCAAAAAGTCCAATTTTTGCGCCTACCCAGCGTCCGGCACTTGGTTTGAAAGAGTCTCCCAGTTTTTTGAAAGTCTTACCGTCTGTACTGT
Source organism: Flavobacterium aquidurense (assembly GCF_002217195.1). Classification (NCBI taxonomy): domain Bacteria; kingdom Pseudomonadati; phylum Bacteroidota; class Flavobacteriia; order Flavobacteriales; family Flavobacteriaceae; genus Flavobacterium; species Flavobacterium aquidurense. Next base: position 44,018 of record NZ_MUGR01000054.1, on the reverse strand, counting down.
AGTAAAAAGTAACTCTGGCATCAAAAGGTTCGCTATTTTTAATCATCTCTACTTTGGCGCGCAAATACACTTCCTTTTTATTTATGGGTACCGATGCCATTTCTTTTTCGACTTCTTTAGAGGTACGGGCATTTTTCATTAAACGCTGTATTAAATTCAGATTACCTGTTTTATCCTGCTCGATTGCGATATAAGCATAGTCTTCGCCAAATACAATCAAACCTGAATTACTGATTCCTGCTTCCGGATTATTTTCGAAAATAAGTTTTGCAGTTGCTGTAAAATTATCTCCGGGAAATTTCTGCAGTAAAAGGTTCGGCATCATCCACATTGTTTTCATTGTTTCATCGCGAGGAACACAATTCAGTCGCATAAATCCTAAATTAGCTGATGACCAGCCCCAATGTTTCGCGGGATCCTGATTGGCCTGCCATTGCCATTGTAATCCAAATTGATGTGTGTTGAATTCATCTGAAGAAACCAAAGGAGTTGCCGGATAATTTTTTCCAACATTCGGTTTTGTCCATTCCATAACCGGTTCTCCAATACCATCTTTATCATTGTCTACGCCCATGACTGGCCAATTGTCTTTCCAGGTAACAGGCTGCAGATTCACCACTCGTCCGTAGGCCCAGCGGTCCTGAAAATGTATAAACCATCCGTCTCCATTTGGCGTTTCAACATAACCGCCCTGATGAGGTCCGTTCATTACCGTATTCCCCTGATGCAATACAACTTTAGACTCGTAAGGTCCCCAAACCTCTTTAGAACGCATTGCCAATTGCCATCCGGGTTTTACACCTCCGGCAGGCGCCATAATCCAGTAGTAACCATCACGTTTGTACATTTTAGAACCTTCAACTGTAGTATGTCCTTTGTGACCATCAAAAACCAATGCGGCATTACCAATTAATTTGGTACCATCGGGCGTAAGTTCAGATAACATTAAAACTGTTTTTACATTGGCACGACTGCCTGCAAAAGCATAAGAGATATAGGCCTTTCCGTCTTCATCCCAAAACGGACAGGTGTCAATAATGCCTTTTGCTTCTTTGACCAGAACGGGTTCTTGCCACGTGCCTGTCGGATCTTTCGTTTTTACCATGTAAATGCCAAAATCAGGATCGCCCCAGTAGATATAATATTCACCATTGTGATACCGAATGGAGGGAGCCCAGACACCATCGCCGTGGCGAACGCTGCGATAATGCTCTATCGGAAATTGATTTTGTAATGCATATCCAACCAACTGCCAGTTCACCAGATCTTTGGAGTGAAGAATAGGAAGCCCGGGAATACTATTAAAACTGGATGCAGTCATATAATACCCATCTTTACCTGCACATACATCGGGATCCGAATAATCTACGTGTAAAATAGGGTTCTTATATTTTCCGTTTCCTAAATCGGCATTCCAGCCTTGAGCTTCTACTCCCAAATAGCATAATAATCCTAAAGACAGTAGTAATTGTTTGAATTTCATTTTTAATTGTTTTTGATATAATTCACTGATTCAAAACACTTCGGAATTAAAAATCCTTACTATTTTGAAATTTTACTTTCTTTTCATTAAGTATGAACAGTACATAGAAGTATCCCTAACCACAAGGATACTTCCTTAGTACTGAAACCACTTACTTAATTAACAAAACTTATGGGAGCCATCTGGTATCTCCTACTTTGTTGGTAACAATTGGAGAATTCGAATCTTTAATCATTAAATTTCCGTTTGCGGGATCTACAAATAAACTTTGTGCGCTAATACCCAAATCAGTTCCCTGTATAGCAGCGGCACCAAGCAGATAATCTGTTGTGGTGTAATTATTGCCAAATGTAGTTGGCGTATTTGCCGCAATTGCCTGAATAACTTTACCTGTCGCAGATGCTAACAATACATTTTTGAAGATTAAAGTTGATCCTACAGCTGATGGAATATTTATTAATGACCTGTTATAGGCATAGTCATAAATTGTAATATTTTGATACTCCAAATGAATTGGATATGCTGATGTACCGTAATCGAACAGGTTTTTAAAGTTTCGATTTTTATCTGTCGTCTGATAGTAATCTCTCATAAAAGTACAATTAGAGAAAACTGCTTTTTTTACATTATCGGCTCCGGCAGAACCAAAAGCAAATGTACCGTAAGGCCCTGTGTGTCCTCCAACCTGATCAAAGGTGCAATAGCTCATATCAAGGTTTCCGATTTCTTTGTATTTTCCGTTCCCCTGATGTCTCCAGAATCCTCGTTTGAAATAATTGAAAACACAGTTGTAGAATGTAATTTCATCTACTTTCCATGCGGTACCGCTATTGAAGAAATACCCAGCATCAATGGTTTGATAGAAACGAATGTTTTCGAAAGCCAGAGAAGACAAATACGATCCTTCGGCAATATTCCAGTTTCCGTTCATTTCAATCTGAGGGCGTTCTCCCTGCGTTCCTCCGGTTAGTTTAAATCCTTTTGATATTGTAAACGGCGTAATTTTAAATAATGAACCTGCTTCAAGGAAATATTCTGTTCCTTCCGGAATTGTTGGGTCATCATTATTGGTTCGCAGTAATGCATCTAAATCCATTCCTTTTGTTACAATAATAGTCGAAGCAGATGGACCGGCAGAACGGAAAGAAACCTGATTATAAGGTTTATCATAACGTCTTGGTTTACTGGTATCGTAAATATTTAAATTGTACAATGTGTTTTTTTCTAAACCCGTAACTGTTGCTTCACCTTTGCTAATTTCATCAGCAGTTAGCTTGCGTCCTACTGCAGGAATCGTTAAAGACTGAGCAGGCTCTACAGAAATACTGTCTACCGGATTTTTTGTCGAAACCAGCCAGTTTACTGTTACCTCTGTTTCCGTAATATTTACTTTTACTACCGGCTGCAAAATAGGATCAAATGCCGGTCTGTCTTCTGTCAGCGCATTTGTATAGGACCATTGCGAATTATGAGAACCATTTACGTGATTTGACCTTACTCTTATATAAAACTGTGTTTTATAAGGAATGTCATCCATCAAAATTTGCGTATCCGTAATCGTATAGGATTTATAAAAGCTTTTATAATAATTATCCAAATGCAGTTCTACGGTATAAGAATCAGCTTCATTTACTTTGTACCACACTACAGCAATAGAATTACTTTTTACTAAAGGAGCCGTAAGTACAAATTTGGGCTGAAATAAATCTTCAACGGCTTTGTAACGAAACTCATCGTTAGTGCAGGATTTTAGCATTTCTCCAAAGACAATTAAGCCTATAAATGATAAAATATAAATTAATGTTCTAAAATTTTTCATATTATATTCTATTAAAAATTAAAACCATAAAAATTTTGAATGGCTCCGCGATGATCTGTAATTACCTTTGAAGGATAAGGACATAAATAACGCAGTGGATCGTTTGGAGATACTGATGAAGCATTGGTATAGTTTATAAAACCTCTAAAACTCCACTTGATATCATTTTTTGGTTCGTAACTTGCCGTTTCATTGTTTAATGAATACCAGCTTACGGCAAAGGGAAGTTCTGTATATCCGGCCGGACGCGCCTGCAGAATCTCATCGATCCCTTTTATGTCTAAAATAGTCCTGCCTGAGTTTATTGGATCCGGAATATTTTTATAATAAATACTTCCGGGAACCTGATCTAATCCCGCAACATAGGCACCATTTGCAACACGTCCCCAGTTGAATAATTTATAATACTGATTGTAGATAACTTCACTGAATTTATTCCATCGGGCCAAATCGAATTTACGTTTGCTTTCGCCGCCAAATTCCCATTTGCGTTCATCCATTATTGCTTTAAAGAATAAGTCAGGTGACGCTTTTGACTGTACATAATTATCTACTTTATCCGGCCAGTTTGCCTCAGCAAAAGCTCTGCGGCGCACACGTCTTAGACATTCCTTAGCATCTTCACGCGGACCAAAACGTTCGTTTACAGCCTCAGCATACATGAGTAAAACATCAGCAAATCGCATCCAGGAATAATTGATACCTGTTCCTTTAGAACTGGTGCTTCCTAATGGATCGTTCATATACAATTTCGACCATTTTCCTACTGCCAGACGTGCTAAATCCAGACGGATTACCTGATTCAGGTTTTGATCATAGGAAACTGGTGCGCATGTAATATCTCTTCTTAAATCTTTGTTATCAAATGTGTACATATATTCGCCGCATAAACTCAGGTTTCCTGATGCGCTTCCGTAGGGATGATTTCCTTCGACAATTGGAATCCCAACAAAATAACCGTACTCGCCTGAAGAGTTTTTTAACATTGGCAGTGAGAAAATAACGTCATCAGTAACCGGTGTTTCCCAGTTGTTTTGCTTTACCCAGAAATCTTTGAAACTGAGTTTTAAATCGTGTTGTCTGCCCTGAATTACTTTGTCTAAATATTGAATCGCAATATCATAATACAGCTCATGATTTTTACCTCTTTCCATATGTCCTTTGCTTGCAGGATTGCTTTCATCAGGACGTAATGTCCATCCTCCGCGTGTAAGTGCCAATAAACCAATTAAACTTTGGTTAAAACTTCTTGAAGCGCGTTCTACTCCATAATCTAAGTCGCTGGCATTTTTCATTAAAGGCTCAACGGACTTCAAATCGTCTATTAAAAATTCAAGAATGGTATTTCTATCGGTCACTCCAACGGCAAAATTCTCGTCTCCGGTGGAAGATTTTGTACGGAAAACAACATCACCCCAAATACGAATCATGTCTAAATAAACCATCGCACGAAGTGTTTTTGCTTCACCATACATTTGCATTACATTAGAAGCTTGCGATTTATTGTCTGCTTTATACAAATCAGAATTTTCAATTCCCTGAATGACATCATTTGCTGTATTGATAATTTTATACATGGCGCTCCAGGTAGAATTTAAGGTGGTCCAGTAAGGTTTTGGATCGTAACAGGCAATATCTGACCCGTTTCCGTTTACTGTATTGGTCGAAACACCGGACATTTCTACATCCGTATTCATATTAAAAACAAAAGCAAGACGATTAGAATAGGCATCTTCTGTCAGCATAAGCGTATACACTCCGGCAAGTGCAGATTGTATGTCTTTTTCTGATTTAAAAACTTCTGCTTCGGTAAAACCTGTTGCAGGCTGTACATCCAGATAATCTTCACAGGCTGTAAAACTCAGCGTGAAAATTAACAGAAAACTAAATATTATTTTTTTGTTCATCGTTATGTGATTTAATTCGTTTAATTAAAATGATAGCTGCATTCCAAAAGCGTAATTGCGTGTTCTTGGATAAGAATTGTAATCAATATTTGGAGTTAACCCTGTTTCCAGATTTACTTCAGGATCATATCCGGAATAGTTGGTCCAAATAAACAGGTTACTTCCTGTAGCGTATAATCTTACTCTGCTGAATCCTATTTTTGCACTGTTTTGTTTGGGTATTGTATACCCGATACTAAGATTATTCAACCTGATAAAAGAACCGTCTTCGATTGCATACGACATCGCAATAGGACGTCCGATACTGGTTGGATTCCACATGGTCGCATTTTCATTTTGCTTTGCCAGCATTTCCGGCGAATAGCGAAGGTCATTACCCATATCATCAAAATTTCTCCAGCGATTGTCCAGACCCACTTCCATTCCTAAATTATTTTGTGTGTTTTGGAACCACGAAGTCATCATGATTTTATTGGCATTGTAGACATCAAAACCATACATAAAATTGAAAAACGCAGACAAATCAAAGTTTTTCCAAACTGCATTCAGACCAAATCCTCCGGAGAAATCCGGATTCGTATTCCCGATAACTTTTCTGTCTTTATCGCCAATTACATTCGAATTTGGATCTGACGGATCAACAGGAGTTAATTTTTTGAATTTGGCATTTCCCGGACGCGGATCGCCTGAAAGATTTTTGGAGTTGGCAACTCCTTCTTTTAGTTTCCAGGTTCTTGCCACCGGATCAAAAGAATCGAAATCATTCATGGTATAAAAACCATCGTTTACAAAACCATAAATCAAACCTTTTGTGCTACCCACATAAGCACGGTAATCGTCATCATTTAACAATTGTGTTCCTGCCCAGCCAGAACTCAAAATCCATTCTTTTTCTCCGCTCGATAGTTTGTCGATTTTATTTTCGTTGTGTCCGATATTAAAATTCAAATCAACCTGAAAATCCCTTTTCTTTATCACATTGGCATTGATTGCAAATTCGATCCCTTTATTAGAAGTCTGTCCAACGTTGGTCATCATTTTTGTAAAACCGGATACTGACGCAATATCAGAGGGTACTAATAAATCTTTTACTTTATTGTGGTACAAATCAAGACTTCCGGAGATACGCTCTTTAAAGAAACCAAAATCTAAACCTAAGTTGGCTGTATAAGTCGTTTCCCATTTTACATTTGGATTGTTTAGGTATTTGTCATTGTAGAAATTATAGTAATAATGGTTCTCTTCGCCCCATCCTACAGACCGGTCTCTTGAAACGCCATAATATTTCGCATATAAATCACCACTAATTCTGTCATTACCGGAGGCTCCGTAACTCACACGAAATTTTAGGTTCGAAATAATTTTACTGTCTTTCAGGAAACTTTCGTTGGAAGCTCTCCAGGCAAAAGCTCCTGCAGGAAATACTCCCCATCTGTTTTCAGGTCCAAACTTTGTCGAACCATCTGTACGAACGGTAAACGTAAAAAGATATCGATCGTCATAACCATAATTGACACGTCCGAAAAAGGAAGATATTCTGTTTGGAGAACCTGCCAGTGAGCCGTTATCAAAAGGAGTTCCTAAAGCCAGGTTATCTAATGCCTTTTGGCCTGATATCTCTTCCGGAAAATAACGGGTACGATAAAATTTAGTGGAACTTTCCTGATCCTTCATTTCCTGACCTACCATCAATTGAAAATCGTGGCGGTCTTTTACTTTAAAACCATAATTTAATACGTTGTTTAATTGCCAGCGGGGAGACTCAGTCATTGCCCAATAGACTACCGGCATATTTTTGTTTTCTGTCGCTATTCTTGTGTCAGTACCCCAGTAACGGCCGTCTTCACTATACTTGTATTCGTAACCGTATGAAGAACGCAGAGTCAGTCCTTTTCTGATGGTCCAGGTTAATGCTCCGGTATTATTAAAAGTTCGGGTAGTACGTTTACGATAATTTTTTGCTGCTTCTTCTAGTGGGTTGAAACGAACGCGTGTTTCATAATCTTCCGGATCAAAATAGGTATTATCACCCGGCAAGGTCATATATTCTTCTAATCCTGATGTTGGTGCTTCGCGCAGCGCTCTGAGCAAACTCACTCCTTCTGTACCGGAACCGTCAATGGTTTGATTGGTTAAACGGGTTTGGTATTCGAAAGTAAGATTATCTGTCAGTTTTGAATTTAAAATTAAGTACAGATAGTTCTGACGCATCCCTGTTCCTACTAATACTCCCGGCTGATCCTGATTGACAAACGTGAATTTAAATTTCGTTTTATCACCACCTCCGTTTACATTGATATCGGTATATCTTGTAATTGGGTTACTTCCAAAAATTTCATTTTGCCAGTCCGTTCCTTTGTTGCCTTTATAAATGTATAGTTCATTTGCACGCCCGTAATTATTATAAAAAGCAGTTGGATTGGAATTACGCTGACGTTCGTATTCATATTGCATCATAACAAATTCATACGGATCCATCACATCCAGATGATTGGCCAGCGTTTTAATTTGTGTATAATTATGAATGTTTACTGAAACTTTTCCTGATTTGGGCGTTTTTGTAGTAACCAAAATTACTCCATTAGCACCACGGGCACCATAAACGGCTGTTGATGCAGCATCTTTTAAAACTTCTACAGATTCGATATCTGTTGGCGGAATATCATTTAAGTTGGCTACTTCAAAACCATCCACTAAGATTAAGGGCGAGTTATCTTCGGTGATAGATCCTCCACCACGAATTCTGATCATTACTTCTGATCCCGGAGAACCATCTGCAGTTGTCACCTGAACTCCGGGTAATCTCCCTACTAAAGCTTCTGCAACGGATGCAGTAGGTACTTTTGCCAATTCTGTTCCTTTGATACTGGCAATAGAACCTGTCAGGTTTTTACGTTTTTGTGTACCGTAACCAATTATCACAACCTCGTTTAATTCGCTGTTGGATTCTTTCATTTGTATCGTAATACCTGATGTACGGCCTTTTAAAGATACCGTTTCATCTGTCAGTCCGATAAATTTGACTATTAAGACTGCTGTCTCGGGATCGGTAACAGCAATACTGAATTTACCGTCAAAATCGGTAACAGTATTTGTTTTTTCATTCTTTACCATAATGGTCGCGCCGGGAATCAGTCCCATGTTATCTCTTACTGAACCGGTCACGGTTATACGTTTCTGAGCATAAGCACTAAATGTTAAAAACAAGAAGGCTAAAATGCTCCAGATATATTTTTTTATCTTCATAACTAGACTATTTTTTTATGGATAAGCAGGCTCTTAGGCATTGTACGTGTACGCAAAAAGTTTCAGCAACGATTTTTATCATCTTAGCTGTATTGCATTAGTAACATCTCTGTGAGGACTGCTAATTTTATTTTATTAAATTGTTCTGAGTATTTTTATTAAGGCAGATGGATTACATCTCATTTAAAAGAAAATCAGCACTTGTGACTTTATTCGCCTCAATTGCAAATGCTCCTTCCAGTTGCTTTGTTTTTACAACCTGCATATTTTGATCTAAACACTCTATTTTAACACGAACGTTATTAGATTCTTCACCTGTCTGAAATAAAATAAAATCATCTGTATAGTTAATTCCTCCGTTAGCTGTTGCTTTGCTTCTGGTAACAAACATGTCTTCTTTTACATAGGTTCCGTCAGCAACTTTATAACCGCTTCGTTTTATAGACACAGTAGTTTTAATTGTCGAATAACTTTTATCAGCTGTAATATCTACTGATTTTAAACGCAGTATTCCTGTTCTGGTAATAATGTTCAGGGTCAGTGCCTCTTCAAAAGGAGACCCATAAGGCATCGCATCAGATAAGTTTACATGTTGGTTTGCCAATGCCGGCTGCGTAACAATCAGGTCATTTAGATTGGTTGGAGAAAGAATCATCTGCTCCGGATAATCAGTTGCTACAAATTTGTATTTACCGTCATCTAACGAAAAACGATAAAGCGAACTATAGTTTGCAACATAATTTCCATTGTCTTTATAGACAAACAAAGGTCTGGTCGATATACCCACATTCAGGTTCCATGGCTCACCATTTAATTGAAAATCTAATGATTTTACGGTGGAACTTTCATATTTGAAATCGTCATTAGAACAGGAAGTCAGCATAAAAAACAGCAGCCCTGCTCCAAGTATTAGTTTATTAATCACTTTCATATCATCTAAAATTTAAAAATGAAAAATATTTACCTTTTGATGTGTGCTATAGGTCCTGATGCCTATAGCCGATGGTGGTGATAATTGAATGGCGGTTTTGGTTTGGTTCATAATTTTGGTTTAAGGTTAGTTAGTTATTATTATGAAGCAAAACTATACATAGCTAATCTCAAATTGGGGTAAATATTGCTTTTCAGAAAGGGTTAAATCGCTAATCACACCCTAAAAACTAACTATTTAGCAATTAACAGAAGTATTTTTTATAAAATGCAAAAAAATATTCCCAAATAAAAAAGCATATCACAACAGGGTTCAAAGTTTAAACCTAATAGGCCAATCAATATCTTTTTTCAAAAAAAAACCTCGTTACTAAAAAGTAACGAGGTACAGCTATAAAGTTTATTTTTTAATAAATATCATTATCATTCCTAACGAAATTGTTTACGGTATTCTACGGGAGTATAATTGTATTTTGCCCTAAAGCATTTTCCGAAATATTTTAAATCATTAAACCCAACTTCAAAACAAATTTCTTTTATTAGTAAATCGTCATTTTTAAGAAGTTCGGCAGCGGCATTCAGTCGCATATCCCGAATAAATACCACCGGAGAAACTCCTGTAATGCTTTTGAGTTTGTTGAAAAAACTGGCGCGCGACATGCACATTAATTTCCCTAATTCATCAACAGAAAAATCTGACTTTGATATGTTTTCCTTTACTAATTCAATTACCTGCAGCATGAATTTATTATCTTTGTTTGAAATCTGTAATGGTTTCTCTTCAGCAATTTCAGCAATACTTCCGGCAGAATACAAACGCTGCAGACGAAGGCGCTGTTCTAAAACGTTCTTTACTCTTGCTTTTAAAAAACTCACATTAAAGGGTTTGGTAATATAATCATCAGCGCCATATTCCATTCCTTCTAATTTACTTTCAATTGCTGTTTTTGCACTCAGTAAAATCACAGGAACGTGACTAATTGCAAAGTTATTCCGAATGATTTTAAGCATTTCTATACCATCTAATTCAGGCATCATAATATCGCTGATTACAAAATCAGGCGATAAATCCGCTGCTTTTTCATGGCCTTCCACCCCATTCTCTGCGACATAAATGGTATAGTCATTTTCTAAAACAGAAACGATAAATTTTCTTAATTCCTGATCATCTTCGACTATCAGACCAATAGGTTTTTCTCTTATCTCTGCTTCTGCGTGGTCTTCTGTTATTAATTCATCATCGGCAAAATGTTCCTCTGCTTCCTCAAACAATATATCTACATCATTAGAAAAATGACTGTATCCTTTTGGAAAACAAATTTTAAAAGTGCTTCCTTTCCCTAATGCCGTTTCAAGTGAAATTTCGGCACCGTGTTTTTCAACAGAATCCTTTACAATCGAAAGACCGATTCCGGTACTTGGATTAAAAGGATTTTCATTGTAGTTTGAAAAACGAACAAACAGCTTTTTCTGAACAACAGCATTAATCCCGGGGCCATTATCACTCACTTTTAAACAGACATTATTTTCAACTTCTTCTACACTGACTTCGATCGTATTACCTTTTTTGCAGTATTTAAAAGCATTTGAAAGCAGATTGACCAAAATCTTATCAAGACTATCCGGATCGGCCCAAATATGCGGTTTGGTTTCGCAAATAGTTACTTTCAGTTGTATATTTCGCTGAAGGCTCGTTTCAGTAAAATTTTCGCATACTTCAGATACAAATTCCCCCAAATCAATTTCGCTTACTTCTAATTTCCTGTCCTGCATTCTTCTCAGATCTAAAATCTGATTGACCAGATTCAGTAACTTATTACTGTACTTTTCGATAACACGAAGCTGGGATTTAACTGAATCGTCTATATGATCATCTGTAAGCATTACTTCAAGAGGCGCTGTAATCATGGTGAGCGGCGTACGGATTTCATGCGAAATATCAGTGAAAAAGTTTAATTTTAGTTCACTCACCTCTTTTTGAATCTTTACATCATTACGCAGTTTCAAAATGGTATAAACTGCACGTTTAACCAATAAAAACAAACCTATAGCGATCAGTAAATAACAGAAATAGGCAAAATAGGTTCCCCAGATTGAAGGCCGTACGGTAATTTTTATCTGTCTCTCATTATCCAGCCATAAATTGTGCCCATTTGTAGAAGATACTAAAAGAGTATAAGTCCCTCTGCCCACATTTGTATAATTAATAGACTGACCTGCTTTAAGATAATTCCATTCTTTGTCAATACCTTCTAATTTATAGCGATATACTATATTTTCAGTCCTGATGTAATCTAAAGCAGAAAACTGAACCCTAAAAAAATTCTGATCGTGTTGCAGTGTAACTTCTTTTAGGAGATCTGTATTTTTTGGTGTATCGGGATTGATCTCAAATAACTCTTTGTTATTTACTAAAAATCCGGAGATCGCCAGATAGGGTTTAAACAGGAAAGGTTTGATTGCTTCCGGTTTAAAATAAATAACTCCGTCTGAATAACCCGAGACAATTTCGCCTGTTGCCAACCTGCATTTTGTTGCTTCTGAAAATATCTCGGTTCCAATAATCGACTTTAATTCAGGGAAAGTTTCACAGCTATTATATTTAGGATCAAACCTCACTATTTGATTGTCTCCCATGAGCCATATTTTTCCAAACTTATCCTCCTGCATCCCCACAACACCATCTAATGGAAATCCAAAATTATCGCTCCAAAACGATTTTACCTTTACCCGATCTTGTTTGTCTATATCAACCAGAATCAATCCTTTACCGTTAGTAGACAATGCTAAACGATTATCAGAGGTAACAATGATATCCAAAATATCATTTCCGGAAGCCTGAAAATATTCCTTAAACTGCAGCTTATCTGCCGGTTTATTTCCATTAGAAAAAGCAAACAATTTATAAGAAGAGATAAAAAAGATTTTATGATCTTTAGTTTCAACTATGGAACGCACTTTATCAGCGCTTCCAATAGGATAATTTTTCAGTTCGTTTCTATAACTGACAAACTTGGTTTGATTATTTGACTGACGTACCAGATTGATACCGCCTCCCCAACTCGCTACATAAATCTGACCATTTGATGCCTGAAAAATTTTATAGATATCATCTGAACTAATGCTGTACTTATCGTTTTTATCATATTTATAATGTTCGACGGCAAAGCTGAAAGAAGCCTGCTTGGGAGTGAGGCAAAAAACACCATTTCCGCGTGTTCCGATCCAGATCCTTCCCTGAAAATCCTGCATCATACTATAAATATCCGATCCCCATCCCGGACTGTCCTCAGACAAAGTACCGTCTGATCCTAAGAAACCTATTTTTCTTTTTTGAGCATCAAACAGTTCAATTTTTTCATCCCGACAGGCGACCCAGAGATTTCTCTTATTGTCTTCCATCAGACTTCGCACATTATGCTTTTTATTATCAACTGATGATAATTTTAAGGATAAAAAATTACTGTTGTTAAAGGTGATTAAATCTAATCCTTGCTTATAAGAACAAAACCAAAGATTGCCTAATTTATCAAACATCGCCGTATGCATCACATCAGACACCGTCTCTTTATATTCCTTAATACATCGCATTATCGAAACCAATTTGTTCTCTTTTTCGTCCCAATAAGCAAATGCACCTTTATTAGACTGAATCCAGACGGCTCCATTTGGCGAGGTCAACAGAAAACTTTTTTGTTTACCTCCCGTTGTGGCAGGATTGCTTGAATCAACTTCTAAACGTTTTAATTTTCTGGTAAGCAGGTCAAACTGAAATACCCCTGAAGCTGGCGTGTCAAACCAAAATTGCCGCGAATTGGTTAATCCTAAAAAATTAATGCTTTCATTAGGCACACCCGGCAATGTTGTACTGTTATAATGATCCAGTTTACCTGTCTTTATATCATACAGACAGAAACCTTTACCTTTTGTAACTATCAACACTTTGTTATTGACTGCCGCATTTACGAGTAAAATGTCGTCCTTGATACCTAAATCTAAGTCGAAAAAAGTACTTGACTTTTTATTGTATCGAATAAATCTTCCCTTGTCTCCTCCAAACCAAAGATCATCCGTGGTCTCTTCAGCAAAATTGAACGAATTAGACTTTCCGGCTTGTCCTGCTAAATTCGAAAAGAAAGACTCTGGTATCTTGCCTGGCTTTTTTAATCGGCATATACCAGCCTCTGTCAAGAACCAGGTTGTTCCGGATTTATCCTCTAAGACATCTGTGATTTTTCCAAAGTGTTTGGCTGAATCAAAATTAATGCGTCGTATTTGTTTGTCTTTCTCAAAAGCGATCATGTAGTTTTTGCTTTCAGGAAATAGCCATGTTCTTCCGGATGGCATAATTTTGAAATGATCAAAAGTATGATTGGCAGCATTGTCTTCTATCGGAGTATGAAATTTTAACTCTTTTGTATCGAAATAATAAATGTCATTTTTTTCAGATTGAATCCAAATTCTCTCGCTGTTATCAAACTTAAATTTAGAGACACGATTGGATTGTATATTTAACGGAACGCTTTGTTCTACTTTAAATTTTCGAAAAGTATTCCCATCATACCGAATCAATCCGTTGAAAGTTCCCAGCCAGATAAATCCTTTTTTATCTTGTTGAATACCCAAAACCCTTGATTGGTTAAGCTTACCGTCATTCGAAAAATGAGTAAGAAGCCCACTTGGCTGAGCGGTACACCAGGCGCACATCAAACAAAATAAAACTACAATCGTATTATTTTTCAACATCTTAAATTTATTTTTTTAGCGGAAATCACAAAAATATCAAATTTCTTTTCCTAACCTAAAATACAACCCGTAATTAGCAAAATACCCTCTATTAAATAGCTATTTGTCTCCTTTGTTTTTCTGATAAAAATTCATAAAATTATTACTGAGCTTTACAGCACCCTTTAAATAGCAATTAATACTCAGCTGGGAAATGTAAACCTATAATTTTGTAATTTCAAATTGTGATTAAAATCCAATAAAAAAACTATTAACTATATCAACCAAAAACCATCCTAATAATTCAATGAAAAAAGTATACAAACTTGTGTTTATGCTCCACTTCCTTGCATTAAACACTTTTGCACAAGAGAACTTCGCATTCAAGAATCCAAATTTACCAATTGAGCAGCGTGTTGATGATCTTGTATCAAGAATGACCGTGAATGAAAAAATAAGTCAGTTAATGGATTCTTCACCCGCCATCGAAAGGTTGGGTGTACCGGAATATAACTGGTGGAACGAATCGCTGCATGGTGTTGCCCGCGCAGGGTTTGCAACCGTTTTTCCGCAATCTATTTCAATTGCATCATCGTGGGACCGTCAATTAATTTTTGATGTTGCAACTGCTATTTCTGACGAAGCGCGCGCCAAACATCATGAATATTTAAGACGCGGACAACACGGTATGTATGAGGGATTGACATTCTGGTCTCCCAATATCAATATCTTTCGTGATCCGCGCTGGGGACGCGGGCACGAAACTTATGGCGAAGATCCTTTCCTGACCAGCCAACTGGGCCTCAATTACGTGAAAGGACTTCAGGGAACTGATAAAAAATACTTTAAAGTAATTGCTACTGCCAAACATTTTGCCGTTCACTCTGGCCCCGAACCTTCACGCCATCAATTCGATGTTAACGTGAGTGATATTGATCTTTATGAAACGTATCTTCCTGCTTTTCGAACTTTGGTAAAAGAAGGCAGTGTTTACTCTGTAATGGGAGCTTATAACCGTTTTAGGGGTGAATCGTGCAGTGCAAGTCCCTTTTTATTCAATATTCTTAGAAAGGACTGGGGATTTAAAGGATATATCGTGTCTGACTGTGGTGCGGTAACGGATATCTGGAAATATCATAAAATCACAAATGATGCGGCCTCAGCTTCGGCGCTGGCAGTAAAAGAAGGTTTGGATCTGGAATGCGGAAGCAGTTATAAATCACTAAAAGAAGCACTCGATCGCAAATTGCTTACCGAAGCTGATATTGATGTTACAATAAAACGTTTGTTTACAGCGCGTTTTAAACTCGGAATGTTCGATCCGGACGAGATCGTGCCTTATGCACAAATTCCGTATTCAGTAAACAATAACTCCGCCAACGACTGGCTTGCCCGAACCGCTTCTCAAAAAAGTATTGTTTTACTAAAAAACCAGAACAATATTTTACCTCTTTCTAAAAACATAAAAACAGTTGCCGTGATCGGGCCAAATGCCAATGATATACAGTCTTTATGGGGCAATTACAGCGGTATTCCAAGCAATCCGATTACCGTATTAAAAGGCATTCAGAACAAAATTGAGCCTACTGCCAAAGTATTGTACGCAAAAGGAACTGATCTTGCTTTAGGTGTTCCCGAAATGAAGGTTATCCCGTCTGTTTACTTTGAAAACACAAACGGAACACAAGGTTTAACCGGAGAATATTTTAACAATAGCAAATGGGAAGGTGAACCGCTTTTTGTTCGTAATGATGACAATATAGACTTTCACTGGGATATTAATACTCCGGATCCCCGCATGAAAATGGGGAATTACAGTGTAAGATGGACTGGTTATATCACGGTTCCGAAAACGGGTATCTACAACATTACCGAATGGTCGAAACCGTTTATGACAATCGAAATTGAAACAGGAAAAACTTCCGGAGGAAAAAACAATCACAGTCCGCGAATTCGCCATCAGAAAATTGAATTAGAAGCAGGAAGAAAATACAAAATCGAAGCTAAATACCAAAACTTTTACGGTGATGCTATTGCACAGCTTTTATGGGCGGAACCACAAGAAAACGTATTGAAAAAAGCGATTGAAACAGCTAATCAGGCAGATGCCATAATTTTGGTATTAGGTTTAAATGAGCGCCTGGAGGGTGAAGAAATGAAAGTAGAAGCAGATGGTTTTGAAGGTGGAGACCGCACCAGCCTTAACTTACCAGCCAATCAGGAAGAATTAATAAAAGCAATGAGTGCAACAGGAAAACCTGTGATTTTAGTTTTAATAAACGGAAGCGCGCTTTCTATAAACTGGGCAAACGATAATGTTCCTGCTATTTTAACTGCCGGATATCCGGGACAGCAAGGCGGAAATGCCATTGCCGATGTACTTTTTGGTGACTACAATCCCGCAGGACGATTACCGGTTACTTATTATAAATCAGTAGATCAGCTTCCGGATTTCGAAAATTATGATATGAAAGGCCGTACCTATCGTTATTTTGAGAAAAAACCGCTTTATCCATTTGGATTTGGTTTGAGCTACACGACTTTCAAGTACAGCAACTTACAGGTACCGGCAAACACAACTGCTGAAAAAGACCTTGTAGTCGCTGTTGATGTCACAAATACCGGAGATCGGGACGGAGATGAAGTTGTCGAATTATATCTGAAAGATGAAAAAGCCTCTACTCCCCGGCCAATTTGTCAATTAGAAGGTTTCGAACGCATTAATCTTAAAAAAGGCGAGACAAAAACAGTTCGTTTTACAATTAGTCCTAGACAATTATCTTTAATAAACAAAAAAGGCCAACGTATTGTCGAACCGGGATGGTTTACTATTTCAGTTGGAGGAAAACTGCCTGACGGTTCTGCCGATATTCAAACAGGACGCGTGAATATTACCGGAAAACCCTTGTTACTTGAGAAATAGTTTGTGATCCGTTCTGAACCATGAAACTTTACTAACCTTTATATTTTTAAAATGAACCAAAACCTCGCTTTCGCAGATTATGCGGTTTTTATTATTTATTTCATCGTAGTTTCGGTCTACGGCTATACTGTTTACAGCAAACGTAAACAAGACGAACAAGATGCTAAGGCTTACTTTTTGGCCGAAGGAAACTTAACCTGGTGGGCTATTGGAGCTTCTTTAATAGCATCCAATATTTCGGCTGAACAATTCATCGGAATGAGTGGTGAAGGTTTCTTTTTAGGGATCGCCGTTGCCGCTTACGAATGGCTTGCGGCTGTTGCCCTTATCATCGTAGCCGTTTGGTTTATTCCGGTATATCTTAAAAATAAGATTTATACGATGCCACAATTCCTAAAAACACGTTACAACGAATCGACTGCTTTAATCATGGCGGTTTTCTGGTTGTTTTTATACGTATTTGTCAACTTAACTTCTATTTTATACCTTGGAGCAGTGGCTATTAATGGTTTGGCCGGAGGAGAATACCTTCACTTGATTATGGTTGGACTGGCTGTGTTTGCTTTATTTATCTCTCTTGGAGGTATGAAAGTGGTGGCGTATACTGATGTTATTCAGGTCGCTGTTTTGATCATTGGGGGCTTGGTGACTTCTTATATCGCCTTAACAACCGTTGGTCAGTATTTTGGCGTTGGAGAAAATGCCATTGCCGGTTTCAAAGTTTTAATGAGAGAAGCTCCGGAGCATTTTAAAATGATTATCCCAAAACCAACTGCAACATCTTCTCAGCTTGAAATCGATAAATATTTGACTTTCCCTGGTCTGATGTCTTATGTTGCCGGTATCTGGATCATCAACTTAAACTATTGGGGCTGTAATCAATACATTACTCAAAGAGCATTGGGAGCAGATTTGCAAACGGCCCGTACCGGTATTTTGTTTGCAGGTATTCTAAAATTACTAATGCCGTTAATTGTAATGTTACCTGGAATCGCGGCTTACGTTTTATATCAAAATGGTCATTTACCGCAATTGGTTGGAGGAAAAGACGGAGCATATTCTGCTGTATTGACGTTCTTGCCAACCGGATTAAAGGGACTTTCTGTTGCTGCTTTAACGGCTGCTATTGTGGCTTCATTGGCCGGAAAAGTAAACAGTATCTCGACTATTTACACATTAGATATTCATAAAAAATACATCCAGAAAGATGCTGGTGAAAAACAACAGGTAAACATTGGCAGAATTGCCGTTTTTGCTGCCATGCTTTTAGCAGTTCTATTTACATGGAATGATATTCTGGGAATTGGCGGAGTTGGCGGATTTACTTACATCCAAAAATACACCGGATTTATTAGCCCCGGAGTTTTCGCCATGTTCTTCCTTGGTATGTTCTGGAAAAGAACCACCGGTGCGGCAGCAATTGTGGGTGTAATTTTAGGTTTTGTTCTTTCTGTATTGTTTAATGAATATGCACCGGCTATATTCGGAAACGAAACTTTATTGTACACAGCGTATCCTAACGGAAAAGGAGCTTATGAAATCCCTTTTCATATTTGTATGGGCTTATCATTTTTCTTTACCATGTTAGTGATGATCCTGATGAGTTTTGCAGGACCTAAAGTAAATCCAAAAGCATTTGAAACAGAACCGGGAATGTTCAAAGTTAAACCGCAAACAACCGTTTTAATCGTAATTACATTATTGATTATTGTGGCTTTGTATGTTAAATTCTGGTAAGCGGTGAAATAGCATCAATTACATTCACTTTTTAATCTTATTTAATTTTGTAAAGCCTGAAAATCCGGAGATTTTCAGGCTTTATTAATTTTTAGTACACCTTATTTCAAAGAAAACCATTGTTGAACATCCTGAGCAATGGTTTCTTGATTTACGATACTCTCGAACTCATTATTTATTGGATTATATTTATAAAATTCCTGCCATTGTTTATAGTTAAAACGAACCTTTTGTAAAGCATCACAAATAAACAATACTTCTTCATTAGTCATCGTCGGATGTAAAGAAATACGAACCCAACCTGGTTTATTGCTTAAATTTTTCCGAAGAAGCTGTTTTGTCATTTCTGCAGATTCTTCTTCATCAATATCAAATAAATAATGCGCATACGTACTGGCGCAAGACCAGCCGCCACGAACCTGAATTCCGAATCGGTCGTTTAAAAGCCGGACAATTAAATTGTAATGAATGTCTTTAATTACCAGAGAAACACAGCCAATGCGTTCTGTATCTAAATCCCCTAAAACAGAAAGTCCTTCTACTTCCTGAAGTTTCGAATAGCAAAGATCCAGCAATTCTTTTTCTCTGTTTTTTATGTTTTCAGTACCCATCTGTTCCTTTAGCTCCAGACAAAGCGCGGTACGTATCACTTGCAGAAATCCAGGAGTTCCGCCATCTTCCTTAACTTCTATAGCATCACTGTAATGATATCCTCCCCAGGGATTGGTGCATTTTACGTTACCGCCACCCGGATTATCCGGAAAATTTGACTGATATAGTTTTTCATTAAAAATCAAAATTCCGCACGTTCCAGGACCACCAAGAAATTTATGTGGAGAAAAAAATATCGCGTCCAGTTGCTCTTCAGGATTTTCGGGATGCATATCGATTGGAACATAAGGTGCTGAAGCTGCAAAATCAACAAAACAAAAACCTCCGTTTTGATGCATGATTTTGGCCAGTTCGTGATATGGCGTAATGATTCCTGTAACATTAGAACAGGCTGTAAACGAACCAATTTTCAGGGTTCTGTTCGCGTACTTTTTAATTTCTTTGGATAATATTTCAGGATCAACCAGATTATTTTCATCTCCAGGTAAAACAACCACATCAGCAATGGTTTCATACCATGGAACCTGATTAGAATGATGTTCCATATGTGTGATGAAAACGACAGGTCTGTCCTCATCAAATTGCAATTTTACATTGTAAATATTATCCTGTGAGCGAAGTCCCATCATACGCTGTAATTTCGATAAAGCAGCTGTCATTCCGTTTCCTGTAGCTACCAGACAATCTTGCGTATTAGCGTTTACATGCTTTTTGATTCGATCTCTTGCATGTTGATACGCATAAGTCGAAGCTTTTCCGGTTTCACTCGAAAAAGAGTGCGTATTGGCAATCATCGGACCAATTTTATTCAGCATAATATCTTCTATTGGGAAATACAATCTTCCGCTGGCAATCCAATCGGCATACAGCATCTTTTGTCTCCCGTAAGCCGATTCGAAAGTATGATCAACGCCAATTGTATTTTGTCTGAATTTAGAAAAATAAGATTCCAATATACTTATTTCTGTTTTGTTTAAAATAGCATTCATTCTTTTATCTCTTTTAAAGAAAACTTATTTTTTGAAGTTTTTAATTCCTGCATTTAGCCAATTGTAATAATTCTCTATATCCGGATTATAGGCTGAAGGTTCTGCTAAATTGGCGCTGCTGTGATCTACAATTACATAAAAAGGCTGCGCGTTTGCTTTGTAGGTTTTAATTTGCAAATCGCTCCATTTGTTCCCAATCGTTTTGATCTTTTTTCCTGTAGTTTCAGAAACATATTGTTCGTTCTCCGGCAATTCTTTTTTATCATCCACATACAATGAAATCAAAACAAGCTCATTTTTTAAGACTCCCAGAACTTTCGGATCTGACCAAACGAGCTCTTCCATTTTTCTGCAATTCACACAGGCATAACCTGTAAAGTCTAATAAAACCGGCTTTCCTGCTTTTTTAGCAAACTCCATTCCTTTATTATAATCGTGAAAAGTGATGATGTTTTGCGGGCCCAACTCTGCTCCTTCGGGTAAAATTGATTTTGTTTCTCCTGAACCTTTAGCAGCACCAAATCCGTCCGGCGATTCGCTATACTGCATGGGTGGCGCAAATCCGCTGATTAATTTTAAAGGCGCACCCCAAAGTCCCGGAATAAGGTAGATTGTAAAAGATAAAACGATTAGTCCAAAACCCAATCTTCCAACTGAAATATGGTTTAATGGCGAATCGTGTGGCAAGGTAATTTTTCCGAACAAATAAAAAGCTAAAGTTCCGAAAACGGCAATCCAGATGGTTAGAAAAACCTCTCTTTCCAGCCAGTGCAGCTGCAAAACCAAATCAGCATTAGATAAGAATTTAAAGGCTAAAGCCAATTCTAAAAAGCCCAGGACTACTTTTACGGTATTGAGCCATCCACCAGATTTTGGCAACGCATTAAGCCATCCCGGAAATGCCGCAAATAATGAAAAAGGCAAAGCAATGGCAATAGAAAATCCTAACATTCCAACAATTGGCGCGACACCTCCTTTTGAAGCTGCTTCTACTAACAATGTCCCAACAATTGGACCCGTACAAGAAAAAGAAACTATAGCTAAAGCCAAAGCCATAAAGAAAATCCCAATTAATCCTCCTTTATCAGCTTGCGAATCGACTTTATTTGCCAACGTATTGGGTAACATAATTTCGAAAGCTCCCAAAAATGAAACTGCAAAAACAACTAATAAAATAAAAAAGATAAGATTGAACCAAACATTAGTCGAAAGTGCATTTAGGGAATCTGCACCAAAAACTGCCGTTACAATTGACCCCAGTAAAACATAAATAATAATGATTGAAAATCCATAGATCAAAGCGTTTCTGATTCCCGCGGCTTTGGTTTTACTTTGTTTGGTAAAATAGCTTACTGTCATTGGGATCATCGGGAAAACACAAGGCGTTAACAAAGCTGCAAATCCGGATAAAAAGGCAATTATAAAAATGCTTACTAATCCTCTTGATTCATTCTTTTTGGGCTGATTTACGTCTTTTATGTCTGCTTTAACAATCGTTTTTTCTGTTATTTTCACAGCATCTTCTTCACTACTAATCGCTTTTTCTTCGGCCAAAGCCTGCTTTTTAGCATTCGGAATTTTAAACGATAATTCTTCTGATGAAGGCGGTAAACAATTACTGTCATCACAAACCATAAATTCGACTTCGGCAGCGACGTTTACAATTTCATCTGATGTAAATTTTATCTTTTGTGTAAAAACCGCTTTCTCTTCAAAATACTTGATTTTCATATCGAAGATTTTATCAACCGTTTCATGTCCTTTATCTTCGGTTGTTTTTCCGATTAATTCGAATTTTTTCTGCGCATTTTTAAATGTAAAAGCGGTTGGCGAAGGTCCGCCTTCTTCGATATATTGTCCGTACAAATGCCAGCCGGATTGTATGACTGCCTGGGCTTTTAGGATGTATTCTTTATCTGATATTTTTTCGACAGCTGTTGTCCATTTTACCGGATTGTACATTTGTCCGAATATGCTACAGCTCAGCAGTAACAAAAAGGCTATTAGTAATTTTTTCATTGGTTATTTAGGTTTGATATTTAAAAAAAAGAGCTGTTGGCAAACAGCTCTTTTCGGGTCTTTCTTAGAAAATTGCTTACTAATTCAGTTTCTAATATGAAAAAAATGAAAGACTACTATTAAAATTTGTTTTTTTGTTTCAGGTTGAAGTCGCAGTCGCACGAACTTTGTCAAAGTTTAAAGGTTTGACAAAGTTGTCTTTACCAGTGAAATACTTTATTGCAAAGGTTTACCATCCTTGTCTAATGAACCCGATTTGATTACAATCAGTTTGTCTAACTCAATGTATTTTTTGATGGCGCTGTTAACTTCTTGCAAAGTCACTTTTTCGATATCTTTGGGGTATTGTTCGATATAGTCTGGTTCTAAACCTCTCTCAACAAAGCTTAAAATTGTTCTCGTCATTCCGTTTGTGGTTGACATTCCAACTTTAAAACTTCCAATTAAATTGGTTTTCTTATTTTCTAATTCTGCTGCAGTGATGCCATCTTTGACCCATTTATCGATCTGAACCATGGTAGCATCTAATCCTTTTTGAAACAAAGTCGGATTGAAAGATGCATTGACCATCCAGTAACCTCCAGTACTGATATTACCTCCCATTCCGGATGAAATACTATATGTTAATCCATCATTATCACGAACAGTCTGCATTAAACGTCCGGCAAAACCTGCGCCTAATGTATAATTGGCAATGTAAAACGGAATATAATCAGCATCCGATCTTTTTAAACCTGTATATTGTCCGATGAATAATTCGGCACTTGGTTTTTCGGGAATTGTTATAACCTTTGTTTTAGATGATGACTTTACAGCTTCTTCAAACTTCATGTTTTCTACTACTCCACCGTTCCAGTTTTTGAATGATTTTTTTAAAGATGCGTTTAAATTTGCTCCTTCAGTATCTCCTACAATTACTAAATGCATAGACGCCGGTCCAAAATATTTTTTGTGGAAAGCTTTAACCTCATCGAGAGTGGCGTTTTTGATATTTGCAATACCATCTTCTACACTTAAACTGTAGTTTGGATTTGCTTTTGGATAAATGGCCTGCGACAAAGCAATGCTTCCTCTTTCGCCAGGATCATTTAAATTTTGTTGTGTGTTTCCTATAAATTGCTGCTTTAAATTTTCGAATTCTTTTGCATCAAATAATGGATTTCTTAACTCTTCTGCCAATAACGTAATGACCTGATCTAAATCTTTTTTCAAACATTTAAAACCAACATTTATCTTAAAAACCGATGCATTTACATTTAAATTTACGCCTAATTTTTGCAGTTTTTCTGAAAACTTAAACTTGTCATTCAGCGTTGTTCCTTTTGATAACATGGCTACTGTTAATGATGGAATCGCAGCATTTTTTGTTTCGTTTGCATAATTCCCTAAGGAAATACTTGCTGCAACGGTAACAAAATCTCTAGCCGAAGTTTTAACTGAAACGACATCAATTCCTGCTGCTTTTTCTCTTTTATAAGCCGAAGGTGTTTTTTCGCTAACACTTTCTTCTGCTATTTCTGCAGCATTATTTGTTTGTACCAGTGAAATGTTGTTTACCGTTTTTTCGTGATCATGTTCGTGGTTGGCATCTCTGTAATAAAATGGACCGTTTTCAGGCATAAAATTACTCGCTTGTGTTGTCTCCGGATTTTGTGCACCAGTTTTTTTCGGGATAAAATATCCGGTTGTACTTTGATCTTCGACTAAATACTTTTTTGCAACTCTAAGAACATCTGCAGGAGTTACTTTTTTTAATCTGTCAACTCCGGTGATATAATCTGTCCAGTCTCCGGCTGCAATGGCTTCTGTCAATTCTGAAGCAATAACTCCTGAACCATCCCGTGCTAAGATAGTTTGTGCGCTAATTTTTGCTACAACACGATTTACCTCATCCTGTGTTACGCCTTCTGTCTGAATTTTTGCTACAACTTCGCTTATTTTAGCATCTATATCTTCGTGCTTTGAAGTGGCAGGAAAACCAACTCCAATTGTAAAAAGTCCCACTTCTTTAAAATTCGTAGCATTTGCATAAGCGTAAATCCCCATACGGCTGTCTACAAAAGTTTTACTTAAAATCGCTGAAGGACCGGAACCTATTATTTCGCCCAAAATATTTAAGGCTGGAAGGTCTTCGTGTAATGCTCCGGGTATTTTATAGGCTTTGTTTACCACGCCCAGCTCTCCCGGTTTTTTTATAACAATTTTACGAGGTCCGTATTGTTGCGGTTCTTCAGTATACGGCTGCGGCATTACATTTGGCGCTTTGGTAATTTTACCGAAATACTGCTCGATTAATGCGAATACGTTTTCTTTTCTGAAATCGCCAATAATAGTCAAAGTGGCATTATCGGGCCAATAATAGGTATTATAAAAATTGCGTAATACTTCGATGGAGGCTTTTTCGATATCTGATTTCCAGCCAATTGTCGAATGATGATAAGGATGTGCAATATATGCCGAAGCCCAGATTTCTTTGTCTAATAAACTATTTGGATTGTTTTCGCCACGTTCGAATTCATTACGAACCACGGTCATTTCAGCTTCTTTATCTTCTTTTAGTAATAAAGAATTTCGCATTCTGTCTGCTTCTATCTGAAGGGCCAATGCAATTTTATCGCTTGGCAAAGTTTCGAAGTAATTGGTACGATCGTACCAGGTTGTGGCGTTTAATTGTGCTCCTGTATTTTGAAGTACATCTGTAATCGTGTTTCCGTTTTTCTTGTTGAAAGCCGGAGTTCCTTTAAACATTAAGTGCTCTAAAAGATGTGTTGATCCCGTATTTCCTAACACTTCATTTTTAGACCCTACACGATATACAATTTGCACCGTTGCAACCGGCGAGGCATTGTCCTGCAAAAGCAAAACATTCATACCGTTTGGCTGGTACAAATACTCTTCAATTCCGCCTAATTCCTTTATTTTCTTAAAGTTAACTGATTTATTCTGCGCTGAAACAAGCGTACAGAAAGCTAGTGAGCAATAGCCCAGAAAGAGATGTTTTTTCATTTTTTGTGATATTTTTGTTTAGTTTTCAGCCGCAGTTTAAAGTTTGCGCCGAAACTGTGACTGAAGACTGAGACTAGAAGACTTTTTTAAGATTTACTGAAAATTTCTTTCAATTTTGATTGTAGTTCAGCTTCTCTGAGGTTTTTAGCAATAATTTTTCCATCAGGTCCAATTAAGTAATTGGTTGGTACTAATTTTACTCCGTATAAAACGGCAACATCGTTTTTCCAGCCTTTTAAATCCGAAACGTGTGTCCAGGTTAATCCGTCTTTTTCGATTGCTTTTTCCCAAAGTTTCTTTTTATCATCTAGTGAAACTCCCAGTACATCAAATCCTTTATCGTGATATGTTTTGTATGCCAAAACAACATTGGGATTTTCTTTACGGCAGGGTCCGCACCAGCTTGCCCAGAAATCTACCAAAACATATTTTCCTTTATAATCCGATAATTTTACGATTTTTCCGTTTACATCTGTTTGAGAAAAATCTAAAGCTACAGCACCCGGAGCGGTTTTATCGTCAAGATCAATGGTTGCTTTTAATTGTTTTCCGTAAACTGATTTTTGAATTTCAGGAGATAAAATTCCGTAATATTTTTTTACTTGTTGTGGTGTTCCATAAGATACGATTCGGTCACTGATTACTAAAGCCGCACCAACTTTATCTTTATTTTTCTTAATATATTTATCTGTCAGATCATCAGCGAAAGCCTGAAGATCTTTCCATTTTTTATCCATCATCGTTTGCTGTTCCGGCGTTAATTTTACTTTTCCGTTTTGCTGCAAAGAATCAGATAATTTATAAACAGGTCCTGCAATGGCCTGTATTTTTTTGAATTCATCTTTATAATACGACTGGTAAATATCGTTTTGAGTCGCTCCGGTAATTTTGGCTTTAAAAACAGAGTCTTTTTTAGCTTCAATTTTAATGTCTTCGTTATCTAATAAAAGAAAAGCGCCATATTCCTGACCTTTCAATTTTACGGTATACAATAAGGGCTCATTTACTTTTCCTTCAAAGGTAAAAGTACCCTCTTTTATCTGAGCAGAATCTACAATTTGTTTGTTCCCTTTTTCATCTGTATTTTCCAGATAAACGGTTCCCTTATCTAATCCGGCAATTGTTCCGTTGATTGTAAAACCTTCCTTTTTTGAGCACGAAACGATTGTGGTTATCAGCGCTAAAGCGGCAAAACCTGATTTTAAGATGGTATTTTTCATGTTGTTATTTTTTTTTTGTTGCATATATTTTTAAACACATAGAAACATAGTTATTGAAAGCTTAAAATAAGATGTTTCACTTTATTTAAATTCACATAGCTATGTGGCTATTGAATTTTTAATTCTCAACTTTAATTTCTAACATATCGCTATGTGTATAAATTTCTTTTTTATCTCTTTCTATTTCGTTTAAAACCTTTAAACCATGTTTCTATCTGTTTAAGAATTTTATCCTGTTTAAGATTTTAAAAGTTCTTTCAATTTTTCTTCTAATGCTTCACCTCTTAAATTGTCGCTGATAATTATACCTTTACTATCAACTAAATAGGTGGCCGGAATGGTTTTTACATTAAACGCATTACTTACTTTATTGTCATCTAAAAGATTATGCCACTGCATATTTTCCTGTCCTAAGGCTTTTTGCCATGCTTTTTGATCTTTATCAATTGAGATACTTAAAATTTCAAAACCTTTATCAGCATAAGTGGTATACGCTGTTTTTAAGTTTGGAATTTCTTTACGACACGGTGCGCACCAGCTTGCCCAAAAATCAATTAGAATGTATTTTTTGCCTGCTATAATATCTTTTACATTCAATCCTTTTCCGTCTTTATCATTCAATGCAAAATTGGAAATATTTGTACCTACCAACGATTTAGGATTTACCTCTTTCTCTACCAATTGTCCGTAGTAACTTTTTTTCGCGATTTCTGAGAATTGTGCGAAAACCGGTTTTTGATCCGGTGTGAAATAACTGTATTGTGTCATCATAAAAAACGGTCCCCACCAGGTTGCTTTATGTTTCGAAATCAAATTTTCTGAACTTGATTGTACTTTAGCAAAAAAAGCTTTTTCAGCTGCTTCAAATTTTTTCCATTCCGGAGTATTTCCAATAGAATCCATTTGTTTTTTGTTGCCTGCTGTTCTCGCTTTCGAATATAATTTTGAAAGTTCCTCAGTACCTTTATGATAGGCAACATAATCGTTATTTAACTCTTCTCTAAAAGCAGTTTCTTTTTTGAAATAATCATTTGCTTTTGATCCAGTAATGACTTCGTTTTTGAAGTTGATTCTTTGGTCCTCTTTTTTTGAAATTTCAGCTTCGGCAGTTACTTTTATTTTAGCATTTTCTACCAAAACTGGAATAAATCCTTTGCTCTTTGCAAACGAAATATAAAATAAGCGTGGTTCTTTTAGTTTTCCTGTAAAAGTAAAATTGCCGTCTTTACTTGTCGTTTCGGCAACTGCAGTTTCTGATGAATGTGTTGCTCCAGGAATCAACTCAATTAGGGTTCCGTCTTCCAGACCTTTTATGCTTCCTTCAAGGGTATACGATTGCGGAATTGCTTTTTTAGCTTGTGCCTGACTGGTATATGAAACCAGTGACAAACCCAGACATAATCCGAATATTTTATATTTAATTGTATTCATTTTTGATTGCTGTTTTTTAGAAAAAGCCTCCCTTTCGGAATTCCTAATCAGGAAGCTTTTGAGGTTTTATTTCGCTACATTTTGAATAATAGTTCCGTTTCCCGGGTTTTGGGTAGCACCCTGAGGAAATGGCATTGTCCATAAATGAGAATCTGATGTTAATGTGTAAGTCGTTCCGTTAGCTGTTTTGGTGTAGCTTACTTTATAAACACCTTCGGCATTTAAACGACGTGCATCTGCAAAAGGAATCAACGTGTTAGTAAGCTCGTTATTTTTCGTTTTGTAAATAGCGTTCAAAGCAGTGTTTTTGTCTGCAGTCGAAATATCCTGATAAGAGGCCGGAAGAATACGGGTTTTACGAACTGTATTTAAAATACCTAACGCCTCACTGATTTGCCCTGCACGAGCCAGACATTCTGCTTTTATCAAGTATACTTCTACAGTTGTGATACCTCCAAAATTAAAAGCACCTGATAAGGTTCTTCTGTAATAAGTTTCTGCACCAACCGTGTAAAGTTTCCAACGAGAGATAAATTTGGCATCTCCAGCTTCAAATCGTTGGGCACGCTCTACAGGAATACTATTTTCTGTCGTTAAACTAGAAAAAGCACCATGACGATATGTGTAGTTTTCGACATACGTATACCCCATTGGAGATGTAGTAGTTGTATAGGAATTTGGAACATCAATAATTGCCTTATTGGTATTATAATACGTAATCCAGTCATATAATTTATTGTTCTCTGCCAATGCCAGGTCTGCATATCTTAAAGCTTCTGTATAATTATTCATTTGTAGATAAACTCTTGAATAAAAGGCATAACCAGCTCCTAAATTTGGATGCAAAGGTGTTTGAGAAACTTTTGGTAAATATGGTAAAGCTTCTTTAACATCATTCAGAATAAAATCATACAGTTCCTGAATAGTTACTTGCTTGCTTGGTGCATTAATATTAGCACTTGTAATTAAAGGAACTGATAATTTTGTAGAAGCTGTTGAAGCTACGTAAGTATCTGCATAAAAATTAACCAGATTGAAATAATTCATAGCGCGCAATATCTTTGCTTCTGCCCAAACTACTCTTTGTTCTGATTCTGTAGCTTTAGTTGTCGTTAATGCATTTTCGATAATTAAATTAAAAGTCGAAATTCCGGCATAACTTGAGTAATATGTAGTTTCGTCTGATACTTTTAATGCGACACGATCTGCATTTTCATCCCACATATAATTGGCCATATACAATCTATTGCTTGCTAAACTGGCAACAGTTACATATTGATCATTTAATAATTGCGACGCCCCGGTAATATCAACTCTGTGGTTGGTGTATTCGTCACGTAAAAAAGCTTCATAATCTGATAATGTTGTGGGTGATTTTGATCCTTTTGGAACATCGCTCAAATAGTCATCGCAAGAGGCAAAATTCAATCCTAAAGCTAATACACATGCTGCTTTTATATATATATTTTTCATCGTCTAGTCTTTATAAATTAGAAATTAACATTTACACCCAAAACAAAACTTGGGGAAGTGAAACCGCCCAGCAAGAACTTAGCATCTCTGCTTTTAGCAAAAGTGTACACGTTTTCTGCATTTAAATTGAAGCGCACACCGTCTAATTTTACTCTTTTCATAAGGGCACTTGGCATTTGGTATGCTAAGGAAACATTGCTTAATCTCACATTTGAAGCATCCAGAATATTAATATCTGCGTAGGAATAAATAGTACGGGAATCTGAATTAAACTCAGGATCATATTCATATACTGCTCTCGGAACATTTGTAAAAGCCTCATCTCCAGGCTGCATCCAACGGTCTGCAATATGGTTGTTTACTACTGCAATATCAGTTACATAACCTCCCGCTGCTCCATTGTAATTGTTATTTAGCATTGGCAGAAAAGTATTTCTTACTTTGTGTCCTAACTCATAAATGAAAAGTGCTGAAAGCGAGAAATTCTTATAATTAGCTGAAGTATGAAAAGAACCACTATGCGTAGGAACTGTTGAACCAAAATCCTCAATAGCATCTACTTGTCCCGGATTGTATTTTACTGCTGTTCCTAAAGCATCATAAACCTGAGGTATTCCTGTACTGCTTAAGCCCGCCCATTTATAGCCATAAATGGTATTAAAACTATTTCCAACTCTTGGATAAGCCTGTGGGTAATCTAATTGCAGGTAATAAACCGGAGCTTTTACATTTACGTAATCTACTTCGTTTTTATTATAAGCATATAAAACAGCTGCATCCCAAGAGAATGAAGGCGTTTTTACAATAGTTCCTCTCAAACTAACTTCGATTCCTCTATTTGTCATCTGCCCATTATTAAGCGTGTAAGTCGAATAAC
This sequence comes from Flavobacterium aquidurense, assembly GCF_002217195.1. Lineage (NCBI taxonomy): Bacteria > Pseudomonadati > Bacteroidota > Flavobacteriia > Flavobacteriales > Flavobacteriaceae > Flavobacterium > Flavobacterium aquidurense. The sequence goes on along the minus strand of NZ_MUGR01000054.1, from coordinate 13,621 downwards.
CCCATCCTTCTGTTGGAATTCCCTGGCTGCTCGCTAGCAAATTTTCTCCTTTTTTATTGTATAGATCCAAGGTCCCGCTTAATCTGCTTTTGAACAATGAAAAATCTAAGCCAATATTGGTAGTCGTTGTTTTTTCCCAGGACAATTCCGGATTTGGTCTCTTGCTAACTGATCCCTGATTTCCTCCAACATTGGAGTTAGAATTATAATAGGCTGTTAAGTACGGCGCAGAATCTTTGGCGATATTTCCTCCAATACCGTATGAAGCACGAAGTTTAATTGCATCTACCCAGACAACATCAAAAAATGATTCTTTATCAATATTCCAGCCTGCTCCTGTAGACCAGGTTGGTTTGTTTTGGTATTTACTGTCTGTTCCCCAAAGATTAGAACGATCCCAGCGGATACTTCCCGAAACGGTATATCTTTTGTCATAAGTGTAACCTCCAGTTCCGTATACAGAAACGAAGCGATTTTGCAATTCTTTTTCTAATGAAAAATCGTTTTGCGACATAGAACCTCCAAATACCGTTCCGTATACTTTAAGCAGATCTGCCTGATTTATTGGTGCAAAACCTAAAGTTTGTGAATCGTAGCCATAACGTGTGTTATCAGTATATTCTTGTTTGGAGTGACGAATCTCCATGCCTGCAATCGCAGAAAAATCATGCTTTTCAGCAAAAGTCTGATTGAAGTTTAACTGCTGACGGAAATTATAAGCATTAGAATACTGATTCGTTTCTTTTATAATATCTCCATATGGCAAATTATAAACGGCTTTATTATTAGCAATTGTCACCAATCCGTTTACCTTACTTCTTACATAATAAGAATCTTTATCAAATAACTGACTTGCACGATCTGAGCCAAACTCGTATTGGAACATTGCGTTGTAGGTAAATGCGTGACTAAATTTTACATTAAACTTTGCATACGTTCTGTTTAAGAAATTTTTACTTTCAACTAAATTTCTTCCCAGTTCATCCATCGGAGTTATGTTCATATCATAGAGACCATAATTCTTTATAGAATTAAGTGTAAAGCTATTGTAGCGGGATTCTGGTGTAGAAACAAAATTAGTCCCGTCATTATTTACTAACTGATTATATGGCTGATGTTTATAGCCAGTATTAAGTGTACTGGTAGACGCATTAATAGGGTTATAACTTTGCGTATCGCCTTTACCATAATTAACATAAGTTCCTAAGTCTAAAGACAACCAGCTGTTAATTTGAGTTGAGTTTTTCAAATTAAGACCAACTGTTTGATTTTCAGAATAAATATCCTCAAGCTGATTACTTTTATACGTCAAGGAAGCGTTGAAAGCATTTGTTTCTGTTGCTTTTCCTAAGCTAAGATTGTGCTGTAGAAAATACTGATCACGTTTTGCATATCGCGCCACATCGTCATAGTATTTATAACCTTGAGAACCCAGTGCATCAAGACGGTTATTCATTTCTGCCATTGACGTTTTCCCTGCATAACCATTTAAAATAGTCTGCATTCCTAAACTTGTAAATACAGCATTATTTAGCAATGATTGGGCATAGGTACCTGCATTAGCCGTTTTTAAATTAGGATTTCCATCTGCCCATCCTTTTTCTAAACCAATAATATCAGCAGAACTAGTAAGATTTCCGGTATAATTTCGATAAGGAGTAACCGTTAGATTACTTGAAAATGAAACCGTTGTTTTTCCGGCTTTTGCTTTTTTTGTTGTAATCACTACAACTCCATTTGCTGCACGAGAACCATAAATAGACGATGCCGCAGCATCTTTTAGAACCGTTATGGTTTCAATATCTTCTAAGTTCAGACTTGGAAGATTCTCTTCTAATGTATTATAAGGTGTTAATCTAGTGTTTTCAACAGGAAAACCGTCGATAACATACAAAGGAGCTGTTGCTCCAGTCATCATAGAAGTTGTACCACGAATTTTTCCATCCTGATATCCAACAATACGTCCTTCTAAAATTTTATCTAAACTGCTTAAACGCTGCTCGGCAAAATCTTTTGATTTTAAATTCGAAAATGATCCCGTTGCTTTTTCAGCCGAAATATTCTGATAACCTGTAGTTAATACTAATCCTTCTAATTGAAGTGTATTTTCTTTAAGTACAACATTAATGACATTTTTACCTTCTACTTTTACTTCCTGTCTAATGAATCCCAGATAAGCAAAAGCTAATGTTGTTTCACTGCTAGAGGCAATAATTTGATAATCTCCGTTAAAATCAGTCATGACGCCTCTTCCTGAACCGTTATCAGAAACTGCGGCACCGGCTAAGGGAATTCCTTTTTCATCTGTTACTTTACCTTTTACGATAAAATCTATTTCAGCTTTTTTTACCGCAATGCTTTTTTCTACCGGGGCCTTTTTAGGGGTCAAAATAATATGAGATCCTGAGATTTTAAAATCAGTTCCTGTATTATTAAAAATCGTATTTAAAATCGTTTCCATAGATACATCATTGAGTCTGATGTCTATTTTTCGATCTAAATCAACCGATCTTACATTATAAACAAATCTATAATCACTGGTATATTCAATTTTTTCAATTATTTTTCCAACGGTCATGTCGCTGGCATTCAATGACAATTTTGCTTTTTGTGAGTAGCTTACTCCCGCCTGCATCACTGTCAAAGTGGTCAATAAAAATAATGTGGTCAATTTCATCTTCAAATCAAATTTCAAAAAAGGCTTGTCGAACCTAATTTTGTTCAATACTTTTTTCATACTTTTAAATGTTTTTAATTGTGGTTGGTTAGTCTGCTGATCGCATTTTATCTTACCGGGAAATGTTAGAGCATTTTCCGGTTTTTTTCTAAATGACGATCCTTTTTCTGGACGTTTTGTTACATAGGCATTTTAGATTTCTGATTTTATATTTTTCTCTATTCTCTATTCTCTATTCTCTATTCTCTATTCTCTTTATTCTCCTATCACCTCTTTACTTAATAGTAATTTGATCTTCATTTATTTTATAATCAATTGCATAACTATCACTAAAATATTTCAGAACCACTTCAATAGGTTCATTATCAAAGCGGGCATTGAAAATTTCTTTTCCAAGCATTTTATTTTTATTGATAAAAGTGACGTTATAATGACGTTCTAACTTTTTAATAATGGATTCAAATGATGCATTTTTAAATACTAAACTTCCCTTAACCCAAGCCGTATAGTAATCGGTATTAACACTCTCTGTTGTAATTTTCTGCTGTCCGTGTATGTTTGAACCTTTTATTCCAGGAGTCAGATATACCTGATTTTCATTTCTTTTCTCATCTTTATAAAGCGAAACTTTTCCTTCAACCAAAACGACATCTGTACTTCTATCTTCTGAATAGGAATTCACATTGAACTTAGTTCCTAAAACTTCAACATTAACTTCTTTTGTATTTACCGTAAACGGATGGAGTTTGTCTTTTGATACTTCAAAATAAGCTTCACCGGTAAGAAATACATGGCGGTTCTGATTTTTCAGGAACTGAACCGGATATCGCAAGGATGTTCCGGCATTTAAATATATTATAGTACCATCTGACAATTGAACTTCAAATTTTTTACCGTACGGAATTTTCAGTGTATTGTAAACCAATTCTCCTTCACCATCTCTTTTATAATAAACCAATCTGTTTTTTTCCTGCTTACCAATTACTTTTCCATCTTTATCCGTTACGTTTTTTGATTCAGATATATCAATGGTTTCTGTCGATTCGTTGCCTAATTGCAAAACAATATCATCTTGTCTGGGAACCACAACATTTTCTTTATGGTGAAACAAATTTGAATTTTGATAGAAATAAAATCCTCCCAAAACCAAAATAAAAATTGCCGCATATTTGTAATACGATGAAAATATTCTTTTTTGAAAAACATTCTTTTCTTTTTGAATTCTTTCTGTGAGCTGTTTTTTTACTTCGGATGAATCAAAAGTGTACGTTGCAGCATCAACTGCATAATTGATTTTTACAAAATCCTTAAATACAATTTGATTTTCCTCTTCTTTAAGCCACTCATTCAAGGCTTCAATTTCGTCCTTACTTGCCTGATTTGTGATAAACTTAACAATTAATCGCTCTGACTTTTTCACTGTCATTTTACTTGTTTTTAATATTATTACGAAGCCAAAAAACAAAACCCTAACAATTTGATAAAGTTTTTTTCATTTTGATGAATTTTTTATTTTTCACAAGTCTTTTCTTTCAACAAACCATACTAGTTTTATAGAATTAAAATAGTAAATGTTTTTATCTTTGCCTTTTTACGCCTTTTTATTTGTAATAATTTTCAAATAGAAAAGGGTAAAAAAGCTGAATTTGGCGAAATAAAGGATGCATTTTAACCTTAAAAACTATTAATTTATATATTTGTTTCCATGAAGATTGATGATTACGACGATAATGCTACACTAATTGAATCTCTTAGTAAAGGAGATGAAAGCGCTTATGCCTATCTTATAGATACCTATCATCATAAACTTTGTGTCTATGCCAATAGTTTGGTAAAAAACATTTACAGCGCCGAAGATATCGTGCAGAATGTTTTTATAAAAGTTTGGGAACAACGTACGAGGCTAAAAACAGATCATGCTTTAAAAAGTTTTCTTTATAAATTGGTCTACAACGAATTCATTGATTTGTATCGAAAAAACCAATCGCTGTTTTCTCTTGAAAAATCGTATTACGACGCTTTAAATGCTGTTATCCAGGAAGAAGATTCAGAATCATTTCAGCGTGTGTTGAATGTGGTAAACAAAGAAATTCAAAACCTACCGCCTAAATGCAAAGAAGTTTTTATTTTAAGCAAAAAAGAAGGTTTAACCAATATTGAAATTGCAGAGCATCTTGACGTTTCTATTAAAACTGTTGAAGCTCAAATAACCAAGGCATTCTCTATTTTACGTTCTTCACTGGATGAAAAAATAAAAAGCTTCTTATTTTTATTTTTTCCAAGAAAGAAAAATTTACATTTAAATTCTTAGCGCATTATAAATTCTTTCCTGATTTTAAGCGTATACCAATAATTTCTCGTCTTTGTAAACAAGACTTTTATTAGGAAAAATTTCAATAAAGAAAGCCTGAAAATCTCTGGGTTTTCAGGCTTTTTGTTTTTAAGATTTTTCTAGTAAAAACGCTCTTTATTATCCTGCAAATAATACATTGCTTCTTTTACTACTTGTTTTGAGTTTTTAGGATTAAAACCCAATTCTTTTCGTGCTTTAGAAATCTCAAAGTCTTGTTGCAAACCGGAGAACATTGCAATGTCTTTTCTGGTAATCAAAGGGGCTTTCCCTTGTAGTTTACCTGCTAATTCCATAAACCAGGCAGCCACAAACAAGCCTGCTTTAGGAACTGCTATTGGAAGTTTTATTTTCAGTTCGGGAAAAAGTTCCTGTGCAATTTTGGTCGTGTCTTTTATTGACATGCATTTTTCGTTTGCCAAAATATAACGTTCGCCATTTTTACCTTTTGTTGCTGCCAGATAACAGCCTTCGGCAACGTCTTTTACATCTATCCAATTCAGGGTGATTCTGGTTTCAACAGGAATTTGCTTTTTCAAAATCAGGTCAATGATGTTATACGAAACACTTAAAGGCGCAAACGCTTTACTGCCAATCATTGCCGAGGGCAAAACGGCAACCAGCTCGATATTGTTTTTTTTTGCTAATTCAAAGGCTAATTGCTCACCGTCATTTTTAGAATTGAAATACATGTCCCTGCGATCCGGATTGTAACCGTTACTTTCCTTTATGGGAAGTTTCGAAAAATCTGTTGCTGCGATAGAACTCACATAGACAATACGCTTTACGCCTGCGGCAACTGCGGCTTCTATAGTGTTTTTTGTTCCCTCAAGGTTTATATCATAAATTTCTTTTTTCGGATCTTTTGCCCAAAGTTTAAATGCTGCTCCCACTGCATAAAAAACTTCAACACCCTGCAATGCGCTTATCAGGGATTGTTTGTCGGTAATATCTGCCTGCACCACCTCACAATTTAATCCTGCAAAGGGTTCCTTATTTTTTATATTACGAACCGAAGCCCTAACAGGAATATCTTTTTCAATCAGCAATCTCACTAAGTTATTGCCCAAATGTCCGTTTGCTCCCGTGACCAATGCTAATTTTTTCTGTGCCATATTTTTATTTTTAAATGATGACACAAAATTGAGAATTGCTTTTTCTAAACTACCTCACAAATGTTACCTAATGATTTCTTTGCGTATCCTGCTTAAACTTTTAGGATTCATTCCCAAAAACGAAGCGATATAATGCAAAGGAACGTTGTGCAATATGTCCGGGAAGTCTTTCATTAATTTACGGTATCGTTCTTCTGCTGTAAGCATTGCCAGTTCTTTGGAGCGGTTTTCATGATAACCCAATGCCTGCTGAAAAACCAAAATACTGAAATCTTTAAAAACCATACTTTGCCCCATTAATACATCCAGATTGGTTTTGGTAATTCTAAGCAACTCACATTCTGTAACACATTCCAGATTTTCATCGGATTTTGTTTGGTTGATGAAATGCATGTATGATGTAATAAATCCGGTTGGACAATTGATGTTTGTGGTAACTTCATTGCCTTTGCTATTGTAGTGAAAAAGCCGTACAAACCCCGATACAACAAAATACAAGTATTTCGGAATTTTTCCTTCTTCTTCAAGAATATAATTTTTTGATAAAAATACAGGCTCAAAATACTGTCCGCACATCTCCTTCTCTTTTTCAGAAAGTAGTGTGTCTTTAGAAATGAGTTTTAATAGTTGTACGTGCATTCGACAAAGTTAGAAAATTATTTTTTTGGAGTTACTCTCTTTTTTACAGCAAAAAAACATCTTAAAATTTAAACTTTTCAGATGTCATTATTATGACTGATTAGTTTTAGAGTGCATTTTCTTTGCAATTCAAGATATCTTCAATTTCAATCAGACTATTTTAATATCGCATTGCCTTTATCAGTAAAAAAGATGGCTTCTACTTGCTTTACGGCTCAAATTTTATATTCTCAAAAGCTCATCTTTGCCAAATCAGAAAATAAAAAAAATAATCTATTACGCCTTAAAAACAGCTACAGGTTTGCAGGTAAAAAATTCATATGCTCTTTTTTCTGCATAAGAATACGTAGAATTACGCAAAGGAAAAGCACAATGACCGCCATATTTTGGGGTTTCCAGATAAACATATTCGCTGTCCTGTGCTATAGCTCTGGGATAACATCTTTCTCCTAAAAAAGGATCATCAAGAGAGTTAATAATTAAAACCGGAGTCGTAATATTTTTAAGGGAAAATTCCGGAGATACACGCTGATAATAATCATCCCGGCTTGCAAAACCATGCAGCGGTGCCGTAAAATAATGATCAACTTCATCAAAAGAAGTAATTTTATCGATCTGATCACGGTTTATAAAATCAGGAAACTGTGCCGCTTTGTATTTCAGCTTTTTTTTAATATCAATTGTAAAATTCTTTAAATAAACCCTGTTAAAACCTTGTTTGAGCACAGCAGCGCTCGTTGCAATATGAGTTGGCACTGAAATAGAAACTGCTGCTTTTATGCGTTCATCAATTTTTGACCAGCCAAGATAATTCAGAAGCTGAACACCTCCCATTGAATATCCGATCATGTAAACTTCTTCAAATCCTTTTTGCAAAACAAACTGAACCACTTCATCAAGATCATCAACTGCACCGTGATGATAAAGCCTTGGAAGACGGTTCATTTCTCCTCCACAGGTGCGATTGTTCCAGGCAAAAACTGAAAACCCTTTCTGCTGAAAATAAGCCGCACAACTATTATTGTACGTTCTGCGGGAATCTCCCTCGAGACCATGACATAAAATAACTGCCTTTTTAGGATCATTTAGAATAAAATCAATATTGATAAAATCTCCGTCACTTAATTCACGTTTTTCCCTTGTATATCCAGGCGCATCAAATCTTTTAAACAAAGCAGCATAAATAGTAGAAATATGCCTGTTGCGATAAATAATAGCAGGAAAATTATATTCTGATTGTTCAATTATCGGCATGACAATAAAGTTTTTGGTGCATAGTACAAAGCTAAGCAATCCATCAACACCTAATTTAAAACAGTCTTTTTTATTTTGTTTTTAAAAGATCATTCCCAAAAGAAAATGACAATCAGAATCCTGTAGCCACTTCTTTTTATTATAGTCGTTTCTGTTCTTCCGTCTCGGACTCCTTCTTTTTACTTACCAGATTCTGATTTCCAAAGTTATAACGGAAGCCTAATCTTATGCTTTGACTATCGCCATACGACTTAAAATAATTGTACTGATCAGCATAATTTGTAACGACTTTTTCTTTTTCACCGCGGTAAATATCCGAAATGATGACATATACTTCTCCACTTCCTGCCCATATTTTCTTGCGGATCGCAGCAGAAAGATTAAAGGTCTGACTGAAAACAAAAGTTCCCTGCACTGATGAAGAATTGTACTGAAAGTTCAGTTCTGCATTCAGGTCTTTCTTTTTGTTGAGCACAAAACGGTTGCTGATACTTGTATTATAAGTTGGTTTTCCGTTTTTGTATAAATTGCCATCTCTTCCCTGAAAACGATCTTCGACATAGCTCAATCCGGCCTGGATTCCGGATTCCCAGAAATCGTACAAAGTAAGGTTGGTGTTAAACTCCAGACCAAAGGCAAAATCTTTTTTAATATTTGTAAAGTGATATACCAACATTTTGGTATCATATTCCTGATACGAAATTTCCATCGAAGGATTTTTCTCAAGGCGATAAAAAAGATCAAAATTGTATTTATTTTTCAGCGTATAAAGCAAATTAAGGTTATGACTGATTGTAGGCAGCAATTTTGGATCGCCCATAAAATAAGAATAAGAATTGTAATAAGAACGAAACGGGTTCAATCTGCTGTATTGCGGTCGCGTAATTCTTTTGCCGTAAGAGAGTCCTATTTCATGCCCTTCGGCGGCTTTATAAAGTCCATAAAATGTTGGAAAAAGCTTGAAATAATGCTGTTCGTTGACTTCAGCAGTTGTAACTGAGTTTCCTTTCAGGGCTGTATATTCGCCACGTAATCCAGTCTTAAAACTCCATTTTCCAAATTCTTTATTATAACTCCCATAACCTGCCAATATCGATTCATCATAAAGAAAAAGACTGGTTCTGTTGGGATTATTCACAAAACTGCCATCAATTTCGTCTTTGTAGTCAAGATTGCTTTCCGCTTTTACGTTCCCAAATTTTAGCCCCGCCTCCAGAGTACCGTGATTTTCATTTGAATAATCTGCCTGTGCTGAAAAAAGTTGAATGTTCTGCACATTATCACTGATAAAACGTCCACTGCGATAAGGATCCTGTTCAGGAAGCGAAAATGCAGAAGCAATATCCTGACGTTCCTGGCGCCAGTATTCAGTATAATCTGCTGCCACAGACACTTTTTCTTTTTCGCTAAACAAATGTTCAAAAGACATATTATAGGCATTGTTCGTTAAAGGATTTCTTCGATTGTTTCGGGTTACATAAAGCGAATCCAAAACGCCATTCCCTCCATAAATAAACGTTGGTACAGTAAAATCCCCCACTTGTTTCTTTCCTATAAATCCGGTAGCGCCAATGGCAATCGTATTTAGTGAATCAATTTCATAAGAAGCCTGAAGACGATAAGAATGCTGTGCCAGCGACTTTGACTTACGTGTCATGATACTTTCCCAGCGGGAATCGACTGACCGATCTTCTTTTAAATATTGTACTACATCAATACCCTCATTGACGTACACACCAGAACCAAAGCCATACCTTCCTTCCAGCGATAATTTTTTGTCTTTATAAAACTGGTTTACAGACGCGATCCCCTTTGGATACATCGATTGTATGTACGCAGTGTTAAGAGATCCTTTATATCCTTGTGCTACGTTCTTTTTTAATTTGATATTTAAAACGGCACTTCCCTGTGCTTCGTATTTTGCAGGCGGATTGGTGATCACCTCTATCGATTTTACTTCCTCGCCGTTGGTACTTTCTAAAAACTGCTTTAATTCTTCCCCACTAAGATAGACTTTCTTGTCATTGATAGTTACCAAAATACTCTGGCTGCCGCGAATACTTATTGCTCCTCCCGAACTGGTTATTACTCCGGGAGTTTTCCCCAGAATCTCCCACGCATTGTTTGAAGCAAGAGAGGAATTTTCGACGCCAAACTCAAGCCTGTCGACCTGTCGTTTTACAATAGGTCTTTTTGAAGTAACCGTCACATTATCCAGATTATTTGAAATTTCTTTTATAGAAAGTACATCCAATATTGTATCTTTTTGCAATTTTATCTTTTGGTAATATTCTTCAAATCCAATAGTTTTTATTTTAATCAGATAATCCCCTTTTGCGATACCTGTAAAATAAAAATCTCCCGATTCATTTGTCTGTGCCGTCTTATAGCTTACAGAATCTTTTGCCTGCAAAAGCAGTGCATCTGCGAAAGGTACGGCTTGATTAGAACCGTCAACTACCTTTCCAGATAGGGAAATTTCCTGGGAATATCCCGCAAAAGACCCCCACAACAGTAACATGATTAATTTTTTCATTGATGATTGTTTGATGATTTATCTGGGACAAAGCTCTGCAAATCATTTTTCGAAAATGGTTAACAGAGGGTTAATGAAGGGTTAAACCCCCAGAAGGCACAAAACGAACAGTAAACACAAAAAGTTCTTCGCAAAAGACATTTCAGTCAGGACATGCTTTTGTCTGGCTTATTGTTTATAAATTTGGTTAACGTAGGGTTAATGCCCGCTTTTTAAAATCAAAAAAGCCCAAAATGCGATAGCTTTGCCTTAACAAACCGAACTGATTTGCTTTGCGAATTAAAACTTTAAAGACGGATGAAAAGAAAAATAATGCTCTTGATTGGTGCCTGTATTCTGACAGTAATTGCCCTGACTGCCATACAAGGCTATTTTATCTACAATACTTATCAATTAAATGAAAAGGAAGTAAATAATGCTATTAAAAAGCAAATTGCCCGTCTTGAAGATACTGAAGAATGGGAGAATCTGAACGATACCTGGACAACACGTTCCAGAGAATATGCAAAACAGTATTTAAAAGGAAAAGCAACAAAGCAAAATTTTATTAAATATCTTAGTATCAAAAAAGATTCGCTTTCTACTGCCACGAAAATCTATATGAAAAAAATGGCGCAAACCGGAGATTATGATATTGATTATTCCATTTATCTCAACCAGATAATACTCATAGATCATAAAAAAACAGATACTTTATTTAATGGAAAAATAATGATCTTAGCCAATGATACCTTAAAGGAAAATCAAAACCTCTCTTCTATGGGACGCTGGGAGAATAAAGATAGTGACGCCGAACTTTCGATGATTGTAAAAAGTAACCGCTTTTATGGTTTTGATAAATTACAGCAAACTATTATCTCTAAAATGACAGGTCTATTACTCTTTTCGGTAATACTGATGGCATTTGTAGTTTTCCTACATTATATGTCAATAAAAAACCTGATTACCCAAAAGCGAATTGCCGATATCAAAACGGACTTTGTGAATAATATTACACATGAATTTCAAACGCCGCTTGCCACAATGGATATTGCCATAAAAACATTGCAGCGAAAGGATGAGCAAATGAGCCCCGAACATTATAAAAACACCCTCGCGATGATTGCAAGGCAAAATGAGAGACTGCAAAAATTGTTTCGCCAAGTCACAGAAGTTGCTGTTATGCCTATTGCCAATAAAAGCATCATTCAGATTACTGATGAAGAAATTAAGGACATGATTGACGATTTCAAGCTTTCAAAACTAGACGTGGCTATTGAATTTACAAGTCTAAAAGAAGCTTTCAGCATTCCGATGGATCGTTTTCATCTGAACACCATTTTAATAAATTTATTAGACAATGCAGTAAAATATGGCGCTGACAAAATCGAAGCAGACTTAAAGATAACAGCCAAAGACTTTATACTCTCCGTAAAAGACAACGGAAAAGGAATTCCAATTCAGGAGCAAGCTTCCATTTTTGATAAATTCTACAGAGTCGAAAAAGGAAATATCCACAATAGCAAAGGCCTTGGTCTTGGACTATTTTATATCAAACAGCTGGTCGAAACTTATGGCGGAACTATCACCGTTTTAAGCCAAGAAAGCAAGGGATCTTTATTCACAATTACAATTCCAATATGAAACAGCATATTTTACTAGCAGAAGATGATTTTGACTACGCTTCTATATTAAAGCAATATCTTGAATTTTCAGGATTCACGGTAACATGGGCAAAGGATGGTAAGGAAGCTTTGAAAAATTTTTCGGACACCAAACCGGATATCTGTGTTTTGGATGTCATGATGCCTCACATGGATGGCTTTACCCTTGCTGAAAATATTATTGATAACTATCCGGAAACGCCTTTTATATTTTTAACAGCAAAAAGCCTGAAAGAAGACAAAATCAAAGGGCTGCGACTTGGCGCCGATGATTATGTAGTGAAACCTTTTGAAGTCGAGGAATTGATTTTGCGGATTCAAAACATATTGAAAAGAAGCCAAAAGCCTGTTGTAGGAATTCCACAGGAGGCATTGGTATTTTCTATTGGCACTTATATTTTTGACCGGGATAATTATACGCTTACCCATGAAGAAATCACACACCGAATTACCGAAAAAGATGCACAGTTGATTCAATTTTTATATGCCAATAAAAATAAACTAGTCAAAAGAGAAGATATATTGAAAGAAATCTGGGGTAACGACGACTTCTTTTCAGGACGAAGCATGGACGTTTTCATCAGCCGTCTACGCAAATATTTTAGTAAAGACCCAAATATTTCAATTCCAAGCATAAGGGGCTTAGGCTTTCAGTTTAATAGCAAAGACGAATAATAATTTAAAACTTTTACTTATGAAAATCATTTTATTCATAACCGTGTTTGTTTGGGTAACTCTCGTTCAAGCACAAACGGCAGTTGCCACTTCAGGAAATACGACAACAGTTGCAAAAGCACCTTCTAAACAGACAAGAACCACAACAACCTCCGTTTCTGTTTCAGTTTCAGACGACTCTTATTCTTTAACCGCAAGTTTTGATGCCATTAAAAGAAAAAAACTGGAAAAATTATTATCTGATAATTTAGACAACAATTTACTTTCAACTGATGGTGACACTAAAATTTGGAAAAAAGACACCAAAAGCGAAACAGCCTATTCTTTTATATTAAAAAAAGATAAGCTCAAAGTAAATATTGATAAAGAATTAGTTTCTAATGAAACCTATGAAAAATTTAAAGAGCTGGGAGAGAAAATTTCACAAACCATTTCAGAAAGATAGTTCTACATAATAATAATAATAATAATAATAATTTGGGCATTTCCCTGCGGGCTTGGCTGTCAGCTAAATCTTTTTCAATAGACTTATCGGTTACTTTACAAGAGATTTTACAGTATCGCAAAAGAATACCGCTTCCCGCCCTAATGCAGTCTGAAATAGATGAGAAGGTTTTGTTTTTATAAGAAATTCCCAAACTAAAATTCCAAATTGTCTTGTGTACGAGTCTGTACGAACTTTATATTTACAAAGAATTTAATTTCAAAAGAAAGGATGAAGTGCAAAACTTG
>NZ_MUGR01000053.1:0-3005 GCF_002217195.1 Flavobacterium aquidurense | reverse complement strand
TAAAGTTCATTGACATATTGAGATAAGAAAATAATAAAAAGTAGAAAGCGTTTTTTACTATTTATAGTAAAAGACAAAAAAAAACGGTCATAATTAATTTTATGATTGGTACAATAAGCAAAATAAGGGCGTATGGGGGATGCCTTGGCTCTCAGAGGCGATGAAAGGCGTGATAAGCTGCGAAAAGCTACGGGGACGGGCACACACCGATTGATCCGTAGATACCTGAATGGGGCAACCCACTATGTTGAAGACATAGTACACCGATAGGTGGGCAAACCCGCTGAACTGAAACATCTAAGTAGGCGGAGGAGAAGAAAACAAAAGTGATTCCGTAAGTAGTGGCGAGCGAACGCGGATTAGCCCAAACCAATGTTGTTACGGCAAGATTGGGGTTGTAGGACCACGATATTTTATGTACAAGGAACCGGAAGTTACTGGAAAGTGACACCAAAGAGGGTGATAGTCCCGTATGGGTAACGAGTATAATAGATAGTGGTATCCTGAGTAGGGCGGGGCACGTGAAACCCTGTCTGAATTTGGCGGGACCATCCGCTAAGGCTAAATACTCCTGAGAGACCGATAGTGAACCAGTACCGTGAGGGAAAGGTGAAAAGAACCGTGAATAACGGAGTGAAATAGATCCTGAAACCATACGCTTACAAGCGGTCGGAGCCCTTTCGTGGGGTGACGGCGTGCCTTTTGCATAATGAGCCTACGAGTTAACGTTGCTGGCAAGGTTAAGTGGTTAAGCCACGGATCCGTAGCGAAAGCGAGTCTGAATAGGGCGCTTTAGTCAGTAGTGTTAGACGCGAAACCGTGTGATCTACCCATGGGCAGGTTGAAGCTGTGGTAACACACAGTGGAGGACCGAACCGGTTGACGTTGAAAAGTCTTCGGATGACCTGTGGGTAGGGGTGAAAGGCCAATCAAACTCGGAAATAGCTCGTACTCCCCGAAATGCATTTAGGTGCAGCGTTAGTTATAAAGTTATATAGAGGTAGAGCTACTGATTGGATGCGGGGGCTTCACCGCCTACCAATTCCTGACAAACTCCGAATGCTATATAATGTTCACTAACAGTGAGGGCTTGGGTGCTAAGGTCCAAGTCCGAGAGGGAAAGAACCCAGACCATCAGCTAAGGTCCCCAAATATATACTAAGTTGAAAGAACGAGGTTTGTCTGCCCAGACAGCTAGGATGTTGGCTTGGAAGCAGCCATTCATTTAAAGAGTGCGTAACAGCTCACTAGTCGAGCGGACGAGCATGGATAATAATCGGGCATAAGTATATTACCGAAGCTATGGATTTAGAGTTTACTCTAAGTGGTAGGGGAGCATTCTAACAGGGTTGAAGGTGTATCGTCAGGTATGCTGGACTGGTTAGAAAAGAAAATGTAGGCATAAGTAACGATAATGCGGGCGAGAAACCCGCACACCGAAAAACTAAGGTTTCCACAGCTATGCTAATCAGCTGTGGGTTAGTCTGGTCCTAAGGCGAACCCGAAAGGGACAGTCGATGGCTAACGGGTTAATATTCCCGTACTACTAATTACTGTGATGGGGTGACGGAGTGATGAAAGCGCCGCGAACTGACGGAATAGTTCGTTGAAGTACCTACCTATAAGCTGCGCAGGCAAATCCACGCGGCTTGGGGAAATACGATAGTACTCGGAGTCTTCGGACAAAGAGATAGTGCGCCTAAGGGCTTCCAAGAAAAACCTCTAAACTTCAGGTAATTAGTACCAGTACCGTAAACCGACACAGGTAGTTGAGGAGAGAATCCTAAGGTGCTCGAGAGATTCATGGCTAAGGAATTAGGCAAAATAGACCTGTAACTTCGGGAGAAAGGTCGCCAGCAGCAATGCTGGCCGCAGTGAAGAGGTCCAGGCGACTGTTTATCAAAAACACAGGGCTCTGCAAAATCGTAAGATGAAGTATAGGGCCTGACACCTGCCCGGTGCTGGAAGGTTAAGAGGAGATGTTATCTTCGGAGAAGCATTGAATTGAAGCCCCAGTAAACGGCGGCCGTAACTATAACGGTCCTAAGGTAGCGAAATTCCTTGTCGGGTAAGTTCCGACCTGCACGAATGGTGTAACGATCTGGACACTGTCTCAGCCATGAGCTCGGTGAAATTGTAGTAACGGTGAAGATGCCGTTTACCCGCAGTGGGACGAAAAGACCCTGTGCACCTTTACTATAGCTTAGTATTGACCTTGGATAAATGATGTGTAGGATAGGTTGGAGACTGTGAAGTGGCGTCGCCAGGCGTTGTGGAGTCATTGTTGAAATACAACCCTTTGTTTATCTGAGGCCTAACCCCATATTGTGGGGGACATTGCTTGGTGGGTAGTTTGACTGGGGTGGTCGCCTCCAAAAGAGTAACGGAGGCTTCTAAAGGTTCCCTCAGTACGCTTGGTAACCGTGCGTAGAGTGCAATGGCATAAGGGAGCTTGACTGAGAGACATACAGGTCGATCAGGTACGAAAGTAGAGCATAGTGATCCGGTGGTTCCGCATGGAAGGGCCATCGCTCAAAGGATAAAAGGTACGCCGGGGATAACAGGCTGATCTCCCCCAAGAGCTCATATCGACGGGGGGGTTTGGCACCTCGATGTCGGCTCGTCACATCCTGGGGCTGGAGAAGGTCCCAAGGGTTGGGCTGTTCGCCCATTAAAGTGGCACGCGAGCTGGGTTCAGAACGTCGTGAGACAGTTCGGTCTCTATCTACTGTGGGCGTTAGAAATTTGAGTGGATCTGATTCTAGTACGAGAGGACCGAATTGGACAAACCTCTAGTGTATCTGTTGTTCCGCCAGGAGCATCGCAGAGTAGCTACGTTTGGAAGGGATAAGCGCTGAAAGCATATAAGCGCGAAACCCACCACAAGATGAGATTTCTTTTAAGGATCGTGGAAGATGACCACGTTGATAGGCTATAGATGTAAAGGCAGTAATGTCATAGTCGAGTAGTACTAATAATCCGTAAGCTTATGTACACCCTTTTCC
>NZ_MUGR01000052.1:0-62202 GCF_002217195.1 Flavobacterium aquidurense | reverse complement strand
TGTGAGATTACCAATCCAACGAACTGTAATGAGACTACTTCTGTAATTGTCGTGGGCAAGTCAGTAATCAAAGCCCTAACAGAAAACACTCTTCCTGTTAACGGAAGCACTGGAGGAAAAACAGTATCATTAATAGATAATGTTACCTTAAACGGAAATTCAGCTATTATCAAAAATAGTAACGGAGGAATAATCCTGACAGTTGTAAAAGTTCCAACAGGATTAACGTTAAATTCGGACGGAACGGTAACAGTAAAACCAGGAACTCCAGTTGGAAATTATGAAATTGAATATACTATTTGCGAATATCTGAATCCTGACAATTGTGTTACTGTAAAAAGCTATGTTCCTGTGATAAGTGGATCTTTACAAGCCAATAATGATAATGCAGGAACTATAGATACTAGTAAAGGACAAAGTTCAACAACAAGTATATTTGATAATGATACCTTAAACGGATCAGCGGTTAAGCCTGCAGATGTTATTTTGACTACTATTGTTTCAAATCCTAATTTGATTTTAAAAGCAGATGGAACAATCGAAATAAAACCGGGAACACCAACTGGGAATTATGAATTGACGTATAGAATTTGTGAAGCCTTAAACGCATCTAATTGCAGTCAGGCAGTTGCTAAGATTTCGGTAGTAAATAATCCGCCGGTAACACCATTAATACAGCTTATTATTAACAATGATGGGCCAGTAAATGTTGACGGAATAAATGGATCTCTTGAGTTTATCAATGTTTTCGACAATGATTTATTAAAAGGTTTACCAGTAAACCCTATAGATGTGATTTTGAATGCGCCGCAAAATGCGTATTTCGAATTCAATCCGGACGGAACTGTAAATGTGAAACCAAATACTCCGGGAGGAAATTATACGATGACCTATCAGGTTTGCGAAAAAGCAAATCCAACCAATTGCGCATCGGCAACGTTAAGTGTTTTTGTAGAAGCTCCGGCTATTGCGATTATCAAAACAGCAGTGTTTAATGATGAAAACAATAACAAAGTTGCAGATGCAGGTGAAACCATTACCTATAAATTTAAAGTAACAAACACAGGTAACGTTCCTTTGGTTGGAGTTACGGTCTTAGATCCTTTACCGGGTGTTGCAGTTTCCGGACAAGCGATAAATTTAGGTGTAAACGAATCTGATGAGTATAATTTTACGGCTACCTATAAGATCACACAAAGTGATATCAATAAAGGAAGCGTAAGCAACCAGGCAAGTGTTCAGGCGAGAAGCAATAAAGGAGTTCTTGTAGATGACTTGTCAGATGATGAAAATAATACTGGAGATCAACCTACAGTCTTAGACTTAACTAGTTGTGTGATAAAAGTCTTTAATGCATTCTCTCCAAACGGAGACGAAAAAAATAAGAGATTCTATATTCAGGGATTAGAATGTTATCCGGATAATACGGTAGAAATTTATAACCGTTGGGGTGTTTTAGTTTATGATGTAGACAATTATAACAACGAAGACCGTGCTTTTGTAGGTTACTCTCAAGGACGTACAACAGTAAAACAATCTGAAGGATTGCCGGAAGGAACTTATTTCTATATTCTGAAATACAAAGACAGCGGTTCAAACTCGCACCAACTTTCAGGTTATTTATATATCAACAAGTAAAAAAACACAAGCGGCTTAGCTATTTGCCAAGCCGCTTTTAAAAGCCTTTTAAATGAAAAAGTTAGTTTTAATTTTCATGTTTTTCACCGTTGTGTGTTCAGCGCAGCAAGATTCTCAATACACACAATATATGTATAATACCATTACGATCAATCCGGCTTATGCGGGGTCTCGAGGTGTATTGAGTGTTTTTGGGTTATATCGTACACAATGGGTTGGGCTTGATGGCGCGCCGGAGACCAGTACGTTTTCGGTAAATACGCCTTTAAATAATAGCGATTTAGGACTTGGAGTTTCTTTAGTAAACGATAAAATTGGACCAATAAACGAAAACACGCTATCTGCCGATTTATCCTATACCGTTCCAACTTCTGAAACCTTCAAACTTTCCTTTGGAATAAAAGGGACAGCGAATCTTTTTAATTTAGATGTAAATAAATTAAGTTTTGAAGACCAGGGCGATCCTCAATTTCAGGATTTAAGGAATAAAATTTCGCCCAATATCGGGGCCGGTGTTTACTGGCATTCAGATAAAGCCTACGTAGGGGTATCTATTCCTAATTTTATCGAAACCAACAGATACAGTAATAATGATAATGCTATTTTCAAAGACAAAATAAATTACTATTTCATGGCAGGTTATGTTTTTGATATCGATTATTACGTCAAATTCAAACCGGCAGTGTTGACAAAAATGGTACAGGGAGCTCCTTTACAAGTCGATCTTTCGGGTAATTTTATGTTCAATGACAAATTTGTAGTAGGGCTTGCCTATCGCTGGAGTGCATCAGTAAGTGCATTGGCAGGTTTTCAGGTATCAGACGGTTTATATATAGGATATGGTTATGATCATGAAACAACCAATTTAAGAAAGTACAATTCCGGATCGCATGAAATTTTCCTGCGCTTTGAGTTTTTTAATAATTATAACAGAATTACATCTCCAAGATTCTTCTAAAAAGTAATACATGAAAATCAAAAACCTGAATTATACCGCTTTATTTTTACTCTTTTTTCTCAACACAATTGCACAAACATCAAGTATCAATTATGCCAATGATCAATACGAGAAGTATGCTTATGTAGATGCCATAAAAG
Source organism: Flavobacterium aquidurense (assembly GCF_002217195.1). Classification (NCBI taxonomy): domain Bacteria; kingdom Pseudomonadati; phylum Bacteroidota; class Flavobacteriia; order Flavobacteriales; family Flavobacteriaceae; genus Flavobacterium; species Flavobacterium aquidurense. The sequence goes on along the minus strand of NZ_MUGR01000052.1, from coordinate 59,466 downwards.
TTTACGAAAGTGTTGCTGATAAAGGATATAAAGACGAAAAAATGTTTCAGCGTCTTGGTAATTCCTATTATTTTAACGGAGAATTGGTAAAAGCCCTAAAATGGTACCACGAATTGTTTGCCATGAACGAGCAGCAGGATCCTGAATATTTGTACCGATATGCACAATGTCTGAAATCTGACGGAAATTATGCAAAAGCAGATACGATTTTAGAAAAATTCAATCAAAAAATAACCACTGATAAAAGAGGTCTTTTGTTTGAGGCCAATAAAAATTACTTAGAAGAGATAAAATCCAATTCAGGAAGATTTGAAATTGCCGATGCAGGAATTAATTCTAAATTTTCGGATTACGGAAGCACTATTTATGATAATAAATTAGTCTTTACTTCGGCACGTGATACGGGCGGAATCGTAAAGAAAAATTTTAAATGGACAAACAGATCTTTTACTAATTTATATACTGCCGAATTAACTTCTGACGGAAGTATTGGTATTCCGCAGCGTTTTCAGAAAAAAGTAAATACAAAGTTCAATGAGTCAACGCCTGTTTTTACAAAAGACGGACGAACCATCTATTTTACCCGAAATAACTTTTTAGGAGGAAAAAGAGGAAGAGACCAGAATAAAGTTACTTTACTAAAATTATACAAAGCTAGTTTGGTTAACGGCGAATGGAAAAATATTGAAGAACTTCCGTTCAATAGTGATCAATATAGTGTAGCGCATCCTACTTTGAGCATCGATGAAAAAACACTGTATTTTGCATCAGATATGCCAGGAACGTTAGGACAATCAGATTTGTTTAAAGTGAAAATAAATGAGGACGGAACCTTTGGAAAACCCGAAAATTTAGGAGCAACTATAAATACCGAAGGAAGAGAAACCTTTCCTTTTATTTCCGAAGACAACGAACTTTATTTTGCAACTGACGGAAGACCCGGATTAGGCGGACTTGATATTTTTGTTTCTAAGATAAATAATGAAGGTTCTTTCGAACAAATTCAAAATGTTGGAGAACCAATAAATAGCAAACAAGACGATTTTGCTTTTATAATCGACAGTAAAAAAAGAAACGGATTTTTCTCTTCCAACAGAGAAAACGGCGTAGGATTCGATGATATTTATCGCTTTACTGAAAAACGGAAACTCAATTGCGAACAAGAACTAACGGGAACAATTACAGATGTAGAAACAAACGTAAGTCTTGCAGATACCAAAGTAACTTTGTTAGACGATAATTTTAATGCTGTAGCAGAAGTGGTTTCAGATGCAAAAGGGAATTATCTTTTTGCGAATGTAAATTGTGGTAAAAACTATTTTGTCAGAACAGCAAAAGCAGATTATGAAAGTAAAGAAACTCCAATAACAATTAAAAAATTATCTGGAAAAACAACTTTACTAATTCAGTTAGAAAAAAGGGTGAAATCAATAACGATAGGAACAGATTTGGCGAAAACACTCGATATTCCTATTATTTATTTCGATTTAGACAAAGCTGTTATTAAGAATAAATCTGCTTTTCAATTAGAAAAAATCATCGAAATATTAAAACAATATCCCGATCTGAAACTTGATATTCGTTCGCATACAGATAGCCGACAAACAGCAAAATACAATCAGATTCTATCTGAGAAAAGAGCAAAGGCAACGATGAAATGGTTAGTTGACAGAGGAATAAAACCTAACAGATTAACATCAAAAGGCTACGGAGAATCGCAACTGGTAAACCAATGTTCTGATGGCGTAAAATGCTCAGAAGAAGAACATCAGCAAAACAGACGAAGTGAGTTTGTGATTACCAATTTGTAAACAAACACAATAATAAAAAAATGACTTTTCTAGATTTAGAAAAGTCATTTTTATTTAGGGTAAATCTGCAAAGTACATATGTTAGCTTTTCTAAACTAATAGTTTTTATGATTTAAGAATCTTCAACAAGGATCTTATTAATTTCATCTAACAATTCAAATTCATCTAAAGGAAACATTTTCAATACAGTTTCTAAAATGAGAGAAACATTTATAGGAGTTTTGTTTGTTTCTGAAATTTTATGTTCCTCTTGATCCAATGTCAAAACGCACATTTTTAGCAGATTGGTAATGACGCAACCAAGTTCATAATAATGAGTTTGCGCTTTTTGAACTTCTGATTGATCGTCATCCGATTTTGCAGTATTGAAATACGGAGCAATTAATTTTCTGAGATTCTCTAATTTTTTAGTGTTGATTGTTTCCATCCTAGTGTATTTTTAGTTTGGTTGTTTTACATTTTTAATTTTCAAATTGGTATCAGAATTAATTACAATACTATTTCTAATCCATGATCTGTTTTTCATTTGTCAAATCTATTAAACTATAAAAAAAGATACTACGACATATATGTCATGTCTTAGATAATAGTGTGTTTTTATTTTTAAGTTACTGTTGGTTAATGGTTTATTTTTGTGAAAATGTCAAGATCGAGAAAAATTTTATGATAATATATTCTTACTTAAAGACATGTTTTTTAATTCATGCAATTACTGTTTTTTATTTATTATTTCTCACATACTATAGTATGTTAATGAAAGTTTTTTGTAAAAATCCGGTCAATAATTTATTTTTTGAAATTAAAAGAAGTCCCAGCGGGACGACATATTTATAGAAAATAATTATTTGCGCAATTGAACCCCATCGGGGTGAAATATTTATCGATTAAGAAATTCTATTTCGCTCCGCTGGAGCTTTATGTTAGGTCGTACTAAATGGCTATAAATATATTGCTCCGCTGGAGCATTCTAAATGTTGAGGAAAAAAAATATTTTTCTACCAAATATTTAATTTCTGCGAAATATTCCGCTAGGAATTCAATATTGGTAGATATCAAAATTACCCTGATAAAATATCCCATCGGGATTATACCACACAAAAAGCATCAATATTATCATTCCATCAATTTGTTCAAAATCTTTGTTTTATTTAGAATAAATCTGTAGATGGCTAAATTTCTGCGTTTTTCGTAATATAACCGTAAAATCCATTCATTTGTTTGAACTAATATTTCGGAAATACAAAATATTAGTTATTATGTTTAAAATGAATTAATTAAGTTTTAAAAAATCGATTTCGTTGTGCTGTGTATTCATTTTTTTCTAACTTTATAGATCTAAATTTTTTCAGATATGACTGTAAATCAAATACTAAACGCAAAAGGAAAAAATGTTTATTCAGTTCTTTCAACAACAACGGTTTATGAAGCCTTAAAAGTGATGGGAGAGAAAAACATAGGAGCTATTCTTGTCATTGACAATAATGATCTTAAAGGAATATTATCTGAAAGGGATTATGCCAGAAAAATTGTTTTAAAAGACAAATCTTCAAAAGAAACCCTTGTTCATGAAATTATGGAAAGCAATGTTTTTTCAGTAAACCTTTCAAATAATATCGAGGATTGTATGGAACTCATGAGTACCAAAAGAATCAGACATCTGCCGGTTCTGGAAGACGGAATTGTAGTAGGAATAATATCTATAAGCGATGTAGTAAAAGCGATTATAGAAATTCAGAAAGACACAATAAATCATTTAAACTCTTATATTTCTCAATAAAAGAAAATAATAAAAATATGCCTGATAAAATAGTCCAAATAATAAAGGACTATTTTTTTTGGAGGTAATAAATGTTATTTTGATAAAAGAAAATAATAAAAATACCCCAATTTAAGCCAAGACTTATATCTTTGTAAGCTAGAATAAAAGCTAAAATAAATGAACAAAGAGAGTAAAAGAAGAGAAGCGTTACTGTATCACTCAGAACCAACTCCAGGAAAAATTCAGGTAGTTCCAACAAAAAAATATGCAACCCAAAGAGACTTGTCTTTGGCTTATTCGCCGGGAGTTGCAGAACCATGTTTAGAAATTGCAGCAAACGTAGATGACGTTTACAAATATACAGCAAAAGGAAATTTAGTTGCCGTTATATCAAACGGTACAGCTGTTTTAGGGCTTGGGGATATTGGCCCGGAAGCTTCTAAACCAGTAATGGAAGGAAAAGGTTTATTGTTTAAAATATTCTCTGATATTGATGTTTTTGATATCGAAATTGGAACTAAGGATATTGAAGAATTTATTCAGACCGTAAAAAATATTGCTCCAACTTTTGGAGGAATTAATCTTGAAGACATCAAAGCACCTGAATCTTTCGAAATCGAAAGAAGACTGGTAGAAGAATTAGATATTCCGGTAATGCACGACGATCAGCACGGTACGGCAATTATCTCTTCGGCAGCTTTGATCAATGCACTTGAATTAGCAGGAAAAAAAGCAGAAGATGTAAAAGTAGTAGTTTCCGGTGCAGGATCTGCAGCAATCGCTTGTACAGATTTATATGTTTTGTTAGGCGTTAAAGTAGAAAATATTTTAATGTTTAATAGTAAAGGACTTTTAACAAAAGACAATCCTTCATTATCAGAATTGCAGTTGAAATATGCTGTAAACGGTCCAAAAATTGAATTGGCTGAAGCCGTAAAAGGGGCAGATGTTTTCATAGGATTATCATCAGGAGATATTCTTTCTGCAGAAATGTTATTAACAATGAAAGAGAATCCGATTGTTTTTGCAATGGCAAATCCAAATCCGGAAATCGATTATAACTTAGCTACAGAAACCCGTAAAGATGTCATTATGGCTACAGGGCGTTCAGATTTTCCTAATCAGGTAAACAACGTTCTTGGTTTTCCTTATATTTTTAGAGGAGCATTAGACGTTAGAGCGACAAAAATTAACGAAGCAATGAAAATGGCTGCCGTAAAAGCTTTGGCTATTTTGGCAAAAGAGCCAGTGCCGGAGCAGGTAAACGTTGCTTATGGAGCTATGAAGTTAGGTTTTGGTCAGGAATATATCATTCCTAAACCATTTGATCCAAGATTGATTACAGTTGTAGCGCCTGCAGTTGCAAAAGCAGCTATGGAATCCGGTGTTGCAAAAAATCCTATTACAGACTGGGCAGCTTATGAAGATGCACTTCGCGAACGTATGGGTAACGATAATAAAATGGTACGTTTGATCACGAATCGTGCTAAAATGGATCCAAAAAGAATCGTTTTTGCTGAAGCAGATCAGATAAATGTATTAAAAGCAGCACAAATTGTTCATGAAGACGGAATTGGTGTGCCAATTTTATTAGGAAATAAAGAAGTAATTTTAGAATTAAAAGCGGAATTAGGTTTTGATGCTGAACTACAAATCATTGATCCTAAAACGAATGAAGAAGAAGCAAGACGTAATAAATTTGCTACTTCATACTGGGAAACAAGAGAACGCAGAGGCGTATCATTACTTGATGCTCAGAAATACATGCGCGAAAGAAACTATTTCGCAGCCATGATGGTCAACGAAGGCGAAGCAGATGCTTTAGTTACAGGACATACAAGAAGTTATCCAACAGTTGTAAAACCAATGTTGCAATTGATCGAAAAAGCTCCGGGAGCTTCACTTGTTGCAACAGCAAACATGATGATGACTTCTCGTGGACCAATGTTCTTGTCAGATACGGCAATTAATATCAATCCATCAGCAGAAGATCTTATCAATATTGCAATCATGACTGCAAAAACAGCAAAAATGTTTGGTGTTGAGCCGGTTATTGCAATGGTTTCATTCTCGAATTTTGGTTCATCTACAAGTCAGAGTGCTTCAAAAGTAAGAGAAGCAGTGGCTTATTTGCATAAAAATCACCCGGAATTAATTGTTGACGGAGAAATCCAGGCAGATTTTGCTTTAAACCAGGAGATGCTCGCAGAGAAATTTCCTTTCTCTAAATTAGCCGGTAAAAAGGTAAATACCCTGATATTCCCTAATTTAGAATCAGCTAATATTACTTATAAACTATTAAAAGAGTTGTATAAAGTAAATTCTATTGGTCCAATTATGATGGGAATGGGTAAACCGGTTCACATTTTTCAATTAGGAGCAAGTGTTGAAGAAATGGTAAATATGGCAGCAATTGCAGTAATTGACGCTCAGGCGAAAGAAAATAAAAAAAATAAACTAGCGAAATAGTATAAAAGATAAGAGGCAAAGAATAATGTCGTATTTTTATTGCATTTTTGTTATATTTGGCCTTTATAAAAAATACTATGATAGCACAATTGCAAGGGAAATTAGTCGAAAAAAATCCTACTGACGTCATAATTGACTGTGGAGGTGTTGGGTATCAGGTAAATATATCTTTACATACCTTTTCGTTAATTCCCAATGCCGAAAATATAAAACTGTATACGCATCTTCTGATCAAGGAAGATGCGCATACTTTATTTGGTTTTGCTGAGAAATCAGAACGCGAAATATTCAGAATGTTATTATCTGTTTCGGGAATTGGAGCCAATATTGCCAGAACAATGTTATCTTCAATAGAACCCAGACAAATTATCAATGCGATTGCATCCGGAGATGTTGGTGTTATACAGTCGATTAAGGGTATTGGAAACAAAACCGCCCAAAGAGTTATACTAGATTTGAAGGAAAAAGTGTTAAAGTTGTACGATTTAGACGAAGTTTCAGTAGTTCAAAACAATACAAATCGAGATGAAGCGTTATCTGCTTTGGAAGTTTTAGGTTTTGTTAGAAAAACTTCAGAAAAAGTAGTGGAAAAAATAGTAAAAGAAGATCCCGAAGCTACTGTAGAAACAATCATTAAAAAAGCGTTAAAAAGCCTATAAACTCAATTTTATATCAAGAATTGTATGCGTAAAATTTGTATTTTTTTACTGTTTTTGTTTTGCGGTAATGTTTTGCGTGCGCAAGTAAATCCGGTAGTTAAAGATACAACCAAGACCGAATTCTCAGTTGGTAAAGTAGAGATCGACAATCCGCCAAGTATACTTTCTGCTTATCGATACGATCCCATTACAGATCGCTATATTTATACCAGCTCCGTTGATGGCTTTTCAATCAATTATCCTATTATATTAACCCCCAAAGAATACGAAGATTTAGTCTTGAAAGAATCCAGAAGAGATTACTTCAGGAAAAAATCAGACGCTATCGATGGTAAAAAAATAGGAAGCGATGCTGCAAAAAAAGATTTATTACCACGATACTATATTAATTCAAGTCTGTTTGAAAGTATTTTTGGGAGCAATACAATTGATGTAAAACCCACAGGATCAGTAGAGATGGACTTGGGTGTTCGATACACCAAACAAGATAATCCTTCTTTTTCTCCAAGAAACAGATCAAGCACAACTTTCGATTTTGATCAGCGAATCAGCATGAGTCTGATGGGAAAAGTAGGAACCAGATTAGAGGTAAATGCTAATTATGATACCCAGTCAACGTTTGCTTTTCAGAACTTGTTTAAACTGGCGTATACACCTTCTGAAGACGATATTATTCAGAAAGTAGAAGTGGGTAACGTGAGTATGCCATTAAACAGTACCCTTATTCGAGGTGCTCAAAGTTTATTTGGAGTCAAAACACAACTGCAATTTGGTAAGACCACAGTTACCGGAGTTTTCTCAGAACAGAAGTCACAAACAAAGAGTATAGTTGCAGAAGGTGGAGGAACGGTTCAGAACTTTGATTTGTATGCACTGGACTATGATAATGACAGGCACTTTTTCTTATCCCAATACTTTAGAAATAAATACGATGCTTCGTTAATTAAGTATCCATTTATCGACAGCCGTGTTCAGATCACAAGAATAGAAGTTTGGGTAACCAATAAACAAAATAGAGTAAGTACAAACAATAACAATTTACGTAATATTATTGCACTTCAGGATTTAGGTGAGGGGCAAGTTACAGGTATTCCCGATAATCAGGTTGTGGTTATTAGTTCTACAGCAGGTTTTTTTAATAACCCTATTGATTCGCCAACAGATAACAAAAACAATAAATACGATCCCGCTACAATTGGCCAGGCAGGAGCGTTCTTAAATTCGAATATTAGAGAAATTGTAACGGCAAAATCAGGATTTAATAATGCCAATACAAGCGAAGCCACGGATTATTCTGTTCTTGAAAATGCCAGAAAATTAACAACGAACGAATTTACTTTTAATGCACAATTAGGATACATCTCGTTGCAGCAGCGTTTGGCAAACGATGAGATTTTGGCAGTAGCCTTTGAATATACTGTAGGAGGTAAAGTGTATCAGGTTGGGGAATTTGGTAGTGATGGTGTTGATGGCACCGTAGTGACAGGGAATAATAATGCAAATCAGGCCATTATCACACAGAGTTTGGTTTTGAAAATGCTGAAAAGTAATTTGACAAATGTTCAGAATCCGGTTTGGAATCTGATGATGAAAAACGTTTATCAAATTCCTCAGGCGTATCAAATTAAACAAGATGACTTTAGATTAAACATACTTTATACAGACCCTTCGCCAATCAATTATATTAGTCCGGTTCAGGGAACTACATTTCCCACGAACCCAACACCTGACAATAAAGTCGATCAGACACCATTATTAAACGTGTTTAACTTAGACCGACTCAACTATAATAATGATCCGCAAACAGGCGGTGATGGTTTCTTCGATTATATTCCGGGTATAACAGTAGATGTTCAGAACGGGCGAATTATTTTTACGACCAAAGAACCTTTTGGAGAGCTTTTATTTAAAAAATTACAAAATGCAGGTTCAGGCGAAAACTACGATGATGCCAATTCATACAATGCCAATCAGCAGAAATATGTTTTTAGAAACATGTATAGAAACACACAATCCGGAGCTTTACAGGATAGTGACAAAAATAAATTCTTATTAAGAGGTAAGTATAAATCATCAGGAAGCAACGGTATTCCAATTGGGGCCTTCAATGTACCGCAGGGTTCTGTTGTGGTTATGGCTGCCGGAAGAAGATTGGTAGAAGGAATTGATTATAGTGTCGATTATCAATTAGGACGTGTTCAGATTTTAGATCCTTCGCTTCAGGCTTCGAATACACCAATTGAAGTTTCGTTAGAAAACAACTCCATTTTTGGTCAGCAAACCCGTAGGTTCATAGGTTTCAATATCGAGCATAAAATTTCGGATAATTTTGTTATTGGAGGTACTTATCTAAAAATGACAGAAAAACCATTTACTCAAAAATCGAGTTACGGGCAGGAATCTGTAAACAATACCATCTTTGGTTTCAATGGAAATTACTCTACAGAAGTGCCATTCTTTACCAGATTAGTAAATAAATTACCCAATATAGATACAGATGTTCCGTCGAACCTTTCGATCCGCGGAGAGGTGGCGTTTTTGAGACCGGATGCACCAAAAGCAAGTGATTTTGAAGGAGAAGCAACCATATATGTAGATGATTTCGAAGGTTCACAATCTACAATCGATATGCGCTCTGCCTATGCGTGGAGTTTAGCTTCGACACCATTTGTGAATTCTATCAATGACAATACTTTTAATGCCAATTCAAACACGTTAGAATACGGATATAAAAGAGCAAAATTATCCTGGTACACGATCGATCCAATATTTTATTCTTCAAAACCTTCTGGTATCTCCAATGATGATTTGTCATTAAATACGACAAGAAGAATTTACAGCAGAGAATTGTATCCTAACACAGATATTGCTCAGGGGCAGATTCAGGTAATCAATACATTGGATTTAACGTATTATCCATCTGACAGAGGACCATATAATAATAATCCAAATTTTAGCACGAACCCTGCAAATTCTAATTTTGGTGGAATCATGCGTGCTTTAAATTCAACTAATTTCGAGCAGGGAAATGTCGAATACATTCAGTTTTGGGTTTTAGATCCATACGTTGGTAATTCGCAGGCACCAACCGCTAATACAGGAAAAATATATTTTAACCTGGGTGAAATTTCCGAAGATGTATTAAAAGACGGAAGGAAACAATACGAAAACGGACTGGGACCAGGACAGATAATGGTAAATCCGCAACCGCTTTGGGGAGATGTTCCTGCATCGCAATCACTAATTTATGCGTTTGATACGAACGCCGAAAATCGTAGAAACCAAGATGTTGGTTTAGATGGTTTGCCAAGTTCAAAAGAAGGTACGATTTATACCAATTATGCCGGAGACAAAGATCCTGCGGCAGATGATTATACGTATTATTTAAATACGACCGGAGGAGTTCTGGATCGCTATAAAAATTATAACGGTACAGAAAATAACTCTGCGGTAAGTGTAGATGATCCTAATCGTGGTTCGACAACTTTGCCGGATGTAGAGGATATTAACCGTGACAATACAATGAGCACGATAAATGCTTATTATGAATACAGTATCGATGTAAAACCGGGAATGCAGGTAGGGCAAAATTTTATTACAGATATTCGTGAGGTGACTAATGTCGAATTGCCTAACGGATCGACTACAACAGCAAGATGGATTCAGTTTAAAATTCCGGTTTCACAGCCTCAAAATACAATTGGTAATATTACAGATTTCAGGTCTATCCGATTCATGCGTATGTTTATGACTGGTTTTAATGATCAAATGACAGTTCGTTTTGGAGCTTTAGATTTAGTAAGAGGAGAATGGAGAAGATACACAGGTTCATTAGACGCAAGTGATGTCAATCCGGATGACGATGGTACTGAATTTGATGTTTCAGCGGTTAATATTCAGGAAAACAGTACAAAATGTCCCGTAAATTATGTAATGCCGCCCGGAGTTCAAAGAGAGCAATTGTATAATAACAATACTATCATCAATCAGAATGAGCAGGCATTGGCAGTGCGTATTGGCGGGGCAGGTTTACAGTTTCAGGATTCAAGAGCTGTTTTCAAAAATGTAAGCGTTGACATGCGTCAGTACAAAAAATTAAAAATGTACCTGCACGCAGAATCTTTGCCTAATGAAAATAATTTGCAGGATGATGAAATGATTGGTTTTATTCGTTTTGGAAATGACTTTACACAAAACTTTTATCAGGTCGAAATTCCGTTAAAAGTAACCAGAACAGGAGGGTCTTGTGCGATAAGTGCAGATCAGGTCTGGATGGAAGATAATAATATTGATTTGGTTCTGGAATTACTGACCAGAATGAAAATTAAGGCCATGAGTATTGATATTAACTCTAATAAGCGAGACATCAACGGAATTTATTATCCGGATGATGATTTGAGTATAGGCGGAGGCGATGGCGATAGTAAGTTAAGATTAGGGATAAAAGGAAACCCTAACTTTGGTTTGGTTCGAAATTTAATGGTCGGTGTAAAAAGCAGGGCAGATCATAAAAGCATAAAAGGAGAGGTTTGGTTTAATGAGCTTCGTCTGGCAGACTTGGAAAATAAAGGAGGAATGGCAGCAATATTGAATGTTGATACCAATATGGCCGATTTTGCTACAGTTTCTGCTACAGGTAGAAAAAGTACGATAGGTTTTGGATCTTTAGAGCAAGGAGCCAACGAAAGAGACCGTGAAGATATTCAGCAGTATAACATTGTGACCAACCTTAATTTAGGTAAATTATTGCCTCCAAAGTGGGGTATCAACCTGCCTTTTAATTATGCAATTGGCGAAGAAGTAATTACACCTGAATACGATCCTTTTAATCAGGATATAAAACTGGATCAGTTATTAAGAGAAACTACAGATCCGGCAGAAAAAGAAAACATCAGAACACGTGCCGTTGATTATACAAAACGAAGAAGTATCAACTTTATCGGAGTAAGAAAAGACAGGGCGCCTGAGCAAAAACCACATGTTTACGATGTCGAAAACTTAACATTCTCACAATCGTATAATCAGGTAGAGCGACATGATTATGAAGTAGAAAGTTATCTGGACGAACAATCGAATACCGCTGTAAACTATGCGTATACTTTTCAGCCAAAAGAAGTAGTTCCTTTCAAACAAACCAAATTCATGAAAAAAAGTGATTATTGGAAATTGTTGAGTGATTTTAATTTTAATTACCTGCCGTCTAATATCTCTTTTAATACGAATATTTTAAGACAAAGTAACCGTCAGCAGTTTAGAGAAGTTGAAGTGCAGGGAATTGGTCTGGATCCTTTATACAGAAGAAATTTTGCTTTTAATTATCAATATGGTTTTGGTTATAATTTGACAAAATCATTAAAATTGAATTACACGGCAGCGTCAAATAATATTGTTCGAAACTTTTTGAATGATGATAATTCACCAAAAGAAGATTTTAATATCTGGGATGATTATTTAGATATCGGAACACCAAATCAGCACTTGCAGCAATTGGTGGTGAATTATGATATTCCAATTAATAAAATTCCGGTTTTTGGTTTTGTGAAAGCGTCTTATTCGTATACGGCTGATTATAGCTGGCAGCGTTCTTCGACCGCGTTCTCTGAATATGTAGATCCTAGCGGAAATCAGTTTGATTTAGGAAATACCATTCAGAATGCAAATTCGAATACGCTAACGACAACTTTTAGCATGAATACGCTGTATAAATATTTAGGACTGACACCTGGTGCAAAATCGGGAGCTAAACCTAAAGCAACAGCGCCACCTAAACCCGGAGAGAAAATTGTAAATACAGCAAAACCCGTTACAAGCAGTAGTCCGTTTTATGATGGCATGATCGGTATTCTGACCAGTATAAAAAACATTCAGGTAAATTATACTAAAAATAGCGGAACTGTTTTACCAGGTTATACACCAAGCGTTGGTTTCTTTGGAACATCAAGGCCAACATTAGGATTTATTTTTGGAAGTCAGGACGATGTACGTTACGAAGCTGCTAAAAGAGGATGGCTGACAGACTATCAGGATTTTAATCAAAGCTTTACTCAGGTGACCAACAAGCTTTTGAAAGTGACGGCGAACATTGATTTATTGCCTGATCTAAAGGTTGATTTGGCGATGGATCGTGCTTATTCTGAAAATTCATCAGAGCAGTTTAGTGTTGTCAATGGAGAATATATGCCTTTGTCTCCCTATACTTACGGAATGTTCTCGATTTCGACAGTTTTAATTAAAACGGCATTTTCTACCAGCAGTGCAACTGAGTCAGCAGCGTTTGATGATTTTAGAAACAATCGTTTGATTATTGCAGATCGTCTGGCTGCAGAGCATTATGGAGGAGCCGAGATTCCGAGATACGGAGATGTAAATAACCCGATTCCGGCAGAAACAGATCCTAATTATAAAATATATGTTGCGAATCAGGGATATCCAATAGGATTTACAAAAAGTAATCAGGCTGTTTTATTGCCTGCATTTTTGGCCGCTTATTCAGGAGGAAATGCATCAAGCAGTTCGACAGATATTTTTAAAAGCTTTCCTATTCCAAACTGGAGTGTAAAGTATAATGGTTTAATGCGCTATAAGTTTTTCAAAGATAAATTCAAGCGTTTTTCATTACAGCATAATTACAGGGCATCCTATACGATAAATCAATTCAGGTCTAATTTTGATTTTACTGAAAAACCGAACGGACAAGATGTAAATACCAATTTCTTTAATAAAACCATCATGTCGAATGTCAACCTGGTAGAGCAGTTCAGTCCGCTTATCAGAGTAGATTTTGAATTGAAAGGTTCTTTGAGGATCCTTACAGAGATCAAAAAAGACAGGGCCTTATCAATGAGTTTTGATAATAACCTGTTGACAGAAGTAAAAGGAATGGAGTATATAGTAGGAATGGGATATCGTTTCAAAGATGTTATTTTCTCGTCCAGATTAGCGGATAGTCCAACCGGAATTATAAAAAGTGATATCAATATCAAGGCTGATTTTTCGCTTAGAAAGAATGAAACCCTGGTGCGTTATTTAGATTATGATAACAATCAATTGGCAGCAGGGCAGAATATATGGGCGTTAAAGCTAACTGCGGATTATTCGTTTAGTAAAAATCTTACCGCAATATTTTATTACGATCATTCGTTCTCAAAAGCAGTAATTTCGACATCATTTCCGTTAACGAACATCAGGTCAGGATTTACACTTCGATATAATTTCGGAAATTAATTTTTTTAGTTTCTAAACGGGATTTCATTAGAAGATTGTTACATTTGTGGCTTAATTATTAAATTATCAATTTACAAATATAGTATTATGAGCATACCAGCAAATTTAAAGTACACAAAAGATCACGAATGGGTTAGCATCGAAGGAGATGTTGCAACTGTAGGAATTACTCATTTTGCACAAAAAGAGTTAGGAGATATCGTGTATGTTGAAGTAGAAACTTTAGATCAGACACTTGATAAAGATGAAGTTTTTGGAACAGTTGAAGCTGTAAAAACAGTATCTGATTTATTTTTGCCTTTAACAGGGGAAATTATTGCTTTTAATGAAAGCTTGGAAAGTGCACCTGAAACAGTAAATTCTGATCCTTACGGAGCTGGATGGATGATCAAAATAAAAATTGCAGATGCATCAGAAGTAGATGGTTTATTGTCTGATGAAGCTTACAAACAACTTATCGGTGCCTAAACAATTGTTATTACTCTGGGCTCTGATTTGTTCAGGAGTTATTACTTATTTTTGTCTAACAGATTCGAGTAATATCCCTACTGTAAGTTTTCCGAGCATAGATAAAATTGTACATTTTTGTTTCCATTTTGGATTTACAATTTCCTGGATTGTATTCTTTAAAAAAGAACTTAAAGGCAAAGCACCTGATGATTATAAAGCTTATTTGATTTCGTTTATATTTTCTGTTTTTTTTGGAATCACAATCGAAATTTTGCAAAGCGTTTTTACAATTTCAAGAGCTGCTGAAGTGACGGATATTTTAGCAAATGCACTGGGAGCTTTAGTTGGTGTTTTTACAGCAATAGCTTTTAAGAAGCAAATCGATAAAATATAAAAAAATAATTACCCACTTCGGTGGGTTTTTTATTGCTCTAAAATCAGGTTTTTGAAAGCCTGTTTTTTTTCTGAATTTAAAACGTATTTTTGTTACAATACTTAAAATTATGAATGTTAAGCAATATTTAGATTCCACCTACTTAAAAACTGCCTCGCAAGCCGGACTTTCGGAAGGAGAGAATAATACTGTAGTCAAAAATGCCATTGAAGAAGCGATCCGTGAAGGTTTTAAGCTAATTATGATCCGGCCTGAGTATGTAGCTTTAGCCAAAGAAATGATTGCTAAGGCAAAATCAACTTTGCTTATTGGTACCGTAATAGATTTTCCGGAAGGTAAGTCAAGTTTAGAAAGTAAAATCAAAGAAGCAAATCAAGCAATAGAAGATGGTGCAGACGATCTGGATTTTGTGTGCAATTATGAAGCTTTTAGAAATGGAGATATTGCTGTAGTAAAAGAGGAAATTTTAATTGGAACCCAAATTGGTCTGGCAAATAATAAAACTGTAAAATGGATTATTGAAGTAGCTGCTTTAGGTGATAAAGAAATTATTCAGCTTTCGGCATTGATAAAAAATGTTGTGATATCCAATTTTAAAGAAGAAGATTATGCTTCTGTTTTTGTAAAGTCATCGACCGGTTTTTATAAAACTGAAAACAATTTACCTAACGGAGCTACTTTATCAACTATAATAATGATGTTAGAAAATGCATCGCCTTTGCCGGTAAAAGCGGCCGGAGGAGTTCGCTCTTATGAAGATGCGGTAGAGATGATTCGTTTAGGTGTTAAACGCATCGGCACTTCTGCTGCCAAAGCCATTGCAAAAGGAGAAAATACCGCAAATGAATATTAAATAAAAACCTGTGTTTAGGTGATTAGGATTGTTGTTATAGATTTTGAAATTAATTTCTCACTGGATTAACGTAATTAAAATTTGTGGAAATTCGTGCAATTCGTGTTTATAATTGATTTGTAATATTTGTGTTTACACGTTAGCTTCCGGAAATGTTTTTTGAATAGTTGTTTTAATAAGATTTTTCGAAATAATTGTGTTAAAGATTTGCAAGACCTCATTTTATAAAGGTTTTATTGAAAAAAATCTAATTTTATAGGTCCGTATTCTACAATCTAATTTGTACATTTGCACCACTTAAAAAAAACATACAAACAAATACCGTATTGAACGCTACTAAAAATACATTTTCAATAAAATCAATTTTCAACGATTTCAAAGAGATTACAAAGGCTGGTTTAGCGATCAGTGTGTTGTTTTCTTCAATTGCGGGTTATTTGTTAGGTGTAAATGCTGAAAATCCTTTTAAATGGAGTGTTTTAGTGATTTTAATGATTGGTGGTTATTGTATGGTTGGTGCTTCGAATGCTTTTAATCAGGTAATCGAAAAAGATATCGATTTATTGATGGATCGTACCAAAAACCGTCCAGTTCCTTCCGGGCGTATGTCTCCAAAAGTTGCTTTGTTTGTAGCCAGTTTGCTTACGATTATCGGTATTGCATTGTTGTATACCATCAATGCAAAATCAGCAATGTTTGCAGCGATTTCAATATTTTTATATACAAGTATTTATACGCCTTTAAAAACAGTAACTTCGTTATCGGTTTTTGTAGGTGCTTTTCCGGGAGCAATTCCGTTTATGTTGGGCTGGGTTGCGGCAACCGGAGAATTTGGTATCGAGGCAGGAACGCTTTTTCTGATTCAGTTTTTCTGGCAGTTCCCGCATTTTTGGGCAATAGGCTGGTTTTTGTATGATGATTATGCAAAAGCAGGAATCTTTATGCTGCCAACAGGAAAAAAAGACAGAAAGACAGCTTTGCAGATTATTTTATATACGGTTTGGCTTATCATAGCTTCATTATTGCCTTCTTTAGGATTTACAGGGCAGTTGTTTATTACGCCAATTGCAGCTATTATAGTGTTTTTGTTAGGATTGTGGATGTTGTTTTATGCAGTACGTTTGTATCAGTTAAGAACAGCAAAAGCAGCGAGAACATTAATGCTGGTAAGCGTTTCGTATATTTCGTTACTGCAAATAGTATTTATAGTGGATAAATTTTTAAGATAGTTATGGAAATGACAATGACAATGACACAAGGAGAAGAGCAATTAAGGAAAGCAAAATCAGCTAAATTGATTTTGTTGTTTGCAATGGTAAGCATGACAATGATGTTTGCCGGACTTACAAGCGCATTTGTAGTAAGTAAATCCAGAGCCGACTGGTTGAAGAATTTTGAATTACCAACTGCTTTTTATTATAGTACAGCAGTAATTATAGGTTGCAGTGTGACTTTTTATCTGGCAAAAAAAGCCATTCAAAAAGACAATAGAGCGGCAACAACAGCGTTCCTTTTAGGAACGTTAGCTTTAGGTGTTTTATTTATAGTTTTACAGTTTGCAGGTTTTGGGCAAATCGTAAAAAGCGGTTATTATTTTACAGGAGAAGGTAGTTCAATTACTACAACTTTTCTTTACGTAGTTACCGTAACTCACTTATTACACTTGGCCGGAGGGTTAATTTCACTTTTAATTATAATTTATAATCATTTTAAACAAAAATACGATTCGACTCAAACTCTTGGTATAGAACTAGGTGCGATGTATTGGCACTTTTTGGATTTATTATGGGTATATTTATTTTTATTTTTATATTTCTTTAAATAAGAAAAAAACGTAAATTTGGGAACTTTTTAACGAATATCTTTTATGGAAGCGACAGTTACTACTGCAAACAACGAAAAAACTTGGGGAGGCGGACATGATGTCCAGCCATTAGGAGCAAGTTATGGTAAAATGATGATGTGGTTTTTTATCGTATCGGATGCCTTGACATTCTCTGGATTTTTAGCGGCATATGGTTTTTCAAGATTTAAATTTATTGAAACCTGGCCTTTGGCTGATGAAGTGTTTACTCACTTCCCATTTATGCACGGTGTTTCGGCTCCGATGTACTATGTAGCCTTAATGACTTTTATTTTGATTTTTTCATCTGTAACAATGGTTTTAGCTGTTGATGCCGGTCATCAATTAAAGAAAACAAAGGTGGCAATCTATATGTTCTTGACTATTATTGGAGGTATTATTTTCGTTGGTTCTCAAGCATGGGAATGGAAAAACTTCATTAAAGGAGAATATGGAGCAGTTGAGACAGTAGGAGGAAGCTTATTGCAGTTTGTTGATAAAGATGGTAAAAGAGTAGCTCTTGCAGATTTTGCTGTAAGATTGCCAAACCAACCGGAAGAACTTACAAGAGCAAAAGCAAAATGGTTTATGGAAAGTGCTGAAACAGTACCAACATATTCAGTTGCTGATATTCAGGCTGGTTTTAAAGCACATCCTGAATTATTAATAAGAACTGAGCACCTTACAGCTGAAAAGAAAAAAACAGTTTTATCTAGAGAAGAATCTGAAGCGCGTTTAAATACTGCAAAATATGTGGTAGAAGGAGCGAACTTAACAAGAAACGAATACGGAAGTAAATTGTTTGCTGATTTCTTTTTCTTTATTACAGGATTCCACGGTTTTCACGTAATTTCAGGAATTATCATTAACATCATTATTTTCTTTAATGTGTTATTAGGTACTTATGAGAAAAGAAGAAGCTACGAAATGGTAGAGAAAGTTGGTTTATACTGGCACTTTGTCGATTTAGTTTGGGTATTTGTATTTACAGTTTTCTACTTAGTTTAATTTTAGATTTTAATTATTATGTCACACGAACACGTATCAAATACAAAAAGAATCTGGTTTGTTTTTGGATTGCTATCAGCAGTAACTACAGTAGAAGTTATCCTTGGTATTATAAAACCAGCATCATTAGAATTTACTCATTTTATAGGTTTGAATTTGTTGAACTGGATATTTTATATCCTGACAATATTCAAAGCTTATTATATAGTATGGGCATTTATGCACATGGAAGGTGAAAAAAGCAGTCTTAGATGGTCAGTTGTTTCACCAGTTATTTTCCTAGTTTTATATTTATTGTTTATTCTGTTGACAGAAGGACATTATATTTATGGGGTTTTTAAAGATTCTACTATTAAATGGAATTTTTAACATGATATTAATTCGAAAAGAGGCTCCGTTTAACGGAGCTTTTTTTATTTTTGTACCTCAATAATTTCCGTTAATACAATGAAAAAAAATATAGTTCTCTTTGTACTTTTTGTTTTGCCAATTGTAGCTTATTTGTTTTTTGCTTCAGGTGTAAATAGTTTTACTAAACTTCCAACAATCACTCCTAAAATTGCCGACCTTGGCGATTGGAAATCCCTTAAAGGAGAAAAAGTAACTTTAAATAATAAAATTACAATTCTTGGTTTTTCAGGAAGTGAGATTTTAAAAAACAGAGGAAATTTTTTCAATCTAAACGAGAAAATCTATCAGCGTTATAATGGTTTTACAGATTTGCAATTTGTAGTAGTGTGCCCTTTAGGAACTGAAAAAGATGCAGAGAAAATTGTAGAATCATTGGGTGCTTTTACAGATGTTTCAGGCTGGCATTTTGTTTTTGCCTCTCCTGAAGAAATTAAGGTATTTTACGATCAATTGCATTTAAAAGGCAAGTTAGACCAGAACCTTGGCACTTCGAATGTTTACATCGTAGATAAAGAGCGAAATTTAAGAGGGAGAAAAGATAAGGACGAATACAAGGAAGGATATAATACTTTTCATCCGTCTGAGTTGAGCAACGAAATGCTGGATGATTTTAAGATCATTCTATACGAATATCGTGCAGCCCTGAAAAAGAATCACAACGCAACAAAAGAACTTTAATCTTCATATATTATGTTTAAAAATAAATCATATATCGGAATTTCGTTTATTATTTTAATCTTCGGAATTTATGCAGTGCCTAAAATTGTAGACAGAATAAAAAATGGTGAAGTTGTTAAAGGAAATCGTCTGGATAATGTAGGATTGAAAGATTCGAAAGCAGATGCAAAACTAATAACAATTGGTCCGGCTCCTAAATTTGATTTGACAAATCAGGATAATATCAAAGTTTCGAATGATACGTATAAAGGTAAAGTGTATGTTTTGGAGTTCTTCTTTACAACATGCCCGTCAATTTGCCCCAAGATGAATTTGAGCATGCTGGAGATTGAGAAAACTTTTTTCGGTAATCCAAATTTCGGAATTGTATCAATTACGATCGATCCTAAACATGATACTCCCCAGGTTTTAAAAGATCACGCTAAATTATTAGGCGTAAAATCGTCTAACTGGAATTTTCTAACAGGTGATAAAGCGACTATTATGGATTTATCAAACAAAGGTTTTAATCTTTATGCCGGCGAAAATGAAAAAGTAAGCGGTGGTTTTGAGCATTCAGGTTTGTTTGCTCTGATTGATAAAGATGGAAATATTCGTTGTAGAAAAGATGAATTCGGAAATCCGAACATCTACTATGACGGACTGGACAAAAAAGGAGTTAGAGATATTCAGGAAGATATTAAAATATTATTAGCAGAATAGAAATGGAAGATCATTCATTAGAAAAAAAATACAGCAAACTTATTGTTGCAGTTTCAATTATAATTCCGGTGGTTGTAGCAATCTTATTCGGAATTAAATTAAAAGATTTTGGGATTAATGTAGAGCCGCTTTCGTTCTTGCCGCCAATTTATGCTACAACAAATGGTATTACCGCTATAGTTTTAGTTGGGGCTGTAATTGCTGTTAAAAACGGGAAACTAAAGCTTCACGAGCGTTTAATGACTTTTGCTATTGCATTGTCAGTTGCGTTCTTAGTAATGTATGTGGCGTATCATATGACTGCAGATTCTACTAAATTTGGTGGAGAAGGCGTAATACGATATGTTTATTTCTTCATTTTAGTAACTCATATTTTATTGTCTATTGCTATTATCCCATTGGTACTAATAACATATGTAAGAGCACTTGCAAAACGTTTTGACAGACATAAAAAAATTGCTAAAATAACTTTTCCGCTTTGGTTGTATGTCGCGGTTACAGGTGTTGTAGTGTACTTAATGATTTCTCCTTATTATGTTTAAAATGGAAAATAGAATAAAGAATAAAGAAAATAGAAATGCAAATGGAAGTGGACTTGTGAATTTTTTCTCAACGAAATGCTTCTATGTTGTTTTCTCTATTTTCTTTTCTCTGAGTGCAAACGCTCAGTGTGCCATGTGTCGTGCGGCGCTTGGAGGAGATTCGAATGTAAAAAAAGCAGAAGCAGTAAATAATGGAATCGTTTATTTGATGGTAATTCCTTATTTGCTTGTTGCCGTGATAGGATATTTGATTTATAGAATGTATCAGTCAAAAAAGAAAAAAGCAGAATAATTTTATTCTGCTTTTTTTTTTTTGTTCTATTTCAATCCGTCAACAGAAACATTCACAGTTCCGTTTATTTTTATAAAGGCGATAATCGCCTGATTGGTCAATTGAATTTTATCAAACTGAATGTCTTCCATTTTTCCATTAACAAAAACACCGGGCATTGGAGAATAGTTTTTAAGATAAGCAGCCATACTTTTTTTGCCTTCCTCTAAATTGGCTTGTATTGAGTAACGACAGCTTTCTTCCATTTTTCTTAAGATGTAACCTTGGCCAAGCCAGCTTGCAGTTCTCATTAATTTGCTTTTTGTATCTAGAACATAATCCAGTTTTTCAAAATAAATTTCTTTCGTCTGAGGATTGTATTGCGGAAAACCGTTCAGATAAAGTGTTCCGTTGATAGATCCCAAAACGTCAAGTGCAATTACCATTTTGCCGTTTTTATGCCAGATCGATACGTTTTTTACTGTTACTTTTTTACTTCCTGATCCAAATTCCTGTCCGGCAAAATTTTTGGTCATAATTTTCGAAGCCTCCATATAAGTTGAGATTGCTGCAATATTAGCTGAAATCTGATTTGGAATTTTCGTGACAGGTTTCAATACAATTTTGCTGGCATTAAATTTAGATTCCGGTTGTTTGCCTATGATCGTTTCCATATTGCATTTCATCCCCATATCCAATAAAAACAAATCGTTTTTAAGCTTCGCATTTGTAGAATAAATTTCAACAGGTACAATTCTTAACCAGCTTTCATATGTATCACTCATCTGGAAAGGCGTACAGATTTTTTCTAAAGCGGATAAAACATTCGGTTTAAAATCCATAGATTTCTCGATCGCTTCATCTATTTTTTTTTCAATTTTAGATTTAAAAATAGAAATCGCCGGATTTACAAGATAAGTTATTGGTAGATTTTTTCCAAGAACAAGCATAGTTGGGCTTTCACTCCAGTCTAATGACTTAAAAGCGGTTTTAGTGTTTAATTTCCAGTTTGTTAGTGCTATTTCACTTGATAGCGTAATTACACCGTTCAGGTTAAACTCTCTTACATTATAAAGTTCAACACCCAATTGTTTGGTACCAATTCGATATTTGATTGTTGCTTTTAATGGTAAAATTGTTTTTATTTTTTTATCCGGACTGGCTGGGTCATTTTGAATTTTTATAGGCGCCTGTTTCCAGATTTTCATTTCGATGTCATCATCCTCAATGTTATTATCCTCATAAATCAAACCATTCAATAAAGAATTAGTCTGGTATTCGATATCGCTAAGTTTTACCGTTATGGGTAAGTTGATAAATGAAGGATTTGCTTCGTAGACTAATGGACTTGCATCGTCCGGTTCCGGTTTTAAGGTTTCTAATTTTTGTGATGTAGAACAACTGGTTACTGCTGTAAGTACCGTAAATAAAGAGATAATTGAAAAAAACTTCATTGTTAAGATTGTTTTAGTGCTGTAAAATTAAGAAAACAATTATATTATCTTAAAAAAGTGTAACATTTGATAAGGAAACGAGTCTTATTGTAATAACTAAACGAAATTATTAACGTTTTCTTATCATAATTTACTTAATAAAAATGTTATTATTGTTTTAAAATTTAACAATACCATGATCGAAATCAAAGATTTACATAAGTCCTATAAAATGGGGAATTCACAGTTACATGTGTTAAAAGGAATTAATTTTAATATCGAAGAAGGTGAATTAGTTGCGATTATGGGATCGTCAGGATCAGGGAAGTCAACGCTTTTGAATATTTTAGGAATTCTCGATGAAGCAGATTCCGGTAGTTATATTTTAGATAAAACACCAATTAAAAATCTAAACGAAACGATAGCTTCAAGATATCGCAATAAATTTTTGGGATTTGTATTTCAGTCTTTCAACTTAATAAATTATAAAACCGCTCTTGATAATGTTGCCATGCCTTTGTATTATCAGGGCATAAAACGAAAAGAACGTTATGATATTGCCATGAAATACTTAGAGAAAGTAGGTCTTGGAACGCATTCTCATCATTTACCTAATGAACTTTCCGGAGGGCAAAAACAGCGTGTTGCAATTGCAAGGGCTTTAGCTTCGAACCCAAAAGTTTTATTGGCAGATGAGCCAACAGGAGCTTTGGATACCAAAACTTCGTATGAGGTTATGGAACTTATTCAGGGAATAAACGATGAGGGCAAAACTATTCTAATTGTGACGCACGAACCGGATATCGCAGCAATGTGCAAAAGAAATGTGGTCCTGAAAGACGGATTGATTATCGATGATAAAATGGTAGAACAAGTTAGAGCTTCATCTTATGTTTAATATTGAGCGTTGGCAGGAAATATTTGAGGCAATCTCGAAAAACAGGTTAAGAACATTTCTTACCGGAGTTTCTGTAGCTTCGGGTATTTTTATTTTGGTGATTTTGCTTGGTGCCGGTCAGGGACTTCAAAACGGAATTCAAAAACAATTCGAGCAGGATGCTGTCGGAATTATTATAGTTTGGTCCGGTACTACAACAAAAGCATACAAAGGATTAAATCCGGGTAGACAAGTTCAGTTCAGGGATGGTGATTATAAAGAATCTGTACAGAAATTTGAAGATAAATTAGACTTGAGAGCTGCGAGCTATAACTTTTGGGGAGGCGCTTTTTCTTATGGTAAAGAATCAGGAAGTTATCAGTTCAAAGGAGTTGACCCTGATTTTGCAGGTGTAGAAAATATTACTATTGTTCAGGGGCGATTTGTAAATAGTAGTGATATTGCTAATAATGAGAAAGTAGCTGCTATTGGAATGAAAGTGAAAACAGATTTGTTTAAAGACGCTGATCCTTTAGGCAAGGAAATTTTAATTAATAATGTCAATTTCAAAGTAGTAGGCGTTTTTACAGATCCGGGAGGAGAAAGAGAAGAAGCCAGAGCTTATCTGCCCAAGACCACTGTGCAAAGAGCCTTTGGGGTAGGAGATAAAATTAGTAATTTGTTTTTTACCTTAAAAAAGACAGAGAACTATGATGAAGCATTAGCACGATCCCAAAAATTTACTCAGGATTTAAAGGACTTGTTGAAGAGTAGAAACACAGTGGCTCCCACTGATGATAGTGGAGTTGGTGTTTATAATTCTGTAGAAGAAGGAAAAAAGTTTTATGATCTGAATCTTTATATCAGATTGTTTTTCTGGTGGGTTGGTATTTGTACGATCATTGCCGGAGTTGTGGGAGTAAGTAATATCATGCTTATTATAGTAAAGGAAAGAACCAAAGAAATCGGGATCAGAAAAGCTTTGGGAGCATCCCCGATTTCTATTATTTCGATGATACTTCACGAATCTATTTTTATTACTACTATTGCTGGTTTTGTGGGATTGTTGGCGAGTTTATTATTATTAGAATTTGTAGGTCCAATGATTCAAAGTGAATATTTCCGAAATCCTTCAGTGGATTTCGGTGTCGCATTAACCACATTGGCATTGCTTGTCTTTGCAGGTGCATTGGCTGGATTTTTTCCGGCATACAGAGCGGCCAAAATAAAACCTATTGTAGCACTTAGAGACGAATAATTATGTTTAAGAAAGATAATTGGGACGAGATTTTAGAGGCTTTAACAGCCAATGTTTTCAGAACGGTCCTAACTGCATTTGGAGTGTTTTGGGGAATTTTTATTCTGGTAATATTACTTGCAGTAGGAAAGGGACTTGAAAATGGAGTAAAAAAAGATTTTGACGGAATAGCAACTAATACGATGTTTATGTGGAGTCAAACGACTTCAAAAGCATATAAAGGATTGCCTAAAACACGCCGTTTTGATTTTAGAAATAGTGATGTCGCCGCCTTAAAAGCTGCTTTTCCGGATTTGTTATACGTTTCGCCAAGAAATCAATTGGGAAATTCTAACAACGGGACAAATAACGTGGTACGTGGTACTAAAACATCTGCTTTTGCGGTTTACGGAGATTATCCTGAACTCATCAAGCAACAGCCAATGGATATCATAAAAGGACGTTTTGTAAATCAACAGGATATTCTGGAAAGACGAAAAGTCGCGGTGATTGGAAAAGGAGTTATTAGTGAACTTTACGGAAAAGAAGAAGAAGCTGTTGGTACCTATGTAAAAATCAACGGAATCAATTTTATGGTTGTGGGAATTTATAATTCTAAGCAAACCGGTGGGAATGCAGAGGAAGAGCAAAAGAATATATTTGTACCCTTTACAACCTTTCAGCAAGCTTTTAATTATGGCGATAAAGTAGGCTGGATGGCTCTTACAGCCAGAGATGAAGTTTCGATTACCGATCTGAAACCAAAAATTTTAGATCAGATGAAGGTGCTTCATTACATACATCCAAAGGACGATCGTGCTATTGGAAATTTCGATATGTATGAACAATTTGGAAAAGTGCAAAGTTTGTTTGATATCTTAAATTTCATTGCTTATTTTGTAGGATCTTTAGTGCTGATCTCCGGAGTAATCGGAATCTCCAATATTATGCTCATTGTAGTTAAGGAACGTACTAAAGAAATCGGAATCCGTAGGGCTTTAGGTGCTACACCGGGCGCGATTCGGGGTCAGATTTTATCTGAATCTATATTTTTGACTATTATCTCAGGAATGTTTGGTGTTGCTGTGGCAACCGGAGTTGTTGCCGTCCTGAATATGTTCTTAGATTCAATGCCAGCAGGAAACAATACTATGTTTGCTAACCCAAGCGTAGATTTAAGAGTAGTATTTGTTGCATTATTAATATTAATAGGATCGGGTTTGCTGGCAGGATTTATTCCGGCACAGACCGCAATTAGTGTAAAGCCCGTAGACGCTTTACGAACAGAATAAATTATCAATCAAAATATAATCGATTAAACCAAAAACAAAATGAAAAAAGGAGTAACCGTTACCATTTTAATCTTAATTGCTATAGTTTTCTTTGGCGCACTATATTATCTGTATGCTAAAAATCAACAATCTCCAATTGTTTTTCAAACTGAAAAAGCAGAGGTTAAAACGATTGTGAAAACGGCAATTGCCACCGGTAACATTCAGCCTGATGAAGAAGTTCTCATCAAACCAAATATCTCAGGTATTATCGAAGAAGTGTATATCAAAGCGGGAGAGAAAATCAAAGCTGGTGATATGATTGCCAAAATTAGAGTTGTAGCGAATGTGTCTAATGTAAGCAGTACCCAAAATCAGGTACAAACGGCAAAAATTGCCTTAGACAATCAGGAAAAAATCTACAAAAGACAAAAAACCTTGTTTGAGAAAGATGTAATTTCAGCAAATGATTTTGATGCAGCGCAATTATCATATACACAAGCAAAACAAAACTATCTGGCAGCGAAACAAAGTTTAGATATCGTAAAAACAGGTACAACGACTTCACTTGGAAGTTATGCCAATACCTTAATTCGTTCAACAGTAACAGGAATGGTTTTAGCAGTTCCGGTAAAAGTAGGAAATCAGGTTATTGAAAGTAATAATTTTAATGAAGGAACTACAATTGCTAGTGTTGCAGATGTTGGAAGAATGATTTTTATTGGAAAAATTGATGAATCTGAAGTAGGTAAAATCAAAGAAAAAATGCCTATTGAAATTACAGTTGGAGCAATCGAAAACAAAAAATTCGAAGCTGTTTTGACTGATATTGCTCCCAAAGGAGTGGTAGAAAATGGTGCTATTCAGTTTGAAATAAAAGCGAGATTAGAAAACAGGGATGCAACTTTTATCAGAGCAGGCCTTAGTGCAAACGCTTCAATCATTTTAGAGAAAGCGGATAAAGTTTTGGCTATAAAAGAATCATTAGTTCAATTTGACAAAAAAACTCAAAAACCGTATGTTGAAATTGAAACTGCTTCGCAAAAATTTCAAAGAAGAGATTTAGTTTTAGGAGTTAGCGACGGAATTTATGTTCAGGTTAAAAGCGGACTTGCAGCTTCGGATAAAATTAAAATCTGGAATCAGGGATTGATCAATGAAGGAGAGAAAAAATAATTTGAAAGGATAAAAGAGTTTTTGGGGTTTAAAATGTTAAATTTGCGTAGCATCTTCTGCTATGCTTTCATTCAAAATATATGAAAATAAATAAATATAATAGTCTTGTTTTAGCCCTGTTGCTGGGGCTTGGTTTATCGGCTCAGACACAATCAAAAAAATGGACATTAGAAGAATGCGTGCGTTATGCACTGGATAATAATATCACAATAAAATTATCAGAGCTGGATGTAAAAAATGCTGCAATTGATAAAAAAGGAGCATTAGGAAGTTTTCTTCCATCAGTAAGCGGAAGTGCTTCTCATTCCTGGAATATTGGTTTGAACGTTAACCCGGTGACCAATATTGCTACCACTCAAACGACACAGTATTCTTCATTAGGAGCTAGTGCGGGTGTTGATATCTACAAAGGTTTACAAAATCAGAATAGTTACAGAAGAGCGAAACTTTCGATTATAGCATCACAATATCAATTATTGAAAATGCAGGAAGATATTTCTCTGAATGTAGCGAATGCATTTTTGGAAATCCTTTTTAATAAAGAAAATTTAAAAGTAAAAAAAGAACAATTACTAATCGATCAGAAGCGTTTAGCGCGTTCTCAGGAAATGGTCAATGCAGGAACAATTCCACGTGGCGATTTGTATGATTTAAAAGCTACTGAAGCAACTGATCAACAAGCTATAATTATTGCTGAAAATAGTTTATTAATTTCTAAATTGAGTTTAGCACAGCTTTTACAATTAAAAGAATTTACTGATTTTGATGTTGTAGATGATACAAGTGTAAAGGATGAAAATAATATTCTGGCACAAACTCCAACGGATATTTATAATAAGGCAAAAGAAATAAGAACAGAATTGAAGCTGGCGCAAACAAATCTTGAAATTGCAGAGAAAAGTGTTGCCATAGCAAGAGGTGCTTTTCAGCCTACGCTTAGAGGTTTTTATCAGTTCAGTACGAGTGCAAGTTACAGTGACAGACTTATTGGAACAGATGGTAGCGGAAACCCGGTTTATGCAGGACCACATTCTGTTTTAGATCAGTTTAGTGATAACAAAGGACACAATTTTGGTTTTCAGTTGAATGTTCCTATTTTTAATGGTTTTTCAGTTAGAAATAATGTAGAAAGAAGTAAGGTAAGTTTAGATAAATCTAAAATAGATTTAGAGCAAAAAAGTTTAGATTTGCAACGTAACGTTTACACTGCTTTTACAGATGCAAAAGGTGCTTTGAATACGTATGAATCATCAACGGTAACTTTAGAGGCAAGACAGCAGGCTTACAATTATGCTAAAGAAAAGTACGATGTAGGTTTGATGAATTCATTTGACTTTACTCAGGCGCAAACATTGTTAACCAATGCACAGTCAGATGTTATCAGAACAAAATACGATTACATGTTTAAAATAAAAATACTTGAATTCTACTTTGGAATTCCAATTGTCCCAATTATCACAAAATAATTTATTATGTCAAAAAAAACAATTTATTTCTTACTTGGTGGTGCTTTAGTTCTTGTTATAGCATTGATAAGTCTTTCAAAAGCTGGTGTGATAGGAAATAAGGATGAAGGGAAAGAAGTAGAAGTTTCAAAAGTAGTAGCTTCAACTATTGTGGAGACGGTTTCTGCAACAGGAAAAATTCAGCCGGAAATAGAGGTGAAACTTTCATCAATGGTTTCAGGTGAAATTATTGCCCTGAATGTAAAAGAAGGACAAGTCGTTAAAAAAGGGGATCTATTGGTAAAAATAAACCCGGATTTGTATACTTCAGGTTTAGACCGGTCTCTGGCTAATTTATCCGGTACGAAAGCTGGTTTGACACAGTCTGAGGCCAGTTATAAAGAAGCAAAAGCAAGTTATGAGCGTAATAAAACATTATACGATAAAGGCGTAATCTCAAAATCAGATTGGGATAAAGCAATTTCTACTTATGAAGTAGCAAAAGCAACCAAACAAAATGCCTATTATAATGTTCAAAGTGCCTCTGCCTCTGTTACTGAAGCAAAAGATAATTTAGGACGTACCTTAATTTATGCGCCTGCTGACGGAACAATTTCAGTATTAAATGTTGAATTGGGAGAGCGCGTTTTGGGAACGCAACAAATGGCAGGAACAGAACTTTTGAGAGTAGCAAACCTGAACAATATGGAAGTTGAAGTTGATGTAAACGAAAATGATATTGTAAAAGTTAAGATTGGTGATGAAGCAAACGTTGAAGTGGATGCCTACTTAAAAAAGAAATTCAAAGGTACTGTAACGAGTATTTCGAATTCAGCAAGTACAACTTTGACATCAGATCAGGTAACCAATTTTAAAGTGAAAGTTCGTATTCTAAAAGACTCGTATCAGGATTTATTAGAAGGCAAACCCAATACATATTCGCCTTTTAGACCAGGAATGACAGCGACGGTTGATATTATTACAAAAACAAAAAATAATGTTCTGGCAGTGCCAATTAGCGCTGTCGTGGTAAAAGCAGATACGACAGCTGTAAAAAATATTAAAATTGAAGAGCCAGCTGACGATAAAAAAACAACACCAAAAAACGATAAAAAATTCGAATGTGTTTTTGTGAAAGAAGGTGATAAAGCTAAAATCAGAATCATTAAGACAGGTATTCAGGATGATACCAATATCGAAGTAATGTCAGGATTAAAACCTGGAGATGTTGTGATTACCGGACCTTATACTACCGTTTCTAAGGAACTGAATTCCGGTGATAAAGTCAAGCTTAAAAGTGCCGATTTGCCTAAGAAATAAACGAAATACATCTTTAAGATTGTCGAACTGAACGAAGTCGAAGGTTTGCGAAAAAAGAACTTTGACTTCGATCAGCCTGACAGTAATAATTAATTAAAAAATAAACATTTTGTCTTTTATTCTCAATATAGAAACTGCTACTAAAAATTGCTCCGTGTCCATTGCTAAAAATGGAGAAACAATTGTGTGTAAAGAAATTGCTGAAGAAGGATATTCTCATGCTGAAAAATTACATGTTTTTATTGAAGAAGTAATTGCAGAGGCAGGAATTACAGTTCAGGATCTAATTGCTGTTGCAGTAAGCCAGGGACCAGGTTCTTATACCGGTTTGCGTATTGGAGTATCTGCGGCAAAAGGATTGTGTTATGCGTTAAATATCCCTTTAATTGCTGTTGATACATTACAGACATTAGCTTCTCAGGCAAATGTTTCAGACGGTAAGATTATCCCGATGATCGATGCCAGAAGAATGGAAGTTTATAGTGAAATTTTTACTGCAGATTTAGAAATTGAAAGACCAATTGAAGCGGAGGTTATAACAGAAGATTCTTTTAAGGATTATACTGAAACACTCTATTTTGTTGGTGATTGTGCAGAGAAATGCAAAACTGTTTTAACAAAAGAAAACTTTGTGTTTTTAGAGGAAATCAAATATCCTTCTGCCGCTGCGATGAGTAAAATCAGTTATAATAAATACCAAAAAAGCGACACTGTTGATGTCGCTTATTTTGAACCTTATTATTTAAAAGATTTTATGATGGCACCTCCATCAAAAAAGGAATAATTTTATTTTTCAATCGTAAAGGGCTGAAATGAAATTCCGGCCTCGTCTAAAGCTATTTTGCAATCTTCTAAAGTATCTGAAAAAACAGATCCATAATCTGCTTTTTTTGCCCACGGACGTACTGCAAAATCAACAGAGTTTGCCGTTAGGTTTTTTACAAAAACTTCTGGTGCAGGAGTTTTAAGTACCTTAGGATTGTTGTTTAAAACACCCAAAAGAATTTCTTTTGCTTTTTTGATATCAGATTCGTACGAGACTGAAAATGTAAAATCTGCTCTTCGTTCTCCCTGCATAGAGTAGTTGATGATTGTTCCGTTTGATAAAGCGCCATTGGGCACAAATACGGTTTGATTGTTGCCCATAAGCATCTTGGTAACAAATATTTGAATCTCTACTACCGTACCGGCAATACCTTGTGCTTCGATCGTATCACCCACTTTAAAAGGTTTGAAAACGATAATTAACATTCCTCCGGCAAAATTAGAAAGAGAACCTTGCAATGATAAACCTACTGCAAGTCCCATTGCTCCTAAAATGGCAACAAACGAAGATGTTTCTATTCCAAGTTTTGAAATAAAAGTGACAAACAGCAAAATTCGGAGCGCCCATATTAAGATATCAGAAAGAAATTTGGTTAGTGTGGGATCCAGATTTCTTTGAACCATTACTTTCGTGATAATTCTATTTATCAGTCTGATAGCATAGATACCAACAAATAAAATAATAAAGGCCGAAATTAATTTAGGCGAATAGTCAACCAGTACGTCAATAAATTTAGTGAGGTAATTGCTGACCTGATCAGGATTCATGTTCATGTTTTTCGAATAAAAAAACCTTCTCAAAGGAGAAGGTATATTAGTACTGCAAATATAGAAATATTTATTTTTATAAGAAAAAAGAGTTTCTATTCCTTTGGAGGGATGGTGTCAATAATTTTATCCGCTGTAACTTCCGTTTTTGCGTTAATATCAGTTGCTGTTTCTAAAGCAACTGTTTTAGTATCAGTTGTTAATTCGCTTGCTTTTTCTTTTACAGAATCGATTACCTCGCCTAATGAATCTGAAGCCTTCTCAACATATTCGCTTACGATTTCTTTCGCCTGATGTGCGTATTCTGATGCACTGTCAAGGATTGGTTCAGAAGCTTCTTTTGCTTTTGCTATTGTTTCTTCTGCAAAAGTTTCCGCTTTCTCGATGTAAGGTGTCGCAGCTTCTTTAACCTGTTCAAATGTAGTTTCGGCCTGTGTTGCCAGATCAGAAGCAGAATCTTTGGCTGTGCCAAATAAATTCCTGAAAAATGAAGATAATCCCATAGTTGTATATTGATTAGTTTAAAATACAATATTAACTATTTTTATCCTATAATTAAGATAATAATTTATTGATAATTAAGTAGATATGTATATAATGAAAAAGCGCCCGCCAATGGCGGACGCTTTTCATATTTTACTGAAATAAATAGTTATGCATTTACAGCTTCCACTTTAATACCTTCATCGTTCAACATGCTTTTTAGCATATTTTCGATTCCGCTTTTTAAAGTAAAAGTGGAGGACGGACAACCGCTGCAGGCACCTTGTAAAATTACTTTTACTGTTTTGTCATCTTCATTATAAGAATCAAAAGCAATGTTTCCGCCATCAGCCGCAACCGCCGGTTTTACATATTCTTCTAGAATATTGATGATCTGTTGTGATGTAACATCTAGTTTGTCAAATGCTTCATCTTTGGTAATATCGTTTTTAGTGGCCACTTCGATTAAGCTTTCATCTAAAACAGTTCCTCCATTTTCTATAAATTGTTTAATAAAAGTTCTTACTTCCAGGGTAATTTCATCCCAGTCGTTGATATCATATTTAGTTACCGAAATGTAATTTTCGTCAATGAAAACTTCTTTTACATAGGGAAATTTGAACAATTCTTTTGCCAATGGCGAAGATGCAGTCTGATCTATGTTTTTATATTCAACAGCATTTTTAGTCAACATTCTGCTTACTACAAATTTTAGTGCAGCAGGATTAGGTGTTGTTTCCCCGTAAACTGTAATAGGTTGTTTTTTAGGCTGATTTTCATCAAGTTTTATAATAACACCGCCTTTGTCTACAAAAGCTGTAATTTGTTCAGCAACAGCATCTTTTACATCATCCCATTCTACAATACTGTATCTTTCGATAGCGATAAAATTTCCTGAGATATAAACTGTTTTTACAAACGGAAGATAAAATAATTGTTGTGCTAACGGTGATGCCTGGGCTTCATCAATATTTTTAAATTCGAAGTTTTGATTTTTTGTAATGAAATCTTCAAATTCGAACTTTAGTATAGTTGGATTTTGAGTTTCTTTTATGGTGATTTTTGTCATGATTTGTAATTTTTTACAAATTTAGTAAAGTTATTTTCTACTAATACCTATATTTGATTTTTTAATAAAATAATTAAGACTCTTTTCAAATAAATCGTATTAAATTAGTAGAGTCTAAAAAATATTTAAACAAAATTGCCTTTATGGAATTTAAAATCAGGGTTTTATTTATTTTTTTGATCACTACATTTTATTCGTATTCGCAAGAAGGAATTCCTGTTTACTCTGATTATTTATCAGATAATTATTACCTGATTCATCCCTCAATGGCAGGTGCTGCCAATTGTGCAAAAATAAGATTGACAGCCAGAAAACAATGGTTTGGTCAGGATGATGCACCGGCACTTCAAACTTTAACTTTCAATGGAAGGGTAGGAGAGCGTTCAGGAGCCGGGATTATTGTTTTTAATGATAAAAATGGCTACCATTCACAAAAAGGAGTAAAGCTTACCTACGCTCATCATATCATGTTTTCGAGAGACGAGATTGATTTGAATCAGCTTTCTTTTGGTATTAGCGGAGGTTTGATTCAGAGTCAGTTAGACGAAACCAAATTTGGAGGAACTTTTGATCCAATTGTTTTCGGTTCTATTCAGAAAGATTCCTATTTCAACGTTGATCTTGGAGCATCGTATAACTACCTTGATTTTTATGCCCATGCAACAGTGCAGGGATTACTGGAAACCAGAAGAGAATTGTATACAGATTATGAAAGTGATAATCTTAGAAAGTTTCTTTTAAGTGCCGGATATGTTTTTGGTAAAAGAGACAAGATTACCTGGGAACCGTCAGTTTTACTTCAGGTATTTGATAAAACCAAACAGAAATCAATTGACTTAAACCTGAAAGCCTACAAGAATATGGATTTTGGAAGTTTGTGGGCAGCATTGTCTTACCGAAGAAGTTTTGATGGTGCACAATACAGTACAGCAAGCGGGGTTTCGGGTCAGAAATTGCAATATATTACACCTATCATAGGTCTGAACTATAATAATTTTATGTTTGCATACACGTATTCTCAAGTTACAGGCAACGTAAAATTTGATACCGGAGGATACCATCAAATTACTTTGGGAATCAATTTATTTTGTAAAAAGGAACGTTACGATTGTAATTGTCCGGCCATTAATTAAATTTTTTATTATGCTGATTAAATCTGTAAACGGAAAAACGCCTTCTATTCCTGAGGATTGTTATGTTGCTGAAAATGCTACAATTGTTGGCGATGTTGTATTTGGAGATTCCTGCAGCGTGTGGTTCAATGCGGTTATTCGAGGTGATGTTAATTTTATTTCGATAGGCAATAAAGTGAATATTCAGGATGGGGCCGTCATTCATTGTACGTATCAAAAACATCCAACGATTATTGGTAATAATGTTTCGATAGGACATAATGCTATAGTGCACGGATGTACGATTCATGACAATGTGCTGATTGGAATGGGCGCTATCGTAATGGACAATTGTGTGGTCGAAAGTAATTCGATTATAGCCGCCGGTGCCGTTGTAACACAAAATACAGTTGTAGCTTCGGGGACTATTTATGCAGGTGTTCCGGCAAAGAAAGTAAAAGACATTGACCAATCTGATTTTGCTGGCGAAATAGAGCGTATTTCGAACAATTATGTCATGTATTCAGGCTGGTTTAAAAACGAAGAATAAAATTCTAAAATCCAAAAAAAAATCCAAATTCCAATAAAGGATCAGCCCGCTTTGGAATTTGGAATTTTATTTTTTGGAATTTAAAGACCTACAAATTGATTTTCTCAAAAAAAGTATTTTTATAACTTTCGCTTATCGGAATTCGTTTGTCGCTAATCAAAACTTTATTTTTTTGTATTGATTTTACATGTTTTATATTAATGATATACGACCTGTGAATTCTGGAGAATCCTTTGCTTGAAAGTAAATTTTCGAGTTTTATTAAACTGATTAAAGTCAGTGTAAATTTATTATCAGTAGTGTAAATTTTGACGTAGTCTTTTAGGCCTTCGATAAATAAAATATCCGCAAAATTCATTTTTACATTTTCGTATTCTGCCCTCACAAACATAAAATCCTGCTCTAATTCAGGTGCAGTTGTACTTTCAGAAATGGCCTGAATATTGGTTGACGGATTTAAAACCTGCTGTGCTCTTACAACTGATTTTAAGAAGCGGTGAAACGGAATTGGTTTTACCAAATAATCGACAGCTCCAAGATTAAAACCTTCAACGGCATAATCAGAATAAGCTGTGGTAAAAATAACCAAGGGCTTTTTCTCGATCGTATTTAAGAAATCAATTCCTGAAAAATGAGGCATCTGAATGTCAAGAAAAATCAAATCGATACTGTTTTGATTAATAAACGAAACGGCATCAATAGCATTATTAAATGTATTTATTAGCTCAAGTGAATCTACCTTTCGAACAAAATCTTCTAATAATTCAACCGCTAAAGGTTCATCGTCTATAATTACACATTTCATTTGCTGAGGTTTTAAATTTAAATTTTGCTTTGGCAGTCAAAAGTAGTTTTAAACCAGTAAATTAAGTTTTAAAATTATCATAAAATACTGACTGAACCTGAATTATGTATTTACAGTGATGGTTTTGCTTAATGTATAACCATCTGTAAGATTGCCTGTTAGTGTTGCCAATTCATCGGCTAAACTGTCTGAAAAAACATTGTCTTTTGTATTCGAAGTGTCGGCCTGACCGTGGCTCACATAGTTTTCGCTTGAATAAACGGTACTTGAAACGGTTTCAGGAAAAGCAATTTGTGTTACTAATAATGATGCGCCGTTAGTGCTTAAAACTTCTACATGTACATGAGGTGCCCTGCCTTGGTACCAGCCCGGGAAAATCGAAATAAACGAAACTTCTCCTTTTGAATTGGTGGTTTGTCTTCCTCTTAAAAAATGAACCGAAGAATAATCTTTTGGCTGCATTGAAGTTCCGCCATATTCGGAGTAATTTCCGTCTTTGTCACAATGCCAGACATCAACTAAAACTCCGGCGAGTGGCGAACAGTTGTTAGTTTTATTTTCGATCACTAAATTAATCAGTAAAGCGATGCCAACCCGGTCTGATTTTATATTTTCTAAAACCAGCTGACTAGGCGTTTTGATGGGGAAAGGCCCTTTTGTTTCTGATGGGGAAACAGTGCAGCTTCCGTCTTCCTGAGAACCGGAGCCACTATCATCATGATCATTTTTAGAACAGGATTCTAATAGTTTAGAAGCTGTTGCTAACGAAGCAATTCCTAAAAGACCATTTCGGATGAATTTCTTTCTGTCCATAATCGAATGTGTTAATTTATTGCAGTCTGAATTTTATCTAGTTTTAAATTCAGATGCACACGATAGTATTCATTGTCCTGCGTTATAGTAAGTTCGTGTGCGTTAGGATAAAGCAAATCAAGTCGGTTTTGAATGTTTACCAATCCAATTCCCGAGTTGTCAGGATCTTTTACATAATTTTCAATCGTGTTTTCGATCCAGAAATCTAGACTGTTTTCCAGAATAAAAATTTTGATTTTTACATGAGCGGCACCTTTGTAATCCGTTCCGTATTTAAAAGCATTTTCAACAAAAGAAATCAATAATAAAGGTTCGATAAACTTGTTTTTCGTATCACCGTGAACATTGATAAAAATATCTTCGATATTGTTAAGTCTCAGTTTTTGTAACTCGATATAATTCTGGATATAATTGACTTCTTTTTCTAAAGCCACCGTTTTATTGTCAGTTTCATACAGCATATAGCGCATTAATTCTGATAATGTTACGATGGCATCAGGGACCAAATCAGATTTTTTGTGTGCCAGTGAATAGATGCTGTTTAGCGAATTGAATAAAAAATGCGGATTGGTTTGTTTGCGTAAATAAATCAATTCGGTATTTGTTCGATGCGTTTCGGCAATTAACTTATTCTGCTGATTGTTATAAAATTCGGTAAGTGTTCTGATAATGGCACTTATGGTAATAATTAAAATATAGAAAAAAGAAGGACCAATTTTAAAGAACAATGGCTGTCTTGTGACCAACGACATTGGTTTGAATCTCCGGTCTTTAAACATGTATTTAAGATCTTCAGGCGGCGGCATTATTCGTGTCCTTGCAAATTTAAATTCAGGAATAAAATAATTAATTCTGATAATCATAAACAATAGAATGACAGCAAAAACAAAGGCAAAATAAAGCCAGTATTTTTTCTCTAAAAGCAAGACAGGCACCAAATAAAAATAGTTCAGATAAAATAAAACAATTCCCGTTGTCCACTGTACATAGAAATCATTGTTGATTGCAAACGGACTTTCATAAAATTCAATTAATGAAGTCAGGATAAAGAATATCCAGATGATGCTATGGAACAGAATTTTATTTGAGTTTGTATTTTTGATAATGTCTAGTGTCATTTATAATTTAATTTTTAATAAAATTAAATCATTTTTGGTTACAGTTGGTGATATGTTGTTGCTGAGTTTCTCTACGACCAAATTTGCGATTTTTAGCGCGTCGGCTTCTGTCGAGAAGCTTTTGTTATCGTTTATGACTGGAATAATAGCCTGCTTGATGATGATTTTGTTCTTTGTAGCAATCGAATAACCCCAACCTGACGTAGTTTTGAAGGCTTCGATTTTAAAAGTTTCATTTTTCGCACAGGCTAAAAATTGTAAAGCCACTAAAATCAACAATAAATTCTTCCGGCTTTTATACCAGAAGAATTGTTTTTGCATTTTAATTGTCATTGTCGTTTTGTTCTTCTAGAGGTTTAAATTCCCAGGTATCATCAAAGTAAGTAGAGCCCACTCTGCCCAACATATAAAAACCACGATTATTGATTGCAAACCCAACAGCATCCGTTCTTGTAGCACCTTCCATAGGAGTTCTTTCTACCCATAAATCCGTTGTTGGATTATATTCCCAGATTGTTTTTATACTTTCTCCACCTACAACATATCCCAGTCCGCTCATTGAAAAACTGGAAGCATTCGAACGTACGATTGCATAGTCGTCATTATAAGTGTAGTCGTCATCAGTATTTTTATTGATGTCGCGTTTTCTGGTCCATACTTCTGTAGCAGGATCAAATTCCCAAAAATCTTCCTGATAAACGGCGTTATTACTTCCCGTTACCAGATAAGCTTTATCTCCAATTACAAAAGCCGTAGCGTTACGTCTTTTATTACCGCCAAATCCATTTACCAGTGTCCACGAATTTGTCTGATCGTTGTATTGGTAGAAATCTTTCAGGTAATTTCCGTCATAACCAGTTCCAAAATAAGCCTTTCCTCCAGCCTGAAAACCTACAGCACCAAAGCGGCCTGTTCCTGCAAAATCAGTTTTTTGAATCCAGCTATTGCTCGCAGGATCATATTGATAAAAATCTTTTAATCTATTTGTTCCGTCATACCCAAGACCAACATAGCCTTTTCCGTTTAATGTAAAACTAGAAGCAGAACTTCTTCCCACTCCTGAAAAATCTGCCTTTTGTTCCCAATAGTCTCCTGTAGAATTATATGACCATAAATCTTTTAAATATTCATCTCCCGTATAGCCTGTTGCTACATAAGCATAATCTCCAATAACAAAACTGGTCGCACTAGATCTGGCAGGTCCGTCGAATGCTGATTTTTTTATCCAGTTTCCCATTAAATCATCATCGTTATTGTCGTTGCTGCAGCCTATAAAAATAAGGCCGGAAAACAATGCCGAGAATAATATTCCTTTTTTAAAATTATTCATAGTGTATTAAATTTATTTATTGTTTGTATTTGATACCAATTCCTAAAATGTAACCATTGCCTGTATTAAAATCATATACTTTATGATTGTCATTATCGATCAGATCGTATTTTTTGTTAAAATCATATCCGGCTTTAAAATTCAGAAACCAGTTTGTATCTACATTTCTTTCATATTCAAGTGCCGAGGTCATTTGTGACAGGCTAACTTTTGTGGCATTGGTATTTAGATTGTTTTGAGAATCTAAATGATAAAAAGTACCGTTGAAGCTATTGCTCAGGCTGAACATGTTTCGAATGTTATTTGCGTATGAAATCTTTGAGTCCGGAAACCCGATCATCAAAGAACCTGTATTGTTTATTTGATAGTGTAATGATACAACTGGCATGAATTTAGGAGCCCCAAAAACAGTTGTTCTCGCTACGCCAATGCTGATATTGGTAGTGGAACTTAATTGCTGTCTGATCTCAAAATTTCCTAAAACTGAAAATGCATCTGCGTCTAAATTACTTTGAAAATTGACGGTTGGCGTAATTGAAAAATTCAGCTTTGTTGCATTTGAAATTTCATGCGAAAATTCAAATTTGTTGCTGATCTGATTAAACCGATCGAGATTCTCATACGGATTATTGTAACTGTCTGTTTCATAATTCACTTTCAGATTCGAATATTCTAATGTGTTTGTTATGTTGTTTTTGGCGCTTATTTTTTTGTTAAACGATATGCCGATATTGGTTTCGTTAAAATCAATTTTGTCAGTTGGTTCTGTTTTTACATTCATGCTGACTGAAAAGTTTTCCTGAGCTTTCATGCTAAAAATGGAGAGTAAAAAAATCGACCAAATTAAAAACCTTGTTTTCATTACTTATTTATTGGTTCAAAAGTAGGAGGGTAATGGTTTTAAAAAAAAGAAGATATATGTATGGCACTTTTTGATAGACTAAACAGCCTTTTTTAAGGTTGAATGAATTATTAGCGGTCATTTATGTGTTGTAGATCATTTTTTGCTGTTTATAGGGCAAAAAGGCACGACTGTATATGTTATAGTGTAGTGCAGAAGAGTGCAATTTATATTTGTTGAAAAAATTGATTATGCACAAGTTTATATTGATGTTGTTTTTGGGTATGGCTGTAATTTCCTGTGGAACAGATGCCGATGCTGGCGAATTTGTTGTTGGATCAGATTACCTGGCTGTTGGCAATAAAGTTATTTTAATCGATACTGTGACAGTAGAAATGTCGACTATTAATTTTGATTCTCTTGTTACTTCCAATCAAAACCGAATTTTAGTGGGGAACTATGAAGATCCGATTTTTGGAAAGGTAAAATCGAACAGCTATTTTCAATTATCAGGAGAATCATATATATTAAAAACCAGTGGCTCTGATACAGAAACCACGAATTATGTTTTTGACTCCATTGCAATGATTTTAAAATATGACAACTATTATTATGGTGACACTACAAAAGTGCAGACGTTCGATATTCATCGATTGACCCAGAGAGTAAAACCCAATACTGATGATTATAGTTTTTATAATAATTCAACTTTGACTTATAGTGATGAAAGTATCGGAACCATTGCGTATAAACCAAGGCCAACAGAAAAAGATTCTATTAGTGTTAAAATGAGCGATGCGTTTGGTGCAGCTCTTTTTCAGAAATTAAAGAAAAAAGAAATTACAGACTTTGATACTTTTACAGAGTATCTGAAAGGTTTGGTTCTTGTACCGTCAACATCTAATTCGTCCAGTGTTACCGGTTTTCATGTCGCAACAAGTAAAATACGGATGTACTACTCAAAGTATCAGGCAGGAGCTGAAGAAGTCCCGTTTACAATAGAATTTTCGATTTTGGACGCCGGAAAACAATTCAATTCGATTTCATCAGATAAAACCGGGACTTTACTTGAAAATTTACCCGTCTCCAGTAGCAAGCTGTCAAGTACATTAACCAATAGGCAGGGGTTTATTCAGTCCGGTACTGGAGTAGCCTGCAGAATTGATTTCCCAAACATTAAACAGCTCAGACATATTGCAGCAAACGGAGCAATTGTAGATGCTCAGATATTTCTAAAAGCGGTTAATAATACGTATTCGCAAAAATATCCGCTGGCTGATTCTTTACAGGTTTATGTAGGTGATAATTTAAACAGAATTAGTGCCT
Source organism: Flavobacterium aquidurense (assembly GCF_002217195.1). Lineage (NCBI taxonomy): Bacteria > Pseudomonadati > Bacteroidota > Flavobacteriia > Flavobacteriales > Flavobacteriaceae > Flavobacterium > Flavobacterium aquidurense. Next base: position 18,593 of record NZ_MUGR01000052.1, on the reverse strand, counting down.
CATTGGTAAATTCTGCAGGGAAAACGGTTTTTGGAACTCTGAATAAAAAAAGTGATGAATTTAATGAGAATGTTGGATACACGATACCTATAGGTAGTTTTTTACAGAAAGAAATGTTGAAACAATCTGATTCAAGATCTTCTCTTATTCTAACATTGCCTGGACTTTCTAAATCTGTAAACCGGGTTGTTTTAGGAGATCAAAAGCATGAGAACAATAAAATCCAAATTAAAATTTATTACATCTCCTATTAAATGAAAAGTAAAATAGCATATTTGAGCGGCTTCATTTTGATGTCACTCACTTCATTTTCTCAAAGTATTTCAAGTTCTCCCTATTCATTATACGGAGTTGGCAGCGTCTACGATGCTGATTTTGGAGTAATTCCGTCAATAGGTTCCTCAGGAATGGCTTTGCCGTCAGATACTTTTATAAATAATCTAAATCCGGCTTCCCTGGGATATTTGCCTCAGAATCACTTTATGTTTGATATTGGAGGAAAAGCCATTTCAACCACTTACGAAAGTGGTTCAAAAAGCGAAAGCCGTAATAACTTTCAATTCTCGCATATTGCCCTTGCATTTCCGGTTACTAAAAATTCCGGATTTAGTGTGTCGCTTCGACCGTATTCAAGTGCTGCATTTAAAATTTCTAATTTAAAATTACCAATAGAAAACAGTCAGGATTTTTATTACTTAACGGCTGTAGGTTCGGGCGGATTAAATAATTTTGATTTTTCATACGGGTATCGATTCGGGAAAAAACTAGCCGTGGGAGCATCAGCAGCAGTGTTGTTTGGGAATACCACTGACAACAGAAGTTTTTTGATCATGAATTCGATTACCAGTATTCAAAAAAAGACAACTTATAATGGTATACGAGCAAGTTTGGGTGCACAATATAAAATTGATTCTACATTTACTGTTGCTACAACATTTAAACTGCCAACCCAAATCAAAGCAACTAAAGTTCAAACGGTTCAGACTATTACTGATGAGGTTGTTACGACTGTAGAGTCTAATGTAGCTTCTGATGCGGATGATTATTATATGCCATTAGAAATGGGTATCGGAATTAGTAAACGCTTTAAAAATAATCTGAATATGACGTTAGATTATGAGAAGAGTTTGTGGAGTGACAGCAATCAGTCTGAATTGTACGGAAATTTTGTAAACCAGGACCGATTTGCACTTGGATTTACCTATAGCACTAAAAAGAATATCCGAAAATATTGGGATAGGGTGCAGTATGCCACAGGTGTAAATTTTGACACCGGCTATCTTGAGGTCGATGGGAAAAGAGTAAATAATGCAGCGATTTCGGTTGGACTTACCTTGCCAATAGATAATACATATTCGGCTTTGCATATTTCGTATTCATACGGACAAAAGGGAAGGGTCTCTGATAATCTGATTAAAGAAAATTACCATAAAATATCCCTTAATTTATCGCTGGACGGAATTTGGTTCATCAAACGAAAAATAGACTAGACTACCGTCTAAAAGTCTTTTTCGGTTACAGGATATTTATAGTCTAAAATCGATTTTAAAACTTCAGGATTTGAATTGACATAAAATACAGGATCGCTTTTTTCAAGGTCTGTAAAACCAACTTTTTCGCGCAGAATATTTTGAGTCTGTCTTGCTACAGCTTCTCCGGAATCAATAATATGAATGTGTTTCGGCAGTATTTTTTTTATCTGAGGTATTAGATAGGGGTAATGACTGCATCCTAAAACCAGATAATCAATATTAGCATCGATCATAGGTTGTAAATAAGATTCTAGTAATTGAGTCATTTCAGGCGAATTCAGATTTCCGTCTTCAATAAGCTGAACAAGTCCGTAGCCAACTTGTTCAATTATTTTGGTGTTTTGAAACATTTCTGCTGTCTTGTTAAACAGTTCACTATTTAATGTCCCTTTTGTGGCTAAAATACCAATCACTTGTGTTTTCGAATTATTAGCAGCCGGTTTTATTGCAGGTTCAATTCCTATAAACGGGATGTCATAATCAGCACGAAGTTCGAGAATGGCATTTGTTGTAGCAGTATTACACGCTACAACGATAAGTTTGCAATTCATTTCGAGTAAAAAATCAACATTCTTTTTGCTTAACGCGACGATTTCTTCTTTGGTTCTCTGACCGTAAGGAGCATTTTTGCTATCTGCCAGATAAATGGTTTTTTCGTTTGGTAGTAAATTGTGAATGGCCTTCCAGATGGAAGTTCCTCCAATACCGGAATCAAAAACGCCTATAGGATTGTTATTCGTCATAATACAAATTTAGTGTTTTTTGAAATAAATTGATATTCCAATTTACATGAAATGTGCGAATTTTTCAGTTTTTCAGCTTTAATTTAATGTAAAAAAAAACTGCTTAAAACTTTTGAAAGCTTAAGCAGTTTTTTTGTTTTAAGAATTTTGTTTCTTAGAATCCTAAATCTTTTTTTACATCAGCAGTAATGTTTGGACCATCAGCTAATAAAAGAGTAGAACCATCTAATACATATTGGAAACCTTTAGCTTTTCCAACTTTTTGGATAGAAGCTCTTACTTTTTCCATTAATGGTTTTACGATGTCAGTTTCTTTTTGTTGTAATTCTTTTTGAGCGTTGTCTCTGTAGTCAACGATTCTTTTTTGCATGTCCTGAACTTCTTTAGAACGGTCTCCGTTTACAGCATCAGTTACAGTTGCAGCTTCACCTTCATACTTTTTGATTTTTACTTGGTATTCGTCAACCATTTTTTTGTATTCAGCATCGTATGTACCACTTAATTTTTGTAGTTGATTTTGTGCATCCAGCATTGCAGGCATTTTCGACATGATCTCGCTAACATCAACATGAGCTACCTTAGCCTGTGCGTTCATTGTGTTACTTGCTCCTAAAAATAATAGTGCAGCAATTAGTAAAGTTTTGATTTGTTTCATCATTTTTAAAATATTAATTAATTATTGGTCGTATTTGCTTTTTGTGTTTCGGCTTCTTTTGCTTTTTTAGCCGCTTCACGTTCTTCTAAAATTTTCTTTCTTCTCTCTTCTAATTCTTTTTTACGCTGTTCGTAAAGTTTCTGTCTTTCCTCGGCTTTGTTTACTGCCGGCTCAGTCGTTGTTGTTTCAGTAGCTGTGGCAGCAGGTTTTGCTGTTGCGTCAGTTTTATTTGCATCTGTCTTGGCTGGTTCAGAAACCGTGCCATTTTTTCTGGCTTCTCTTTCTGCTGCAATTGCTTTTCTTCTGTCGTCGTATTCTTTTTTCTTAGCTTCCTGTTCTAATCTTCGGTCTTCGATTAATTTCTCTCTGGCTGTTCTTTTCTCTTCTAATGCTTTTTGTCTGTCCTGCAATGCCGGATTCTCGTCAATGGCATTTTCAAGACTTTCTTTAGCTTCCTGATCTTTTAATTGTTTTTTAGTCAGCTGTTCTCTTTTATCAGTTCGGTTTAAAACACGTATCACCTGATCGCTTATATCAAATCTTTTGTTGCTGAAAAGCATTGTCAGATCAGATGATTTATCAAAAATAAAATCATAATTCTTGGCTTCTGCAATATCCTGAACAGCAGTAAAAACCTGATCTTGTATTGGTTTTGCCAGAGAAGCTTTCTGGTGCATTAAATTTCCATTAGCTCCAAATTGCTTTTCCTGATAACTCAGCATTTCATCTTCAAGAAATTTGATTTCTGTTTCCCTTTCATCGATAAGCTCTTTAGTAAGTAAAGCTCTTTCAGCTTTAAGTCCTTCTTTAAGAGTTGTAATGTCTAGTTTTTTAGCTTCTATTTCCTGTTTCCACTTTTGCGCTTTTAGCTCTAATTGCGCTTTTGCCTCTTTATAATCAGACACATTTTCTAAAATATACTCCATGTCAATGTAACCAATCCTTGTCGTTCTAGTCTGAGCGTTACTTGTATTTACTACAATTAAGGCTAAAAACATAAATAGAAATTGTTTTCTCATAACATTAGTATATTTTAAATTTTTAAACAAATGTATTAAAAATTCTACTAAAATTGTTGTCCAATGATAAAGTGAATTTCTTTACCGTGTGCTTTTGTCTCTCCTGGTTGAGGATCGAAACCGTAACCCCAGTCAATACCTAATAATCCAAATGCAGGCATGAATACACGTAAACCAACACCCGCAGAACGATAAAGATCAAATGGGTTATAATCTTTAAAAGTTGGGTATGATGATCCAGCTTCTAAGAAAGCCAACGCATAAATAGATGCAGATGATTTTAATGTAATTGGGTAACGTAACTCCATAGAGAACTTGTTATAGATAGTTGCTCCAATTTGTTCGTTTCTTGAATTTACAGGAGTCAGGGAATTATTTTCATAACCTCTTAATCCAATAGTTTCTCTACCATCCATTGAGTACATCGCCATTCCGTCTCCTCCTAAGTAAAAACGCTCAAATGGGACATCACCTCTTGCCTGATCATAAGCACCTAAGAAACCAAATTCAGTTAATGTTCTTAAAACTAATTTACCATAAAGTTTAGTATACCAGTCTGCTTTAAATTTAATTTTATAGTACTCTAACCAGTTGTACTTCTTTTGATCGACTTTTCCCTGATCTGTATCTGCACTTGCATAATCAGATCCAACACTTACAATACCTGATTGACCGTTGATAGTTTCGGTCTTGACGTAGTCTCCAGTGTTAAGTGGTTTACCATCTACACCTGACATTGGTGCTCCTGTATATTGTGATTTGTATTCTTTTTGATTTTGTAGGTCGCCGTAATTAACTCCATTAAATAATGAATAAGGAGGTGTAAGTTTAGCAGAAACACTAAAATCAGAACCGTACGTCGGGAAGATTGGGTTAACCCCTTTATTACTTCTTGAAAGTCCAATTGTATACGCTAAGTTTCTTGACGCTCCGTTACCAAAGGTAAATAAACCTGTATTATAATTATTCAAATCATAATGTTGGTAACTTATAGATTGTGATAATACAAAATAATCATCCGGCACAGTAAGACGTTTTGCTAAACCAACTTGTAATGTCAGGATATTAAAACTCTTGCTTTTGTCTACCGTTCTTGTAGCGTAGTTATTTAAGAACTGCTTACTGTAAGAGATAGAAGAACTAAATTGTACTGGTTTTTTTCCTCCAAACCATGGTTCTGAGAATGACAAACTATAGGTTTGAAAGTAAGTACTTCCTTGTAAACGAAGTGCTACTTTTTGCCCATCTCCCATTGGTAACGGTTTATAAGATTCTTTGTTGAATATATTTCTGGCTGAGAAATTGTTGAATGATAATCCTAAGGTTCCAATGAAACCTCCACCACCGTAACCTCCTTGAAGCTCAACCTGGCTGGATCCTTTTTCTACAACGTGGTATTCGATATCAACAGTTCCTGCTGCTGCATCAACATTTTTGAATTTTGGATCGATAGCTTCAGGATCAAAGAATCCTAATTGTCCAATTTCACGAATAGTTCTGACCAATTGTTCTTTACTGTATTTTTCTCCCGGTTTGGTTCTAAGTTCACGGTAAATAACATGGTCATTTGTTTTGTCGTTTCCTACTACAGATATTTTGTTGAAGTACGCAATTGGTCCTTCTGTAACTCTAATTTCAAAATCGATAGTATCGTTTACTGTTTTTACCTCTACTGCATTGATGTTAGAGAACAAATAACCATTGTTTTGGTATAAGTTGGTAATATCTTCCGCGTCAGGTTTTGTTTTATCAGCAATACGTTTTTCAAGTAAAACACCATTATAGGTTTCCCCTTTTTTGATTCCTAAATAGCGATTCAAAAGCTGATCAGAATAAACAGTATTTCCTAAGAATTTAATATTACCAAAGTAGTATTTATTTCCTTCTTCCATTTTAATTTTGATGGCAAGCATATTTTTCTTCTTGTTATAACTAACAGAATCATAAATAATACGTGCATCACGATATCCTTTTTCCTTATAAGTAGCCACAACTTTCTCTAAGTCAGTTTTGTATTTTTCAGGAATAAATTTTGAAGATTTTAAAACGCGTAATACATTTTTTTGCTTTGTATCTTTCATGGCAGATCGTAACTGGTTGCCTGTAAGCTGCTTGTTGCCTATAAATTCGATACTGCTAATTTTTACTTTATCGCCTTTGTCTACCCGAACAAGCATGTTTACGTGATGCCCGTTTATGGTGTCAGGAGTATTGGTAATGGTGACTTTGGTGTTATAAAACCCGTCTTTTTTGTATTTGTTTTCGATGTAATTTTTGGTCGTAGTAATTAAGTTTTCGTTTACAATTTTGTTTTTGGTCAAATTGTTGTCCTTAATTAATCCCTCGACTTTGCTTTTCTTTATACCAACAAATTTTACTTCATTTAGTTTAGGAAGTTCAATAATGTTTAGGTCCAGATAGATACTGTCATTGTCTATTTTATTTACATAAAAAGCAATTTCATCAAATAGGCCAAGTTTACCTAACTTTTTGATAGCACCACTAATTTCTTCACCGGGTACAGTTATTTCCTGTCCTTTTTGAAGGCCGGAGAAAGTAACTACGGTTTGTTCATTGAAGCTTATTTTACCAACAACAGAAACTTTTGCAAGAATATATTTTTTTCCCTGATCAAAAGGAACTCTTTCTTGTGCTTTTATTTGTGAAAAACTACCCAGAAGAAGTAGGGTAAAGACTATTTGTATTCTTTTTTGTAACACTAAAATATTATTTAATTTGTTCACTGGTTTTTCCAAATCTACGTTCTCTTTTTTGATAACTAATAATAGCCTCATATAAATCTTGGTCTTTAAAGTCAGGCCACAAGACATTAGTAAAATATAATTCTGCATAGGCGATTTGCCACAGCAAAAAATTACTTATTCTATGTTCTCCACTTGTTCGTATTAATAAATCTACGTCAGGTAAATTTTGCGTGTAAAGATGCTCATTTATAATTGAATCGTCAATACCGTCTATTGAAATTATATTATTTTTAACTTTATCACTGATGATTCTCACGGCATTTACCAATTCTTCTCTTGATCCGTAACTTAAAGCAAGAGTTAGCGTAAGACGTGAGTTATTTTTTGTTTTATCAATCACGTCCAATAGCTCTTTTTGAGCTGATTTTGGTAATTTTTCAAGGTTTCCAATTGCATTAAGTTTGATATTGTTTTCCTGCAAAGTACCAAGCTCTTTTTTTAATGAATTGATTAAAATTCTCATTAATGCTTCTACTTCAAGTTTTGGACGATTCCAATTTTCTGTAGAAAAAGCATATAACGTTAAATACTCAATGCCAAGTTTGGCACAAGTTGTAATTGTTTTTTTGACAGATTTTGTTCCGTTTTCGTGACCAAATGCTCTTAAAAAACCTTGTTGTTTTGCCCAACGTCCATTTCCGTCCATAATAATGGCCAAATGTTTGGGTAAGTTTGTTTGATCTATAGAGTCTAGTAAATTCATTTTATTAATATGCGCAATAGCAAGGTTTTTGTCCAAAGGTATAGGTTAGAGTGATACCTGAGAACACATACCAGTCATTATTATTTAAATTTCCAAAATGCAAAGACTTATAATTGCCGTTGCTCGGATTGCTTCCGTCTATATCGTCTGTAAAGGTGTAACGAACACCAACTTCTGCACCTAAAACCCAATTAGGTGCTATGTTCGATTTGATTCCCAATATTATTGGTATGGCAAATGATCCTGAATTTTTATCTTTTTTTGTTTGTCCTCCCGTAACATATAATTCGTCGTACATAAAGTAGCTCAGACCTGAATATATATAAGGAGTAATTTTTGGCTGATAATCATGAAGATTAAAATCGAAGAAATTAAACTCTAAACCGGCAGAAAGCTCCTTTACGGTGTTTTTAAAGCTGTAGCCTCGTTGGTTTCTCCCTGATTCCTCTGAATCCCGATCGTTTCCTGTAATAGTGGATTGTGTATAGGAAAAACGGTACGCATGACGCGGACTTTTATTCCATTTATACAAAACACCAAAAGCCAGTTTTTCAGGAGCAATATATGCTGTGTTTCCTACGTCACCAACAAAGTTACTTCCGCCCAGAAATACACCAATCTCATTGATCTGAGCGTTTAGTGTAATAAAGGGAAAAAAACATAACAATAAATTAAAAATTTTCTTCATTTAATTCAAAATTGCGTGCAAATATAATAATTATCAATACGAATCAACGTTCCTTTAGTTAAATGTGCTTTTTTTTCAATTTGTAATATGATTTTGAGACATTTAATGATGATTCGATACATGCAGAACGGGAAAAAGTAGTATTATCGTATAGTTGTGAATCAGAAAAAGGCTTAATTTCTCTTGTCTTCTCCCCAAAGTAATTTATTTCGTAACGTTTTTAAGAAAGTTTCACCTGGGATTTCTATCATTTTTATTTTAAAATTTGTTTTTGTAATCGTCAACACAGATTCATTCCTTACCGAAGCAATTCTGGAATCCAGCGAAACTAGGTATTGATCCTCTCTTCCTGAAACACGCAGTTTTATCTCCGTATTATCCGGTATAACAAGAGGACGGGCATTTAAATTATGCGGTGCAATGGGCGTGATTACCAAACTTTCTACATTTGGGGTTAATATTGGTCCGCCACAGCTTAGGGAATATCCTGTAGATCCTGTTGGTGTCGAAATGATTAAGCCATCTGCCCAGTACGAATTTAAATATTCATTATTCAAATAAGTATCAACTGTAATCATCGACGTGGTGTCTTTTCTGCTCACGGTAACCTCATTCATGGCAAAATTGAGATCTTCTTCGATAGCGTCATTTTTAGGGTCGCACGTCAGGCTTAGTAATGTTCTTTCAGAAATAGTGTAATTTTTATCAATAACAAACTGTAAAAAATTATCGATACTTTCTTTAGGTACAGTAGCTAGGAAACCTAATCTTCCTGCATTGATGCCTAATATAGGTACACCGGAATTGCGAACTAAAGTAGCGGCTCTCAAAATAGTTCCGTCGCCGCCAATACTAATCAACATCTCAAAACTATTATCTAATGAAGTACTTGCTGAAAAGGTTTTGTATTCCTTTTTTATAAGTTCTTTTTCGTAAAGCATTTTTAAAAAATTCTCTTCAATAACCATTTCGACATTATTTGAATTGAAAAATATAAAAATATCTTTAATAATAGGTTCTGTACTATTTTGATAGTATTGTCCGTAAATGGCTACTTTCATTTTTTGTAATTAGATAATGAGTCAATGAGGTAATGTGTCAATTGGGCAATGTGTCAATTAGATAATTATTTAATGTAAGCCAAAGAAATTTTCTAATTGACACATTGTCTAATTTTCTCTTATATATTAAGGTATTTGTCTAAGTAATCTGAACGCTCTTTCAGGCTGTTGATGTATGCATCTTCCTGATGTTCTGAAATGATTTCGTAGCCATATCTTCTATAGGTCTGGATAATTTCGTTCATTGGTCCAACACCAATTTTTATTGTAATCTGAACATTTTCTAAATCGGCTTCAGATACGAAACAGCCTAAGATTTTGCCATTGTTGCTTTCTACAATCTGCGTTACCTGACCCATTGAGTAATCTAAAAGACCTTTTTGAACGATAATAATACCTCCTTGTTCTTTTAAGAATGGAGTTTCCTGAAAAAATTTCATGATAACCTCCATTTCATAATACCCAATATAGGCGTTATTTTCGTCAAGAACAGATACTACATTCGTATGGTTCTTTGCAAAAACTTCGAGAACATCAAGCCATAGCATTGATTTTCGGGCAAAAAAGCGTTCCAGAGTGTATTTGTAATCAATGACTTTTTTATCAGTGTCAAAAGTTTCAACATCATCAGCAGCGATACTTCCAATGAAAATTCCATCCTCTGTAACAGGAAAATGCGAAAAATTCAAATCGGCAAAAAAGTCCTGAACCGAGGCTATCGTCTCCTGACTATCTATCGCTCTGAAATCATTGGTGATATAGTTTGTAATTTCTGTCATAAATCTGTTAAGAATATTTCATGCAAAATAATCAAAAAATAGCAAAAACTGCTACGTTTTACTTTGTATTTTTGTCGTAACAAATATAGTGTTACTAGAATTAATTATCTATTTATATGACAAAGTTAAGTGTAAATATCAATAAAATAGCAACCCTTCGCAATGCCCGTGGAGGAAATGTTCCGGATTTGCTAAAAGTGGCCGCCGATATTCAGAAATTTGGAGGACAGGGAATCACAATTCATCCACGTCCGGATGAGCGTCATATTCGTTATCAGGACGCACGAGATCTGAAAGCAATCGTTTATACTGAATATAATATCGAAGGAAATCCGCAGCATAATTTTATCGATTTAGTTTTAGAATGCAAACCAACCCAGGTTACATTGGTTCCGGATGCAATTGGAGCCATCACATCTTCTGCAGGTTGGGATACGATAAAAAATCAAGCATATCTGACTGAAGTGATTCAGGAATTTCAGCGTAACGGAATCAGAACTTCGATTTTTGTTGATCCGGTCCTTGAAATTATCGAAGGAGCAAAAAAAACAGGAACAGAACGTATCGAACTTTACACAGAAGCTTTTGCGCATCAATATGATTTAGGAAACAAAAACGGAATCGATCCTTATGTAAAAGCTGCAGAATTAGCCAACGAATTAGGTTTGGGAATTAATGCGGGACACGATTTAAGTTTAGATAATATTCAGTTTTTTAAACAAAATATTCCCGGTTTATTAGAGGTTTCTATTGGTCATGCTTTGATTTCAGAGGCGCTTTATCTTGGTTTGGATAATGTGGTGAATATGTATTTGAACAAATTGAAGTAATATTTGTAAAAATTTGTTTATCAGTTTAAAAAAAGGACGAAGAGATTGCTAAGGAAAATTTTGTGCTTCTTTGCGTAAAAGCTTTGTGGGTCTCTGTGCAATAAATTTTTCAATAAAAAAATAATATAAATGTTATACTCAAAAATAGAAGGTGAAGGAAAACCTTTCATCATCATGCACGGATTTCTTGGGATGTCTGATAACTGGAAAACTCTTGCCGGACAATATGTAGATGCCGGATTTCAGGTTCATATTTTAGATTTACGAAATCACGGACGCAGTTTTCATTCAGAGGAATGGACATATGAAGCCATGGTAAAAGATGTGTTTGAATATTGTCAGGTAAATCAATTGTCACGAATAGATATTTTAGGACATTCGATGGGGGGGAAAGTAGCGATGCTTTTTGCCACCACACATCCTGAAATCGTAGATAAACTAATTGTGGCTGACATTGGACCAAGATTTTACAAACAACACCATCAGGATATTTTGGCAGGATTAAATGCAGTTGATTTTTCGGTGAAACCAAGCCGTAATGATGTCGAAGAAATTTTGTCACAATATGTTCCTGATTTTGGAACGCGACAATTTTTATTGAAAAATCTATATTGGCAGGAACCGGGACAATTGGCTTTTAGATTCAATCTTGCCGCTTTCAATAATAATCTGGATGCGATTGGGAAAGCTTTAGATGAGAATTTGATTTTCGATAAACCAACCTTATTTATTCGCGGAGGAAATTCAGGATATATCCAGGATTCAGATTTTGATGCCATACGCGAGCAATTTCCAAATGCTGTTTTTGAGACAATTCCAGATGCAGGACATTGGCTTCATGCCGAAAATCCTAAATTATTTTTTGAATTAACGACTGAGTTTCTGAAGCAATAAATAAATTCAGTTTTTTATAGCCACAGATTATAGGATTTTCACTGATTTGAAAATTAGAAATTTAAAAATCCTTTCTAATCTTTTAATCTGTGGCAAAAAAAACAGTTTAAAATTCACTACTTTTAATCTAAACTTTAAAATCAAAAAATATGAAAATATTACTTAGACTCCTTGTTACTGCGGCCTTGGTGTTGTTAATTGCGAATTTTTTAACCGGGGTACATGTTGCGAGTTTTGGCACGGCAGTAATTGTGGCGATTGTTTTAGGATTATTAAATCTTTTTATAAAACCAATACTGGTTATCCTGACATTACCCGTAACATTTATTACTTTAGGTTTGTTTTTACTGGTGATTAATGCCATCATTATTTTGTTGTGTACCAACATTGTCGGAGGTTTTGCAGTTGACTCATTCTGGACAGCATTGTTGTTTAGTGTCATATTGTCTATCCTTCAGTCGATTACTTATAAAATACTTGGAGACGATAAATAAAATTAATATCGAAAGCGTATTTAAAAGGTCTTTAAATACAATAGATTAAAAACTTGGTTGGGTTGCAAAAATTTTATAATTTTGCAACCCAATTTTATTATGTAAATTAAAGAAGAAGATGGATATTAAAAGAGTAGCAATAAACGCTGTGAATGAAACAATTGTAATGACAGTTGTTCACATGGATTATAAAGGTCAAGTAGCAAAAAGAATAAACGAAAAAATGCCTTTGGCTACCGTTAAAGGTTTTAGAAAAGGGCAAGTACCTAAAGACCTTGTTGAAAAACAATACGGAAAAGCAATTAAGCAAGAAGAAGTTCAAAAAGTTGTTGATTTGGCTTTAGAGCGTTTTGTTCAATCTGAAAGATTAAATCTTTTAGGAACTCCTCTTGCAAAAGAAAACGAAAACTTTGATTGGGATGCTGAAGAACTAACTTTCGAATACGAAATTGGTTTGGTTCCTAACTTCGAAATTGACTTAGAAGCGAAAAACAATATCGTAAAATATATCGTTACTGCTGATGATAAATTAATCGACGGACAAGTAGAGCGTATCCAAAAACAATTCGGAAAAGCAATTCCACAAGATAAAGTAGAAGCTGATTCAGATTTAACCGGAACTTTCTCAAACGAAGAAAAAGGTATCAACAATACAACTACAATTGCTGTATCTACTTTCAACAAAGCTGCTGCTGATAAATTCATCGGTAAAAAAGTTGGAGATGTTGTTACAGTAAGTACAAAAGGTTTATTTGCTGACGATCACCAATTAATGGATTACTTAAAAGTAGGACATGATGACGTTCACGGTTTAGATATCGAAGTAAACTTTACTATCGAAGCAATCAACGGAGCTGAATTAGCTGAATTAAACCAAGAGTTATTTGATAAACTTTTTGGAGAAGGAAAAGTAGCTTCTCTTGAAGATTTGAAAGCTAAAATTAAAGAAGATGCTGAAGCTCAATTCGCGCAACAGGCAGATCAAAAATTATTATTAGACGTTCAGGATTTCCTTATCGAAAATACTAAATTTGATTTACCTGCTGAATTCCTTAAAAAATGGTTGCAAACTGTTGGAGAGAAAAAACTTTCTGCAGAAGAAGCTGAAGTTGAATACGCAAGATCTGAAAAAGGATTGCGTTTTCAATTAATCGAAGGAAAAGCAATGGCACAAAGTAATATCCAGATTACATTTGAAGACTTGAAAGCTTTTACAACAAACGCTATCAAACAACAAATGGCTCAATTTGGGCAAACAAATCCAACTGACGAAGAAGTACAAGGAATCGTGGCTAGAGTTTTATCTAACCAGGAAGAAGTAAAAAGACTTTCTGAGCAAGTTGTAGCTGAAAAATTGTTAGAGGTGTTTAAAGAAAAAGCAAATCCGGCAACTAAAGAAGTAACTTACGAAGAATTTATTGCTGCGTCTTACGGAGAATAATTTCTAAAAAAATAAGTATATTTGAGCGTCAGAGAAGTTATTCTTTGGCGCTCTTTTGTTTTAATTTATTTTTGATTACTTTTCAGAAGCTAATCCAGCTATTCGTTACAAGTTTTTTCTTCCGTTTAAGTTTTTTAAATTCTTGCAAGAGCTTCTTTCAGTCGCTTTCCAAGAATAAAAAAACTAAAAAACGGAATTCAAAAAGCTTTTCACTGCTATCTGGGCTATTTAAGAAGCAAGTTCAAAAACTTCAAACCTGAAACAAATTAAACCTGAAACAAAAAATAAGACAAATTGACATTCTTTAGAAAGAGGTACAACCTTTGATGAAGAATAGATACAGATATAACGTAAAACTTAGAACACTTAAAATATGAACTACGGTAAAGAATTCAAAAAATTTGCTACAAAGCACCAGGGAGTAAACGCAATGTACTACGACAAAATCGTAGCGGCGATGAATCCAACTAATATGACTCCATATATTATTGAAGAGCGTCAGTTGAATATTTCTCAATTAGATGTGTTTTCAAGATTAATGATGGACAGGATTATCTTTTTAGGAACAGGTATAGACGACCAGATCGCCAATATCGTTCAGGCTCAGTTATTATTTTTAGAAAGTGCTGATGCATCAAAAGACATTCAAATTTATCTAAATTCTCCTGGAGGAAGCGTTTACGCAGGATTAGGGATTTATGATACCATGCAATACATCAAACCAGACGTAGCGACAATTTGTACAGGTATGGCGGCCTCTATGGGAGCTGTATTATTATGTGCAGGAGCAGCAGGAAAACGTTCGGCATTGCCACATTCAAGAGTTATGATTCACCAGCCATCAGGAGGAGCACAAGGTGTTGCAACAGATATGGAAATCAACTTGCGTGAAATGTTGAAACTTAAGGATGAGTTGTACAATATTATCTCTCAACATTCAGGACAAACTTTTGACAAAGTGCACAAAGACAGTGAGCGTGATTACTGGATGAAAGCTGACGAAGCAAAAGAATACGGAATGATTGATGAAGTATTAAGAAGAAGCTAAAAAAGTTTATATGTTTCAGGTTGCTATTGTGAACCTCAAACCTGAAACCATTTTTTTAAACTTGAAACAAAAATAAAAAGTTAATAGGTTGCTAAGTTTTTGAGGATTTATTGGTAAATATCAGAAACTTAGTAACTTTGCGACTTATGTAACTAAAAAAGAATGGCTAAAGTAGTATTAGAATGTTCGTTTTGTGGAAGAAAGAAGCCAGAAACCAATTTATTGATTGCAGGTATTAATGCACATATCTGTGATAAGTGTATTGAACAAGCACACGGAATTGTATTAGAAGAATTAAAATCAAGTGGAAGTGCAAAACTTGTTGGGGATTTAATTTTAAAGAAACCAAAAGAAATCAGAGCTTTCTTAGATCAATACGTTATTGGTCAGGATCAGACTAAAAAAGTAATGTCAGTGGCAGTTTACAATCACTACAAACGTTTGATGCAACAGCAATTAGACGATGAAGTAGAGATTGAAAAAAGTAACATTATTATGGTAGGACAAACCGGAACCGGAAAAACATTGGTAGCAAAAACTATCGCAAAAATGTTAGACGTTCCTTTGGCTATCGTTGATGCAACTGTGCTTACAGAAGCCGGTTATGTGGGAGAAGATGTCGAAAGTATTTTGACACGTTTACTGCAGGCTGCAGATTATGATGTAACCAAAGCCGAAAGAGGTATCGTATTTATTGATGAGATTGATAAAATTGCCCGTAAGAGTGATAATCCATCGATAACACGTGATGTTTCTGGTGAAGGTGTGCAGCAGGCATTATTGAAATTGTTAGAAGGAACAATTGTAAACGTACCGCCAAAAGGAGGACGTAAACATCCGGACCAGAAATTTGTTGAGGTAAATACTCAAAACATCCTGTTTATTGCAGGTGGGGCTTTTGATGGTGTAGAACGTATCATTTCTAAACGTTTGAACCGTCAGGCAGTTGGATATTCAACTTCTAAAAATGTTGATAATATCGATAAAGACAATTTATTACAATATATCATTCCAAAAGATATTAAAGACTTTGGATTGATTCCTGAGATTATTGGTCGTTTACCGGTGTTAACGCATATGGATCCTCTTGACAGAGAGACTTTACGCGCAATTTTGACACAACCTAAAAATGCCTTGATCAAACAATATCAAAAATTATTCTTAATGGATGATGTTGAGTTTAATATTACAGATGAAGCATTAGATTTTATTGTTGATAAAGCTTTAGAATACAAATTAGGAGCTCGTGGATTACGCTCTTTATGCGAGGCCATCTTAACAGATGCAATGTACGAATTACCAAGTTCAGATGATAAAGTTTTGACAATCGATCAGGACTATGCAAAACATACATTGGATAAAAATTTATTGAAGCGTATGGAAATTGCTTCATAAATCTTGATATACCTTGTCAAAGTTTTTAAATTTTGACAAAGTTTACCTAAAAACCTGCTCATTTCTTTGAGCAGGTTTTTTTATGCTTTTTCCATTCTTCTGTTTTAGAATTGATTCTCTATTTTTATGTAAATTGTCAGCATGAAAAAAATATTCATCATCATAAGTTTTATAATGATGTTATCCTGTAGGGATAACAAAGAACTTCGGGTAGCAAGTGTTTTTAAGCCGGAAAAAACAGTAGAAATTATTCCTGAAGAAAAACCTCGAAGTGAAATCAAAGACATTGATTATAGTGTTTATTACAAAGAAGCACAGCAATATTGTAAACGCAATAACCTTAATCAGAACATATTTATTCTGATCGATTTAGGAATGCATTCCGGATTAAAGAGGTTTTTTGTGTGTGATTTTAAAGAGAATAAAATAGTAAAATCATATGTGGTAAGTCACGGCTGCGGTGATAATAACTGGGGGGCAACGATGTCTAAAGAGAATGCGCCAATAAGCAATGAGTTTGATTCGCATTGTTCCTCGATAGGTAAATTTATTATTCTGGATCGGGGCGTAAGTCAGTGGGGGATAAAAGTGAATTATGTTTTGCAGGGAAAAGAAAAAACAAATTCGCATGCCAGAAGCCGCGCTATAGTGTTGCATTCCTGGGAAGCCATTTCAAGCGAAGAAGTCTATCCTAAAGGAACTCCGGAAGGTTGGGGATGTCCGGCAGTTTCTAATGAAAGCATGAAAGAAATTGATAAACTTCTGAAGGAAAATAAAAAAGTCCTGATGTGGATTATTAAGTCTTGAGATAGTTTTAACTTCCCAACCTGATTATCTTCTAAAAATAAAAAGTTCTCGTATAGCCCTGATCGAAACGGCATCCTTTTGCTGTGGGGTTCACAGCAAAAGATATAATGGAGAGCAGGACAAAATGTCTTTCAGGACGAAACTTCTGCTCCTAAAAAAAATTACTGTACTCTAAATTTCTCCCGATATTCTATTGGTTTCATTCCAACCATTTTAAAAAATACTTTTCTGAATGCTTTTGGATCATTATAACCCGTTTTTTCGATAATTTCAGAAATCGAAAGTTGGGTTTGTTCCAGGTACTTTTTAGAACTTTCGACCCTTATATTTTGCAAATATTCAATTGGCGGAATTCCCGTAACTTGTTTGAATCGTCGTGTCATGTTGCGGGCACTTGTGGGGATATCTTTGGTGATTTCTTCTAATTTTTCGATCGTACTATATTGATTCTCTATTTTTTGCTGTAACATGGCGACCAAAGTGTCATTGTGCAAATGATTTGGTCTAAAAGTACTGAAATAGCTCTGTTTGTAGCGATTTAGATCGATAGAGAAAATTTTGGCAATCTGAACGGCAATCTCGTTTCCGCAATATTTTTGAATTAAAAGAATCAATAAGTGAAATGTTGAGGTCGAACCGCCGCTGGTATATAAACTGCCATCTGCCGTTAAGGTTTCTTCGGCTTTAAGTTTTACTAATGGGAATGCTTTTGTAAAAGCACTGCAGGCATCGACATGAGTTGTAGCCAGTTTTTCGTTTAATAATCCTGATGCTGCAAACAAAAAAGCACCGGTGCAAAAACTGGCCAATTCGGCTCCGGACTGATGTTGTTTTTGCAGCCAGGGAATAAAATTCTTGTTCTTTGCAATCATCTCAGTCATATTATCAGTCGTAAAAGCAGGAATCAGAATTATGTCAAGTACTTCATCGGAAATTTCAATAGAATTCACTTCATATCCAAACAACCTCTTTTCATTGATTTGTTCTGAAGATTGAAAAACCATGATTTCAAAAGATTTATCTCCTTTGGAAAGTTTATTGGCTGTTTCAAATACTTCTAAAATGGCAGCAATACTTAATAATTTATAGTCGTGTGGTACAATTAAACCTACTTTCTTACTCATGATTTTGTGGTTTTTGTAAAGTTAACTTCTACACAAAAGTAATTATTTTGTCTTAAATGACCCTAAAGTTGACTTTTAATGTATGTTAAAGCTTTCTGTAATGTTTTAAATTTGCTTAATAAATTTGTAAGTTTATATATAAAATGAGTATAAATTTAAGAAAAACACAATGATAACAGTACAAAATACGATTGACGCAACAATAGATAAAGTTTGGGAATTCTGGACACAACCGGAACACATTAAAAACTGGAGTTTTGCTTCGGCAGAATGGCATACGCCTTATGCTGAAAATGATTTAAGAGAAGGCGGAAAATTCAAATCGACTATGGCGGCAAAAGATGGCAGCATGAGTTTTGATTTTGGAGGAGAATATACTTTGGTCGAAAAAAATAAAGCGATTGAATATGTAATGGAAGATGGCAGAAAAGTTGAAATTACTTTTACAGAAACCCCGGACGGAGTAGAAATTATCCAAAGCTTTGATCCCGAAACGGAAAATTCAGATGAAATGCAAAAAGGAGGCTGGAATTCAATCCTGGATAATTTTAAAAGTTATGTAGAGCAAAATTGATTTTTTAAGGTTCAAAGGTTCAAAGTGGCAAAGGTTCAAAG
>NZ_MUGR01000051.1:0-13461 GCF_002217195.1 Flavobacterium aquidurense | reverse complement strand
GTGTCCAGACGGTAGGATAGCAGTGGAATCCTTAATAATGAAACTATTTCAGAAATATAGACCACAGTTATCATCTTACCTTTCTTGGCAACACTACCATAATATTTTTGACAATATTTCTTACTACAATGATTTTAAAGTAAAAAATGTCATAACTTTAAATCAGCATAAATCAAAAGATATGACAATAAAATTGACCGATCTAATTCTAAAAGCACTGGCTGAAAATTTTAACAGCAGTGTTTCACTTGAAGAATTAGCAGAAATTGCTGGACCGTATACCTTCCTTATTGATAAACTGGCAGATGAAAGACCAGATGAACAGGTCCTGCAGTCAATTATTTTAGAAAACTTGATACTGCTACATGATCAGGGTATGGTTCTATTAGATGAAATGACTGACCGGAGCACTATCACTCCAAAAGGTCTTAAAGCTGCGGCCTTAAAGGAATTGCAATAATGTGGCTGTAATTTCTTTTAACCAAAAAAGTAACGTTTTCCTAAATAGTACATGGCTTGAATACAAACTTTTTTACAAATAAGAATTCCCATTTCATCAGAAATTTCTAGAAGATTTTTTTAATATTCCGTGTCTGGAAGCTTTAGCCTTTGAAGGATATTTTTTATTGATAAATAACATCAAAAAATTTTCAGCAATAAAAAAAACATTCTATATTTGCACCCTTAATGAGAAAATGATTGCGTGTTACTGGAGGAATGGCAGAGCGGTCGAATGCGGCAGTCTTGAAAACTGTTGACTGTAACAGGTCCGGGGGTTCGAATCCCTCTTCCTCCGCCAGTATTTAAAACCCTTAACAATCGTTAAGGGTTTTCTTTTTTTTCTACAACTTATTAGCAATTACAAAAACAAAAAAATCCAAAGTAAATAGTTTATTTACTTTGGATTTTTAATTCACGACTATATCAAACCTCAACTATTTCCTACCATCCAAATCCGCTTCAAAAGGTGAAGCCGGCAAATCTTCTTTATTATACATATTTGCCTCTAAGGGATTATCGGCCCAGGCATATCGCACTTTTGACGGATTTATAATAGCATCACTCCAAACGATAACTTTATCTCTTTCGATTACAGCATTTGCCCAAACAAACTTTCCGTCATTGCCGGCAATGGCAAATCCTTTTAATATACCGTTCTCTTTAGCCATTAAACCTGATCCTGTGTCCGTAAAACTCAGGATTAGTTTATTTTCTTTTTGTCGCATTGCTTTAAAAACAGGCCCTGAAGCAATTAGATTCTTCTCGCGATACACCAGTTTTCTGGCTTGCAAAGAAAGTCTTTTACCAACATCATATTTATTTAACGGATGAATATCGTTCCATTCGCCCAAATCTATGATAACAGCCATTCCGGTGTTGGGAATTCTTAAAACATTAAGCTGTTGCTGCCTTAATTCAGCCCAATTGCTTTCGACGGGTTCCGATTTTGGTTCCATGAAATTTGTGAGCTGTACCAAAATAAAAGGTAATTTTGGTTGTTGCCATTGTGTTCTCCAATTCGCAATTAATGTTTCCATTAATGCAAAATATTCTGATGGCTTTTTGGTACTGGATTCTCCCTGATACCACAACACTCCTTTTATCGAATAGTTTTTTAAAGGTGCAATCATTGCATTATATAATCCGACTGGTTTCCATCTTACAAAAGTTGGTGACGGCAAGGGTAACATTTTAGCTCCTAATTGATACTTCCACAATCCTTTTAAATCGAGCGTATCATTTCCCAAAACCAATTCGTAGGGCTTATCCAAAACAAAGCCTCCTTTTCCTGAATTATTAATAACGCGAACGGAAATTTCATTTTTACCCTCTTTTAAAATACTTGCATCAAAGGAATAAATTCGGGGCGGATATTGATATGAGGTTGTCCCCACAAAATGATTGTTTACAAAAACCGAATCCGCATCAACAATTCTTCCTAAAATAAGTTTTGCCGTGTTTTCTTTTACTGTCGGAAGCATAAACTCTTTTCTGAACCAGACTACTCCGTTTATACTTCCAAGTTCATTATCTGCCCAATATCCGGGAACATTCATTGTTTTCCAATTGGTATCATCTAAGTCCGCATTCTTCCAATTGTTTTTTAATCCTTCATCTGTAGTATTGGCTAACTTATACCAGTCATTGCTTACTTTTCGATCATTCTCATCGATTTGTTTTTCGAGTGTTCCGTCTTTATACTTTGAAAATTCAGTATAATAGTCCGGAAATTTCTTTACGCTTTCTTCACTGATCCAGGATTCGGCTGGAGATCCTCCCAAAGCGGAATTTATTAACCCAATTGGAATTTTATATTTTTCATAGATTTCTAAGGCGAAAAAATATGCCACGCCTGAAAACTGCAAAACACTGATCGGATTTGCCTGGATCCATTCTCCTGATGTAAAATCTTCTTTTTCACTGGCAAAATAATATTGATCGGGAACCAGAAATTGTCTGATGTTTGCATTTTCGGATTTAGCGATCACATCTTTGTATTTATCCTTCAGGCGGTCCATCGGAAGTTCCATATTCGATTGCCCGGAACAAACCCAAACATCTCCGAAAAGAATATTTTTTAAGATAATTGTATTACTGGCTTTCAAGGTCATTTCGTACGGACCTCCTGCTTTTTGTGATGGAAGTTCGATTTGCCATTTTCCGTTTTCGGCGCTAATGGTTTTGTAGGTTTTGTGGTTAAAATCTAATTCTATTTTTTCTTTGGCAGAAGCCCAACCCCAGATTTTTACTTTGGTATCGCGCTGTAAAACCATTCCGTCGCTGATAAGTCTTGGTAATTTAATTTGTGCATTGAGAGCGAAACTCAAAAATATTGCAGCTAATAGTATTCTTTGTTTCATTTGATATTTTTTTTGCCCACTGATTAAAGGGATAAAACTGATTTACACGATTTTTTTTAATCTGCTTATGTGGGGCTTGATTTCCGCCACAAATTACACGAATTATACTAATCTATACTTTGTGTTGATTATTCAATTTTACGATTTTTTTAATTTGTCAAATTGAGATTAACATTTAAAAAATTAGTAAAATTACTTCGCCTATTCCCTTCGATTGGGTCTTGGCTGAAAAAAGTATCACTCATAAGTATATAATTTCAGTTTTTGAATTTCATAATCACCAACAGATATTCTGAGATGCCTTCCCTGATGGGTTTGGTCTCCGTTAAAATGTCGGATCGTACGCCAGAGTCCATTTTCAAATTTACCCTGATCTGTTTTTAAAATTCCGACATTCAAATTTGTATTTTTTAATGACTTAAATGTAACTACAATTCCGGATCCTGCAATATAAAACTCATCAGTTCCTGCCTGAATAATAATTGCACTTGACGTTGGCCAGATTTCTTCTTTGGCGCCATCTGACCAATTTAAGGTATAATCATGTTTAAAATTAAATTCGTAATTGCCTAACCTGACAATTTGTGATTGGTTTTCTTTGTCTAATAAAACGCCGTCAATTTTGCCTTGCCCTTTATTCGATTCGATAACGGGCGTTAATTGCCTGACCAAATCGTATATTTTCCCCAGCGGTTCTTTTTTTGCATCGGCTACAGATTCAATCGAAAAAGGCGAAAAACCAATCGCTTCATAATGTCCTATTGCATACAATCCTTTGAATGGTGCGCTGGCATCAAAACGGTGTTCGGGTATAAATAACGGATTTTCCTGACGGGTAAACAGATCATTCCAGTGTTTGAATGATGGATTGTAAAAATCGGGTGCCAGAAAATCTATCGAATTTCCGGCTGCTTTCCAGATATCCATTAAGTGTGGCAATGGTCCTGCACTTGGATAATCACCCGGTTTTTTCTCCGGTGCATTTAATGCTGCATTTACGAACAGTGGGATCGAATAACTTTCTTTTCCTGCTTTGGCTACTTTATTGGTGAATTCGGCAAAATACCAGGCCATAAAAATTTCATCCGTCTGCAATCCTTTTCCGAAAATTTGTTCCCAATTTCCGGATGTTTTAAAACCGTTTTTCTTCCATATTGCTGAAAATTCAGGAACTAGTTTTGTTTTATTTTTCTGCAGGTATTTTATTAATTCTTCCGGCACTTCTTTTTTAAAAGCTGCATTGGCCAACGGATGATAATCTCTGGCAGTTGGTAACATTCCTATTTCATTTTCGACCTGTATCATAATGACTGTTTGCTCTTTTTGATCGAAAGCCTTAATATGCGCCATCAGTTTCTGAAAAGCCTTTAGATCAGCCTGCAAATTGTTTTCGCTAAAAGGCGTTAAAATTTCATGGCTTTTGCCTTTGTCATCTTTAACTCTGGGATATTTTTTCTGATTCAGTTTTACCCATTCAGGGGCATGACTTGACATACTGTTTTTCCATGATCCAAACCATAAGAAAACCAATTTGAGATTTTCTTTTCTGGCCCTGAGAATCAAATCATCTACCAAAGAAAAATCAAACTTGTTTTCCTCCTTTTCTATTAATTCCCAATAAATTGGGGTTAAAACGGTATTCAGATTCATATCCGTTAATTTCGACCAAATGGGCTCCATACTTTCCATACTGGTCGCCGAAGAATTTCCTAATTCGCCGCCAAGAATAATAAAAGGATTTCCGTTGACGATCAATTGGGTCTTATTTCCTTTTTTTTGAAGAACAGGCATTTGATTCTGGGAAAAACCAATCTGCATGACCAGCAATAGCAATAAAATAAATCTGTTTTTTGAATCAGACATTTTAATTCGTTTCATATTAAAAAATCAATTGTTTTAAGCTTTAGCTAATTAGCAAAAGCTAAGAAAAGAAATAATCCATAGTACGAATCCTTTTGAGATTCCTACTACGGATTTATTTACTAAAAAATACTTTATGGTTTTACCAGTTCGCCTGAAAAGTCTTTGCTTACGTCTTTTCCGGCAAGACCATCGGCAGCGCCTTTGTAAGCATGTTTACGAACATAATTGGCGTCCCAAAGGTTTGGGGATTCATCAGGAAGCCAGAATTCATGTTCTTTTACACTATCCGAAACACCCCAGATAGTTATACCATATTGTTGTGGTACCGGAATGTGTTTTTTATACATATCGATTACAAACTGATACATTTCTGCCTGAGCTGCTTGTTGTGCTACAGTTGGCGCATTTGTTCCTAATCTTACATCTAACTCAGAGATTTTAATCAATTTTCCTGACGCAGCTAATTTTTGAAACATCTGAACAATTTTATCTTTGTCTGTTGTCAGGCCAATATGCATCTGAGTTCCGATTCCGTCTACTGTACCGCCCTGACTTTCGATATAAGTCACATAACTGATTAAGCCATCGCATTTGTCTAATCTTGATTCCAGATTATAATCATTTATAAATAGCTTGTCTGTTGTGTTTCCGTTTTGGCGGGCTAATTTAAATGCTGTTACTGCATAATCTTTCCCCAGATATTTTGCCCACGAAAAATAATCTGTCGCGGTGTCGCCTTCATTACCGGTTCTTAATGTTCCGTCTTCTTTCATTGGTTCATTGACCACATCCCATGCAAAAACGCTTGTTTTATAATGTGTCATCATTTTAGAAATCCAGTCTTTCATGGCATCTCCTATGATTTTTGTTTTTTCGGCATCGGTTTTCTCGATATTTATTGGCGCTGTTACGCCGCCGCCAGCAGTTTCTCCGGAAGTTACTACTACATTATCAATGTAATACGTTCCCGAGGCAGCTCCCAAATCAAAATTAAAACCTGTCTCTCCTCCTTTTCCGGTAATTTTCCATTCAATCAATTTCCATGTTGTCGAAGTTGCCTGATCGCCCTGATAATTGGCCAATGACTGTGGTGTAGTAGAACATCTTACAGAACCGGGCGCTTCAGAACGAATCATATATGAAATTGTATAACTTTTTCCTGCAACTAAAGCCGAACTGAAAAGCCCGTTAATTTGAGTTTTATATTGCTCTGTAGGTGTGCTGGTTGCATTTACTACTTTCATAGCACCACTTCCTTCGTATGAATTAGCAGCACTTGCAAGACTTAATGATCCTGCAGCTCCATTCTGCTGGCTCCATCCCGTAATCCCTGAATTAAAATTACCATTCGGAATTAAATTCACAATACCCGATACAGCATCAAGATCTACAACGGCGATTGTATTTACGTCTATTAAATAGGTAACATTTGGAAGATATCCTAAATCTAAATTATACTGAAAAGTTGTACTTCCTGCTTTAAAATCTCCCGGTGCCAGTTTAATTTTAACTTGCTGCCAGGCTGATGTTGTTGCAAAAGCTTCTGTAAGACTTCCTCCCGTATTATACCAATCTTTATAAGGGTATGGATTGGCTAAAGATGCATTGAAAGAAATACGTCCCTTACCGGTTACATCTGATTTGATATAAAAAGAAATTTCATAATTATGACCTGTTACAATTGGAATATTGGGAGAGGTTAACTGCAGATTGTAAGGTTGCGCTGAAGCTGCACCTGAAGCTAATTGAATTGCCTGCGAATTGCTTGCTAAACCGGAATTTGCAACAATGGATATTCCTTTTCCAGGGTTATTTCTTGCCCAATTGGTAAACGCACCACTTTTTAAGCCCGCTACATCAAGGATATTGGTTCCGCTGGAACCCGGAATTACAGTTGGGGCAATAAGTCCGTTTAAGTAACTTGCGTTTTGGTTGGAATGCCAGACTAAAGTATGTCCGAAAACTTTTAGTCCTGCTTTTTTTGTTTCTGCAATGAAGGCATCAATAGTCGCAAAATTTATTTCGCCTTTGGCATTTACCATGGCGCCGTGTTTCATGGCATATCCTGGTGTAACCTCATCAAAGTTTTCGTTTACAATTTTTCTGTACGCAGCATCGCTCATGTATAAATCAGCACCAATTCCGTTTCCTAAAACAAAATCAGTATAGGTTTTTAAAGGTTGATATCTGCTGATTTTTTCAACTAGTTCTAACGGAAGCTCCGCTCCTGTTACTGCACCATGATCCGGGTCTTTCCCCCAGTCCATTTTGTTGTCGTCGCACGATGCTAAAATCATTAAAGACGAAGCAATTATAGGAATTATATATTTATATTTCATTTTTAGTATTTTTTTAATTACACGATTTATCTCTTTTATTAATCTAGTAGTGCCACTTTATTAATTGAAATCATTATAAACCGGTGTATCCAGTGAAACAATTCTCCAGTTGTCTGTATATACTTTTACCGAAGTCGCTTTTGCAGGAAATTCTACTTCGCTTGCAGTTCCTAAAACATCTTTCATTTTTACATCAGAATTTTCAAAATAAATTCCAAAGTTCTGATAGGTTGCAGCTTCACGATAAGCCAAAACGGTTTCAAAAGTGAAAGCTTCTTTAGACCATGCATAAAATTTATTTAGCGGAATGGTAACGGTGGTCCAGCCTGTTGTTTGAAAAGCAACTGATTTTCCGTCTACTAACCACGGAATGTAGTTATAGACAGCACCTGCCCATTCGCCTCCGTTAAAATTATTGACCATACACATTTTTAAATATCCTGAATCTTTCCAGGCATCCGGAACATAGATCTCAAATTGCAGTGCCACTTTGTCAAGCGGTGTACTTGCCGGAATATAAGGTGTTAGTTGGGTTCTCCAGTTATCAGAGCCAGTTCCTGCTGTCCATACTTCGGATTGACGGGATTTTGTATCAAAAGCTGGCATACGGGCGGGATGATGCGGTACATATTTTCCCTGAGATGTATTTCCTGTTCCCAAAGAAGCTGATTCTATATCAGTTGGCAGAATCATAGTTGGTCTGTCCCAGGAACCTTGGCTTCCTTGTCCGTCGAAATTGATTAAAACACCTTTTTTGAAATTAAAATAAGCCGGAGAATAAGCGCCTCCGTTTGAGCTCTGAACAAATATTGAACCTCCGTTGTCTGATACTCCGTTAGGAACTGTAACGGTAAAAAACTCACCGTCAGGATCAGATGTAATTCCTGTTGTTACTTCAACATTTCCCGGAAAAATGACTTTATTGACTTCGGTTAAACCCGAACCTTCAACGGTAATAGTTTCACCAGGGTTAGGCATGGTATTCGAGATTCGGTCAATAACCGGTTTTGAGGAACGAATTTCAAATGAAAACGTCGTTTCATTACTATCATTCACAAATCGAATAGTATTTCTAACAGAAGGATCTGCTTCGATTGTAGGCGTATCCGCAGAAATATTGATCAGCATTGAATTATCGCTTACAAAAACAACATTAAAATAAGTGGAATATCCATTGATATACACCTTTTTTAGTCCTGTAAAACCGGAACCTTCAATACGGATGACTTGTCCTAATCTGGCAAAAGTAACTTCTCTATCAGGTACAGTCGAATTGATGTCTTCCAGAAATACTCTGCTAATCGTTATCGCTTTACCATTAGAATCATTATTATCACAAGCAGTAAACAGCATACTAAAAACCATCATTCCAAGAAATGCGATGGGCGCCCAATACTTTTTATTTAAAATATATTTCATATTAATCTTTCTTTAGATTTATTATTTTTCGTTCTACTAGAATAGGTCTTTTATTCTTTCTTCAGTAAACTGATATGGCACAGGGTTTTCTCTCAACAACGGATTTTGAACCAGTTCAGATTCCGGATAAGGCAGAACAAAAATGGTAGCATCAATTACACCTATAGCACGTGAACTACTACTTTTTGTAGCATCAACAGTAACTGCATTTGTGGCTGAATCATAAAGAATTGGCGTAATGGTTCCTCTGTTTTGACTTGTGACATAATTTACCACTTCTTGTTGTTTGTAATAGGATCTTCTTACCAGATCATACCAATACTGGCCTTCCATACACAGCTCTACTCTTCTTTCGTGAATAATATCAGCATAAGTCAGTGTTGCTTTAGGATCAAGACCTGCACGCACACGAAGTTTGTTTATTCCTGAAAGTGCAAGGGCATCAGCTGTTGAAGCATTATTACCTAAAGCGGCTTCGGCATAGTTTAAATATACTTCGCCTAAACGCAGCATATAGGTATTTAATGCGGAGTTCATACGGGTAATTTTAGCATTGTCTTTTGTTGATCCTACTACTCCTTTTTTTACAGTAAGGAAATCACTTGTGTGATCTACAGTATAACCTCCATTTGCTTTACCAATTTCAGCATAATGATCTTTATTTCCCATCCAGGTTGCTTTACGACGCGAATCTTTAGATTCATATTCCTGTAAAACATTGTATGAAGCTCTGGTCCAATATCCCCACGCAGCATCATCTCCGGTGATATCTGAGCTTAAGGCAAAATAAGCCTGTTGCGTATTGTTTACTCCAAAATCTCCGTTAGGAACCCATTGCAATGCAAACATTGATTCTGAGTTGTTGTTGTTTTCGATCATAAATAAATCAGCATAATTAGGCATCAAACTATAAGGGCCGGAATTGATTACTTTTTCTGCCGCTTTTTTGGCCAGGTCAAGATAGGCCTGATTTCTTGATCCGCTATTTGGGTTGTCACTGATTCCTGAATAGGATAAATAAACACGTGACAGCATCCCGAAAGCACTATATCTTGTCAGACGTCCTGACTGACCTGCCGTTTCCGGAAGATATTTTGCTGCAAACTCTAAATCGCGCATGGCAAATTCGTAAACATCTTTTAATGGATTTTTATTTACAATTGGATTTTTTACCAGTTCTCTTGGGTCTGTAGAAATAATTACGTCTCCCCATAATGAAGCCAGATACCAATATGCGGTTCCTCTCATAAAACGGGCTTCGGCTATGTATTTGTTTTTAATGTTGTCATTAACGCTGCTGCCTGTAATGCCAATTATAACATTATTGGATTGCTGTACCACATTATACAAAGATCCCCAGGCCGAAACTAGTGGTCCTGTTAATCCTGTTTCTGTTAAATCTGTAAACGGATAAACATAATCAGAAAAAGGGGCGTATAAGTTTGCCGCTCGTCCGTCGCCTAAACCATAATAGAATTTATCATTAAAATCAAACCACACTTTGTTGTACAACGGACCTGTGGCTGCCTGAAAATCAGATTCGGATTTATAGAAATTCTCTTTAGTAATTCGATCTTCGGGTTCAACATCTAAAAGATCACTACAACTAGTCCAAACAAGTGGCAATGCGATCAAAAGAATCTTGTAAATTATTTTTTTTGTTTTCATCGTTTGTAGTATTTTAGAAATTAACATTTAATCCAAGTGTGGTGATTATCGGCGACGGATAACGTCCGTTATCAATACCGGTCAAAAGAACATTTTGATTAATCGATCCTACTTCCGGATCGTATCCTTTGTACTTTGTAAATGTCAATACGTTTTGTGCGTTAGAATATACTTTGATATTAGAGATACCGTATTTAGAATATAATTTCTTTGGTAAATTATACCCTATCGAAATATTTTTTACTCTTAGATAGGAACCATCTTCTACAAATCGATTACTCAAACGATAATTAGAAGCCGATGATGCAGATGAAGCACCAATTCTTGGCATATAAGGATCTCCGCCCACAATTTGTACGTTGCGGTAATCGTTTGGTCCGTTTGGATCAATCAAATCCAGTTGTGCATATCCTAAAGCTGATTTTAATAAATTAGTATTTTCGCGTGGATTTTCTAACCAGCGTCTTTGATAATTTAAGACATCATTACCATAAGATCCTGTCAATAATATGTTCAGATCAAACCCAAGAAATGAGAATGTATTTCCGATACCAAAAGTAAAATCGGGTGCCGGATTCCCTATATATCCCGTATCTTTTTCATTAATAACACCATCTTTATTGACATCTTCAAACATATAATCTCCTATCCAGACTCCATTTTCACCAATCTGCATTCCTTCCGGCAAAGCAGTTGGTTTTACTACTCCATCTTTATCTTTATAATAAAAATCAGTAGCTTTCTCAAAACGTCCAATTACTTTATAACCGTAAAACTGACCTATAGGCTGTCCTACTGCGGTACGTGTTACTACGGTAACATCAGAACCTTGCTGTAATGTCATATTATAAACTCCTGATTCTGTATTCAATGCCAAAACTTTGCTTCTGTTCATAGAAAAAACGAAACTCGATTTCCAGCTAAAATCATTTCTTTGCATGTTTAGGGTATTTAAAGTAAATTCAAATCCCTTGTTTTCAAGAGCTCCAATATTGAATGTTGGAGGTGCTGTAGAACCTTGCCCTGTTGTTCCGGCATAGGCAGGAAGCGCTAAATCGAGTAACAATCCGTCTGTTTTTTTGTAATAAACGTCTGCAATAAGTTCGATTCTGTTATTAAAAAGCCCAAGATCTAAACCAATATTGCTCGATTTTGTTTTCTCCCATCCTAAATCAGGATTTGCCGTATTGGTTGCAATCTGACCACTTCCCCAATTGGTTGCAGAAGTACCATAAACAGAGGTATAAGCATAATTAGGAACACTTTGATTCCCCACAATACCCCAACCCAATCGCAGTTTCAGGTTATTGATCGTTTTATTTTCTTTTAAGAAATTTTCATTAGAAACTTTCCAGGCCAAAGCTGCTGACGGAAACCAATCCCAACGATTGTCTTTGGCAAACTGAGAAGAACCGTCTCTTCTGATGGTACCGGTTAGCAGATATTTATCATTAAAGGAATAAAATACTCTTCCAAAATAAGAACTAAGGGCTCTTGTCCAGCTTCCGTTTGAGTTTCTTGCGGTTGTAGGGTCTCCGGCATCTAAATCTGTTGCTCCGTTTGTAATGTATCCCGAACGATATCCGTACAGATTTTCCCAGCGCTGTTCCTGCATTTCCTGACCTAACATTACGTTTACGTTATGCACGCCAAAAGTTTTGTTGTAGGTTAAGAGATTATTCCAAATCCAGTTTTGACTAAGCGATTTTGTTCTTGTACCTTCTCTAACATCATTTACAAGTGCCCCAAAAGTATACGATGGATTAAAGGTATAATTATTACCAAAACCATAATCCAGAGAGTATTGCGATTTAAACTTTAAGCTTTTAGAGAAACCAATTTCAGCATATGTATTGGCTCTTATTCCGTAATTTTCGTTATGATTGTCTCTCATTAAAGCTAAACCTAACGGGTTATTCTGTACAAATTCTGTTGTGTCAGGTCCGTCGAATGTCCCGTCAGCATTACGCGCAGCAACATTTGGAGTTTGTTTAAGCGCAGTAAGGATCAGTGAACCGTCTGTAAATGTTGTGACTTGCTCTGTTTTGTTTAAAGCCATATTGACACCAAGTTTCAAAAAGCTTTTTACCTGTGAGTCTATCACACCTCGAAGATTGAAACGATTGAATGATGAACCAATGGCAATACCGTCCTGATCTAAATATCCAATTCCTAAAGCATAAGTTGTATTTTCAGATCCTCCTGAAGCAGATAAATTATAACTCTGCATCATAGCGGTGGTAAACAACTCGTTCTGCCAATCTGTACCATCTCCTAACAAATCCGGACGAATAAAATAATTGTCACGTTGAACAATTCCTAAATCGGCACGGGTATTTTTTAATGTTCCGTATTCTCTAAGATTAAGAACCTGTAATTGTTTTGGAATTTCCTGCCATCCTACATAACTGTCAAAGTTCAGGGTAAGTTCTCCTTTTTTTCCGGTTTTGGTTGTAATCATAATGACACCATTCGCTGCTCTTGATCCGTAGATTGCTGTGGCTGAAGCATCTTTTAGAACATCCATCGAAACAATGTCTGAAGGATTTATCCCCGCAAGCGGATTCGCATTCATAGAACCTGTAGCGCCATCGATAACCACACCGTCGATAACATAAATAGGCTCATTAGATCCTGTAATCGAGCTTATACCACGAATACGAACTGAAGAACTGGAACCTGGCGCACCATTATTTTGCTGAATGTTAACCCCGGCTGCACGTCCCTGTAAAACCTGATCAATAGTGGTCGCTACAGATTGTGCGACTGCTGCACTCGAAACAGACGAAACAGCACCGGTAAGATCACCTCTTTTCATGGTACCATATCCTACTACCACAACTTCTTTTAAATTGTTGAGGTCTTCTTCGAGCGTTACATCAATTTTAGTTTTATTGGCAACAGCAATTTCTTTTGCTTTGTATCCGATAAAACTATAGACTAAAATTCCTGTAGCAGGCGCTTTAATCGTATAAGTTCCGTCAAAATTTGAAATTGTATTGATATTACTTCCCTTTACAATAATATTTACTCCGGGTATTGGCCCGCCACTATCCGAAACTGTTCCTGATACTGTAGTTTGAGCATTTACCATAGCAGAGAATACTAACATCAGAATCAGGAAACCCAGATTTTTGAAGTATTTCGATTTGCTTTTAGTAATTAAAAAGTTAGTCATAAATAATTGGTTTAATAAGTTAATAGTATGGTTTAGTTAGTTTTTATTTATAGACTTATAAGTTGGATTTTTACGCTTGTAAAATAGCATCCTTTCTAAGCCATTATTGAAACAAATATATATAAAAAACAAC
>NZ_MUGR01000050.1:0-22427 GCF_002217195.1 Flavobacterium aquidurense | reverse complement strand
TCTTCTGTTTTGTTTCGCTTATCTCTCAAAGCGGGTGCAAAAGTAGAAAATTTATTTTCAACTGGCAAGTAAATTTTGAAGTTTTTTTTTAGAAAATTTCTTTTCCTTTTCTTCTCATTTCCCAACCAATATCTCAATGAACTTCCGTTGTTTTGCGGGGTGCAAATGTAACATCTGTTTTCAAATCTCGCAAGCTTTTTTTAATCTTTTTCAGAAAATAAATTTTCCTTTTAATTAATCTCTCTTGCCAGTATTTCAGTGAACGTCTCTCGTTGTTGCGGGTGCAAAAGTACCACCTTTATTTACATTTACAAGACTTTTCATTATATAATTTCAATGTTTTTCGAAACTTTTTCTTAACACTCTGATAACACCAATATTAGAGTATCATCATTTTTTATCTTTTAAGGAATTTTCTGAAGTCTATTGTGTTTTCAGCAATACCAGCCATGCAAGACAGTCGGCTTTTATAGACTTCACAGCTTTTTGGGTGGTTTTTCGATTACTTTGTAACAATACTTCATAACAGTTTTTATACCTTTAGCCGGTTTTGCCACCAAGACGCTAAAGCACAAAGTTTCATTTTGATTGGTTTGATTAGTTTGATTGCTTTTGAGCAGTCAGTAAGACACAAAGTTTCTTTTCCTACTATATATAGATATACTTCTTATAAAAACAACCGCCATATCCCTGATGGAAGCGAAAATCCTTTTGTGCCGGTCCCGATAGCTATCGGGAGAAACAAAAGATTGCAGCGCACAGCAGGAAATAGCTCCTCATTCAAATCCGCAAATTCCAAATCCCAAGAATACACTAAATAAGCTTCCCCGAAGCCTCGAGCCATCAACTAAACAAGCCACTCCTTATATATAGGAATCTTAAAAAAAACTACCAGGCTACAGAACCAAAAACCCTTCCTTATATATAAGAGAAAAAACACACTCCATATTCATACCCACATTACCCTTATCCCCAAATCTCAAACAATAACAAATCAAATATTAAAACCAATCATACACTAACTTTTTGGCTAATCCCCAAGCTTTGCGTTTGATCCTAACTTTTTTTTTAGCCGCTCTTTATTTTACCAAAAAATAAACGCACAAAAAAAGCCTTGAATTTCTTCAAGGCTTTAAAAATCCTGGGTGGCTGACCGGGTTCGAACCGGCGACCCTCGGCACCACAAACCAATACTCTAACCAGCTGAGCTACAACCACCATTTTCTTTGCGGGTGCAAATATACAACAAAGGTTTTCTTTTACAAAGAAAAAAGGACTCAAAACCGGAGATATTAAGCAATAAAATACTTTTAATCAAATAAAATGATTTACAAACAAACTGTAATAACCAACAAACCATCACTTAAACATTGTAGATGTTAGATTTACAGAAAATCACATATCTTATAGATTTGAAATCAAAACATATTAACTGAAGCAAAACCCACAATGCTTATATTCTTAACCTTTTTTCAATATTAAGTTTTTTTTTTCTAAACCTGGCATTATTTTTTTCCGTAGTGATCTACCAATGTTTAGGACTTAAATTACAAACACAAAAAAAGCCTTGAATTTCTTCAAGGCTTTAAAATCCTGGGTGGCTGACCGGGTTCGAACCGGCGACCCTCGGCACCACAAACCAATACTCTAACCAGCTGAGCTACAACCACCATTTTTCTTTGCGGTTGCAAATATACAACAAAGGTTTACTTCTCCAAAGAAAAAAATGAAAAAATTTTACTAAAACTACATCAAACTTTCTAAACTATTGACTGCCAAACACCTTTCAACAGTGAATCCTTCTGCAAAATCTTTACCAACTAACCTACCTAAGTCCTGCGCACGATAATTTACACTTTCAAAAAAGTTTTTACTTGTAATTGGCGTTACAGGTTCTGTTGAGTTTGGATCATAAAATTGAGTTTTATACGCCATGATCGCCGCTACCTTTTTATCTTCGAAACCTGTAATATCTACTACAAAGTCTGGCTGGATATTTTTCCACTGAATATAATGATACACTACTTTTGGTCTCCAGGCTTCCTGGCTCTGTCCGTCAATCGAAGTTTCAATTTTCATTAAACCTGATAAAAAGCACGCATCAGAAACTAATTTACTTCCTTTTCCATGATCAATATGACGATCGTCAATCGCATTACACAACACAATCTCTGGCTTGTATTTTCGGATCATCTTAATAACTTCTAACTGATGCTTTTCGTCATTAGCAAAAAAACCATCTCTCATCTCTAAATTTTCACGAACCAAAACACCTAATACATTAGCTGCGTCTTTTGCTTCCTGATCTCTGGTTTCAGCTGTACCACGCGTTCCCAACTCGCCACGCGTTAAATCAACAATACCTACTTTCTTGCCAAGAGATATTTCTTTTAAAATTGTTCCCGCACAACCCAATTCTACATCGTCCGGATGTGCACCAAAGGCTAATATATCTAACTTCATACTTTATAATGTCAATGTCAAAAATCAATTTCAATCTAAAAACTAAAATTGACTTTTTATTATCTATTCTCTTTATTCTATTCTCTTCTTATTTTGAGTTCAACACTCTTTTCATCGTCATTGATTTATTGACGCTTTCCTCCCATTCATGTTCCGGAATACTCTCTTTTGTTATTCCACATCCCATATACAAGATAGCTTTACGATCCTGAATTTGCATACTTCGTAAATTTACAAATAAATCAGAACTAATATCGCTGCCAGCGAAACTACTATTCAATTCACCCAAAAATCCGGTATAAAAAGTTCTGTCGTAGTTTTCATTTTCTATGATAAATGCTTTTGCTTTTTTCTTTGGCAAACCACAAACAGCAGGAGTTGGATGCAAGGTATCTATCACTTCTTCAAGGGTCGAATTATCCTTTAAAACTCCCGAGATATCCGTTTTAATATGCCAGATAGATCCTGCCCTCAGACTGTAAGGCTCCGTAACATTAACCGAAGCAGCAACCTCACGCAATCTTTTTACAATAAAATCTGTTACATATTGTTGTTCATCTTTCTCTTTTTGCTGCCAGAGAATTTCAGTTTCTAAATTTGCTTTTTGAGTTCCTGCCAAAGCTGTGGTTTCAAAAACATTTCCGTTTGCTTTCAGTAATTGTTCCGGCGTTGCGCCCATCCAGAATCCAATTTGAGGATGAAAAAAGCAATATGAGAAAGTCGTTGGGTACAATTGAGTCAAATGCTGAAAGGTGGTTATAAAGTCAAATTCAGCTAAATCAACTTTTTCGCTTCTTGACAGAACAACCTTCTTGAATTCCTCTTTTTTAATCGCCTCCATTCCTTTAGCAACTAAATCTTCATACTGAATTTTAGCAGCTTCATCAAAAACTGAATCTTCGATTTCGATAGTTTCAAAAGAAAGTTCCTCTTGTTCTGTCGTTATAATTTCAGCTTCATTTTCCGGAATCAAAACAAGTTGTTTTTCATCAAAAGAAGCAAAAACAAAACCCTTTTCTTTATAATTTGAGATTTTATATAACGCATCATTTTGTTGTAAAAGTCCAAAAACACTTGCAGAATTAGGCTTAGAATACATCACAAAAGGCAAATGCTTTTCGTAATGTTTTTTTATTTTAGAAAAAAAGTCATTCATGTTCTATTCTGTTTTCTTTTTCTCCAAAACCATATTCGTCAGTTTGCAAAGCGAAATCAAATTTCCGGCTTCATCAGTAATTTTAATTTCCCAAAGATGAATACTTCTTCCTTTATGTATGATTCGCGCTGTCCCGAAAACCCAGCCTTCACGAATACTTTTTAAGTGATTGGCCGAAATTTCGATGCCGCGTACTTCCTGTTCTTTTGGGTTGATGAAAAAAAATGACGCTGCACTACCTACACTTTCTGCCAAAGCTACAGAAGCTCCTCCGTGCAAAAGTCCCATGGGTTGGTGAACGGAAGGATTTATTGGCATTTTTGCAGTTAAAAAATCCTCGCCAGCATCTATATATTCTATTTTTAGCGTTTCCATTAGCGTGTTTTTAGAAAATTCGTTGCAACGCGCTAAAATCTGCTCTTTTGTGTAATTCATTAAAATGGAATTTAAAATCGTAAAATTAAAGAAAAGAAGAGATACAAATTCGAAAATGCAATTCTAAATTAAAAATCGACTTCAAACATGTAAGTTTTTTGTTATTTTTACCAAAACAATCAATATTGATCTGAGGCCGAAAATTCATTTATTTTGCCACAGATTGCACAGATTATCACAGATTAAAAATTTTATAAAATTCCTTTTAATCTTTTAAATCAGTGGCAAAAACAGAAACAAATGCGTCAATACTTTATACTTTTTATTTTTGGACTACTTACAACTTTCAGCTCTTGCCGAACTGATTTTGATACTGTTGCCAGTTCCGGAAATTTAAAGTTCTCAAAAGACACCGTTTATTTAGATACCGTTTTTAAAAATATTGGCTCAGGCACGTACCAGCTTAAAGTTTACAATACCAGTAAAGACGACATTTCGATTCCAACGATTCAACTTAAAAATGGCCTGAATTCAAAATACCGAATGACGGTTGACGGAATGAGCGGAAACAATGGTAAAATCTTTAATAAAGTTACTCTTTTAGCCAAAGACAGTTTGTATATTTTTATAGAAACGACTGCAGATATTACAGATGCTGATCCTACGGATTTTTTATATACCGATCAAATTCAGTTTGACAGCGGCGCCAATCTTCAGGAAGTAGCTTTGGTAACCCTGATTCAGGATGCTGTTTTTCTTTATCCGAAACAAAATGCCGACGGAACAAAAGAGAAAATCACAATTGACAACAAACCTGTCGATGGTTTTTATTTGGATGAAAATGATCCTGTTAACGGAAATGAATTACTGTTTACCAACCAAAAACCTTATGTTATTTATGGATTTGCAGGTGTTCCCGAAAATAAAACCGTCTCTTTTCAAGCCGGAGCCAGAGTATTTTTCCATGCTAATTCCGGTCTTTATGTAGACAACAAAGCATCGCTGCAAATTAACGGAGCTGTGTCTGCCACCGGGAAATTAGAAAACGAAGTTATCTTTGAAGGAGATCGACTGGAATCGCTTTACGATAATATTCCGGGACAATGGAATTCTGTTATTCTGGCTAACGGAAGCATAAATCATTCGATCAATCATCTTACTTTAAAAAATGCCATTACAGGTTTAAGCATAAAAAGTCCTGATAACACCACAATTCAAATCAAGAATACACAAATTTACAATTGTGCTGAATACGGAATCTTAGCTCAAAACGCCAATATTAACGGAGAAAACATTGTAATTAACTACGCTGGCTTAGCGGGTTTGTCCTGTGTTTATGGCGGGAATTATGTTTTTACTCATTCCACCTTCAACAACAATTGGCAAAATACGTCTCGTTTCGCTGTCAGCTTAAGCAATACTTTAGCCGGTATGAGTCCTGTTTCGAATGATCTTGTACAGGCCACTTTCAACAATTGCATTATTTACGGATCAAGTACGAACGAATTCAATTTAAACAAAAGCACTAACGCTGCATTTGTTTATCAGCTGAATAATTGTTTATTGAAGTTTAACAGCTCAACCACCAATCCCGATTACCAGTTTAAAACGGATGCTTTACATTATAACCAGATTATTCTAAATGAAAATCCTAAATTTTATAATGTTTCACAGAACAAGTTTAATATTGACAATACTTCTGCCGCTTTTGCGAAAGGCAATCAGTCCTATAATATTCCCCAAGATATTATTGGAAAAACCCGAACTTCTCCCCCGGATCTGGGTGCATACCAGAGTGCGGTTTTTGCTAAGTAAAAATTTACTAATAAGTTACTATGTTTTAAAAACTGACTCACTATATGAAAAGAAGTTTCCTGACAATACTCTGCTTGTTATGCTTCATCAGCTTGTTTGCTCAAAAAACAACTGTTGTTGAATGTGATTCTATTTATAAAAACAAAGGAATTTCTATAAAAATTAAAAATTTTGAAGCCGAAAGTGAAGGTTATGATGGCGAAAAAAATTCGATTCTAATCATCAATCAAAAACTAAATGGCAAAAATTCTGTTTTAGTAAAAGATTCTATTTTTAGTCTTGTACAGAAAATTGAGTTTCAGGATTTCAACAATGATAAAATAAAAGATATTCTGGTTCAAAATATTTCTGACGTAAGAAGCAATTGGACTTACAATTTGTATTTATACCATCCAAAAACGAATAGTTTCAGTAAAGTAATTGGTTTCAACGAAATAAAAAATCCGAGTTACAATTCAAAATACAATCTTATTGAGAGTCATGTGAATTCCGGCACCAATTGGGCTGCATTTTATAAAATCAAAAACAATAAAGTACATAATTATCATATTGAAATAACGGATGATGGCAGTGCCAAATCTGAAAAAGACTACCAAAGAGCTCTAAAAAAGATAACAGAAAAAAAATAAACTTTGCGTCCTTGAGATCTTAAACAATTCGATATTGTTATTCATAATTCTAAAATGAACTTATGTAGCTTACAGGGTTCAAAAAAAATCATCTAACTTTTTCAAAAGAGTTCGTTTTCAAATTTGCGCTTGCTATTTATTTACACTAAATTTGCACCTCAATACAACAAACTACACAAAACAATGATCCATTTCTTTGAAAACCAAAGCAAAACTGTTTTTGCCGTACAAACGCAAAACGAAATTTCGGCTCAAGACATTTCAAAACTAAACTGGCTTTTTGCCAACTCCAATAAGATCGAAAAATCCGCCTTGACGGATTTTTTTGTTGGTCCTCGTGCCACAATGATCACACCCTGGAGTACAAATGCTGTAGAAATCACCCAAAACATGGGTATTCCGGGCATTATCAGAATTGAGGAATTTCATCCTGCAACGGAAGATTTTACTGATTTTGATCCGATGCTTTCACAAAAATTCAATCAATTAGATCAGAAGATTTTTACGATCAACGTTCAGCCAGAACCGATTTTAGAAATCGATGATATCGCCACTTATAACAAAGTAGAAGGTTTGGCTCTAAGCCAGGAAGAAGTAGATTATTTAGACAATCTTGCTTTAAAATTAGGAAGAAAACTAACTGATTCTGAAATCTTTGCTTTCTCACAAGCCAACTCTGAACACTGTCGTCATAAAATTTTCAACGGAACTTTTGTCATCGATGGTGAAGAAAAAGAGACTTCTCTTTTTAAATTAATCAAAAAAACATCACAGGAAAATCCTAACGATATAGTATCTGCTTACAAAGACAACGTTGCTTTTGTAAAAGGACCAAAAGTGCAGCAGTTTGCACCAAAATCAGCGGACAAACCTGATTATTACGAAATAAAAGAATTTGATTCGGTTTTATCTTTAAAAGCAGAGACACACAATTTCCCCACTACTGTAGAGCCTTTCAACGGAGCTGCAACAGGTTCTGGAGGAGAAATTCGTGACCGTCTTGCAGGTGGTCAAGGTTCGTTGCCATTGGCAGGAACTGCGGTTTACATGACTTCATATTCTCGTTTGAATGATAACAGAAAATGGGAAAATGCTGTTGAAGAAAGAAAATGGCTGTACCAAACACCAATGGACATTTTGATCAAAGCTTCAAACGGAGCTTCTGATTTTGGAAATAAATTTGGTCAACCGCTTATTACAGGTTCGGTTTTGACTTTCGAACATTCAGAAAACGACCGTAAAATTGGTTACGATAAAGTAATCATGCAAGCGGGCGGAATTGGTTACGGAAAATTAGATCAGGCGATAAAAAAGAAACCACAAGAAGGTGATAAAATTGTAATCTTAGGTGGAGAAAATTATAGAATCGGAATGGGTGGAGCTGCGGTTTCCTCTGCAGATACAGGGGCTTTTGGTTCAGGAATTGAATTAAATGCAATCCAGCGTTCAAACCCGGAAATGCAAAAACGTGCTGCCAATGCCATTCGTGGTTTGGTAGAAAGCGATCATAACCCAATTGTTTCTATTCACGATCACGGTGCTGGAGGACACTTAAACTGTCTTTCGGAATTAGTGGAAGAAACGGGTGGATTAATCGATTTGGATAAATTACCGGTTGGAGATCCAACACTTTCCGCAAAAGAAATTATTGGTAACGAATCTCAGGAAAGAATGGGATTGGTTATTGGTCAGAAAGATATCGATATTTTGCAAAGAATTGCTGACAGAGAGCGTTCGCCAATGTATCAGGTTGGAGATGTAACGGGAGATCACCGTTTTACTTTCGAATCAAAATCAAATGGTTCAAAACCGATGGATTATGCTTTAGAAGATTTCTTTGGAAGTTCTCCTAAAACGGTTATGAATGACAAAACTATTGACAGAAAATATGCTGATGTTTCTTATGACAAGGCAGATTTCGAAAAATATTTACAAGATGTTTTACGTCTTGAAGCTGTTGCCTCAAAAGACTGGTTGACTAATAAAGTGGACCGTTGCGTGGGTGGAAAAGTAGCCAAACAACAAAATGCAGGACCGCTTCAATTACCATTGAATAATGTTGGAGTTATGGCTCTGGATTATTTAGGTAAAGAAGGAATCGCAACTTCTATTGGCCACGCTCCTATTGCGGCTTTAATTGATCCTGTTGCAGGAAGCAGAAATGCTATTGCAGAATCGTTATCAAACATTGTTTGGGCGCCAATAAAAGATGGTTTAAAAGGAATTTCATTATCAGCAAACTGGATGTGGGCTTGTAAAAACGAAGGTGAAGACGCTCGTTTGTACGCTGCTGTTGAAGGTTGTTCTGAATTTGCAATCGAATTAGGAATCAATATTCCGACAGGAAAAGATTCACTTTCGATGAAACAAAAATATCCAAACGACGAAGTAATCGCACCGGGAACGGTTATTATTTCTGCCGGAGGAAACTGTACAGATATTAGAAAAGTAGTGGAACCTGTTTTACAGAAAAACGGAGATTCTATTTATTATATTAATTTGTCTCAGGATAATTTCAAATTAGGAGGTTCGTCTTTTGCACAAATCAGAAACACTATCGGGAAAGAAACTTCTACTATAAAAGATGCTTCTTTCTTCAAAAATGCTTTTAATACCATTCAGCAATTAATCGGCGAAAACCAAATATTAGCAGGTCACGATATCGGAAGCGGTGGTTTAATCACAACTTTACTAGAATTGTGTTTTGCAGATGTAAATCTTGGAGCAAAAATTGATTTTAGTGCTTTCGCAGAAAAAGATCTATTGAAAATCCTTTTCTCAGAAAACATCGGAATCGTTTTCCAGGCTAAATCTGATGCAGCTGTTGAAGCTAAATTAAAAGCTAATAATATCGAATTTTTCAAATTAGGAAAAGCGACAACTACTGAAACTTTAGACCTTGGACTTTGGACTTTAGACATTAAAAAATACAGAGATATCTGGTTTGAAACTTCTTATTTATTAGATCAAAAACAATCTAAAAACGGAAGAGCTCAGGCACGTTTCGAAAACTATAAAAATCAGGTTTTACAATATACTTTCCCGGCACACTTTACAGGAAAAAAACCTATAATCGACGCTTCGAAACCAAAACCTAAGGCAGCTATTATTCGTGAAAAAGGAAGTAATTCTGAACGCGAAATGGCAAATGCAATGTACTTAGCCGGATTTGATGTAAAAGACGTTCACATGACCGATTTAATTTCCGGTCGTGAAACGCTTGAAGATATTCAGTTTATTGGTGCTGTTGGAGGATTCTCTAATTCAGATGTTTTAGGTTCTGCCAAAGGTTGGGCCGGAGCTTTCTTATACAACGAAAAAGCAAAAACAGCTTTAGATAATTTCTTTAAAAGAGAAGATACTTTATCTGTTGGAATCTGTAACGGATGTCAATTATTCATGGAATTGGAAGTGATAAATCCGGAGCATGAAGTTCACGGAAAAATGCTGCATAACGAAAGCCAGAAACACGAAAGTATCTTTACGTCTGTAAAGGTTCAGGAGAATAATTCGGTTATGTTATCGACATTGGCCGGAAGTACTTTGGGAGTTTGGGTTTCTCACGGAGAAGGAAAATTCAATTTGCCTCTTGCCGAAGAAAACTACAACATTGTTTCTAAATATGCTTACGAAGGTTATCCAGCAAACCCTAACGGATCTGATTATAACGCGGCAATGATGTGTGACAAAACCGGAAGACATTTGGTAATGATGCCTCATATTGAGCGTTCGACTTTCCAATGGAACTGGGCGAATTATCCAAAAGACAGAAACGATGAAGTTTCGCCTTGGCATGAAGCTTTTGTAAACGCAAGAAAATGGATTGAGAAAATCTAAAAATATATTTTTATTACTAAAACGCCCGATGATTCGGGCGTTTTTTTTTGACAAAAAATTCACGAATTATCGCTAATTATTAATCTGTATTTTTTTTCAAAGCCACAGATTAAAGAACTAAAATGATTTAAAAAAGTGCTTAATTATTTGCATTAAGTAAACAAGTACAATAATTAATTCGCGAAATTGGTGGCAAAAAAAATCTCAGCAAAAAACCTTTACTTAATAGACTCTAAGACTAATTTAATGATATCTTAAGGTACTTTAAGAAGCTCTGTTTACTGCTATAAATATCTTTGTCTCATGAAAAAATGGAGACAAAATTTATCACTTTTAATTACCTTATTTACACTAAGCCAATTTTCATTTGGACAAAATTCTTCTATAAAAGGAGTTGTTTCTGACGGAAAACTTGCAGTTGAATTTGTCGATGTTATTTTAAAGACCACAACAGATTCTGTGAAAGTTGCGGCATATTCAGTTACAGACGCTGCAGGAAATTTTGTTTTAGACAATATTATTTCAGGTGAGTATCAATTGCAATTCAAATTAATTGGTTTTAAAACTTATACTCAAAAAATAAAACTTGCTGGTTCTCCAATCACTATTGGAACGATAACTTTACAAAGCGATACTAATTTACTGAATGCCGTTGTGGTGAATTCTCAAAAGAAACAAATCCGAAAAACAGACGAAGGTTTTGTTTTTAATGCGGTTTCAAATATTTCACAATCGGGAGGAACTGCAACAGATATGCTAAAAAGTATTCCGACTGTTGCCGTTGATGCTGACGGAGGAATAACGCTGAGAGGAAAATCTCCGATGATTTTAATTAACGGAAAAAATTCTGCCATTACTAATATGGATCAGATTGTGGCAAGCAGTATC
Organism: Flavobacterium aquidurense; assembly: GCF_002217195.1. NCBI lineage: Bacteria > Pseudomonadati > Bacteroidota > Flavobacteriia > Flavobacteriales > Flavobacteriaceae > Flavobacterium > Flavobacterium aquidurense. Next base: position 11,264 of record NZ_MUGR01000050.1, on the reverse strand, counting down.
GAAAGCATTGAGGTTATCAGTAATCCTACCGCTAAGTATGATGCCAATGCTGAAAGCGGAATTATCAATATCAAACTCAAAAAAAACAATCAAAGCGGAATTAATGGTGCTGTAGTTTTTGGCAGCGGATTTGGAGCGAAAGGAAGACTGAACAGTTCGGTTCTGCTGAATCAGAAAACGGATAAATGGAATTTTGGTTTGGGATATGACAATCGTTTTGCCGGCCGAACAAAAAAAATAAAAGGCGAAAGAACCAATAATTTTATTGATGATGAACATTTTATCAATCAAAACAGAAATGATGAGCGAACTGAAGGTTTACAAAATCTAAAACTCAATATTGATTTTTCGCCCAACGAACGAAACAGCTTTTCATTTGAAGCTTTAGGCAATATAGAAAGTCAGGATAATGATGAGACTTTGCATACTCTGGTAAACACCATTACAAATCAGTTTTTCTCTGATAACATCAGGCATTCATTAGAATTAGAGCGTTCAAAAGTTGGTGAACTGGCTTTTAGTTACGACAGAAAATTTGCCGATGATCGAAAAAGCCTGAACGCAAGTATTACTTCTTCTTTTAATAAACACAAAGAAAATACAGATATCGATACTTATAATTATGATCAGTATAATGCACAAATTGGTGATGCTACTCTACAGAGAACGCACAATTACGAGCATGAAAACATATCCAACGCCATTGTAAATTATGCGATTCCTGTTGCTGAAAAATCAATTATTGAAACCGGTTATAAAGGAACATTTCGTTTTTTTAATTCTGATTTTCAAAGTGCCGATAAAACGAATGATAAGTATGTTATCAATCCTTTAGCCAGTAACGGTTTTGAATATAACGAACAAATCAATGCTGTTTACGGAATGCTGAATTCGTTTACAGGCGAAAAAGAAAATCCCAAATGGAAATACAATCTGGGGCTGCGCGCAGAACAGGTTTCAAACAATGGCAAAACGCAAAATAACAGTGACAATTTTTCTAATCATTATTTAAAAATTTTCCCATCGGGATCGTTACAATTGAATTTGGCATCAGATGAATTCGTAAAAATGGGTTACAGCAAACGTATCAATCGCCCGGATTTAGATGATTTAAACCCTTTTATAGATATTACCGATGCATTAAATCCTCATGGCGGAAATCCGTATCTAAAACCTGAAATTATTCATATCGCCGAAATGAGTTATAATAAAGAATGGTCTGCCTATTCTTTTTCTGCCAATGCTTTTTACAGAAATGCCACTGATGCCATCAGACAATATGCAGAACTACAAGACAATGGAGTTATTTTCCTGCAGCCCCGAAATATAGGAAGTACTGTAACGTATGGTTTAGAAACTATTTTTAGTCTGAAGCCTGTTGGTTTCTATGACGCCAATATCAGCATCACGGCTTTTCAGCAGCATGTTGATGCCTCGAATCTAGTGCAGAACACCGTAAATAACGCCTTTAGCTGGTACGGAAAAATCATTAATAATTTTGTTCCCTGGAAAGGCGGGAAATTGCAGGTAATTGGCAATTACAATTCGGAATTGGCGACGGCACAGGGAAAAAGAATACCGATTTATAATGTCGATATGGGGTTTCAGCAAAAATTAGGCAAAGGAAATGCCCGTTTAGGATTGGTTGTTACTGATATGTTCAATACCTTAGAAAGCGGTTATAAAAACAATACTTTACTTTTTAGCAATAACCGGACTTCTAAGTCTGATACACGTGCATTGATGCTTACTTTTGCCTATACTTTTAAATCTGATTTTAAAGAAAAACTATTAGAAAATCAGTTTTCAACAGAGTAATATTTCGGCAAAAATAAAAACAGTAAAAAAACTCATTCTTGTTATTTGGATTCATTTTTCAATGGAAATTTTGAACTATATTCGCCAAAAAAATCAGCCCGGATTTTTTTAGCTCCCAAAATAATTAAACCTACATAGAATGAAAACTGCACATTTATTACTTATTACACTATTTTTTGTTTTTACATCCTCCCATTCTCAAGTTCACGTAGATCAGATTACATATAACGGCCGTGATCATTTTATCACTACCACTATTGGTTACCCTGTTCCCGGAACCTACGTCCTTACAGGGCAAAAAGCGCCTGTTACAATTTTAAATCCTGATGGTACCGGTGTTATCCAGGCAGATGATTTAAGCAAAACCAAGATCAACTGGGGAATTGAATGTACAGAGGAAGGAATTCCGGTTTTTAAAGAAGGATTCAATAGTGCTTCGTACACATTTTGGTTCAGAACAAACGATAGCGAGGCCTGGACTTATTCCCAGTTTTCTATTCATTTTGCCAAGAAAAAAATGTTTTTAATGGGGGAAAGAGTAAAAGATTATGTTGATTATAACATTCAATAGTTTATCTGAATTTTCTATCATAAAATAAATTTTTCTCTATATTTGAAAGAATTTCTATAAAAAAGAAAACGTTTTCGTAAATTTTCTGTAGTAGTTATAATTTTTCCCATAAAATTTCATAAATTTAAAAATCATACCTTATTTTTATTTAATTTGCAATAAAATTCAATATATTAAACATGGTTCCAATCACACGCCTTTTTGATTTTCCCTATTATCAACAGGAAACTTACAATCTTCAAGTTGCCTTAGCAACCAAAAAAAATGGAGTCTGGGAAAAAACATCTAGCCAGGAATATATTGCAAAAGCTAATGCTATTTCGAGAGCATTATTACGTTTGGGCATTCAGAAAGATGATAAAATTGCCCTGATCACATCGAACAATCGTACAGAATGGAATATCATGGATATTGGTATTTTACAAACCGGTGCGCAAAATGTTCCTGTGTATCCAACAATTGCGGAAGAAGATTACGAATATATATTAAATCATAGCGGCAGTATGTACTGCTTTGTTTCTGACCGCGAAGTACTTGACAAAGTAAATGCCATAAAAGCAAATGTACCTAGCTTAAAAGAAGTTTATTCTTTTGATGAAATCGAAGGCTGTAAACATTGGACTGATTTATTGGCACTTGGTGAAGACGAAAGTAATCAGAATGAAGTTGAAGCCAGAAAAGACAGTATTCATACCGACGATTTGGCTACTATTATTTATACTTCAGGAACCACTGGAAGACCAAAAGGGGTTATGCTTTCGCACAAAAATATTGTGTCGAATGTTTTAGACAGTGCACCAAGAATTCCGTTTGATCCGGGAAAAAGTACTGCATTGAGCTTCCTGCCTATTTGCCATATTTTTGAAAGAATGATTTTGTACATCTATCAATTTTATGGTGTTTCTGTGTATTTTGGTGAATCAATTGATAAAATTAGCGACAACCTAAAAGAAGTTCGTCCTACAGTGATTACAGCTGTACCAAGACTTTTAGAAAAAGTATACGATAAAATTTATGCCAAAGGTGGTGAACTAACCGGAATCAAGAAAAAATTATTTTTCTGGGCTATCGATTTAGGTTTAAAATATGAGCCTTACGGAGCTAATGGTTTCTGGTATGAATTTCAGTTAAAAATCGCCCGCAAACTTATCTTTAGTAAATGGAAAGAAGGTTTGGGAGGAAATTTAGAATTAATGGTTTCAGGAAGTGCCGCTTTACAGCCACGTTTAACAAGAGTTTTTGCTGCTGCCGAAATTCCGGTTATGGAAGGTTACGGTTTGTCTGAAACATCTCCGGTAATTGCTGTAAACGACCAAAGAAATAAAGGTTTCAAGATTGGAACTGTTGGTAAACCAATCCGCAACGTTGAAGTTAAAATTGCTCAGGACGGAGAAATTCTTTGTAAAGGACCAAACGTAATGCTGGGTTATTTTAAAGATCCTGAAAAAACTGCCGAAGCTTTAATAGACGGATATTTCCATACTGGGGATATTGGAGAAATTGACAGTGAAGGTTTCCTGAAAATTACAGATCGTAAAAAAGAAATGTTCAAGACTTCAGGAGGAAAATACATTGCACCTCAACTAATTGAAAATGCAATGAAACAATCTCGTTTTATTGAGCAGATCATGGTAATTGGCGATGGAGAAAAAATGCCAGCTGCTTTTATCCAGCCTAATTTTGAATTTGTAAAAGAATGGGCAAAACTGCATAAAGTAACTTTAGGAAGCACAGATGCTGAAATTAGTGCAAATACAGATGTCATTAAACGTATTGACGAAGAAGTAGAAAAAATCAATGAGAAATTTGGTCACTGGGAAAAAATCAAACGTTTTGAATTAACTCCTGATGTCTGGTCTATCGATGGCGGACAATTGACTCCTACCCTAAAACTAAAACGTAAAATCATTAAAGAAATTTATAAAGATCTTTATCTTAAAATCTACGATCATAATTAAATCAAAATAATATAACCAAACGAAAACGGCTGTCTCACAAGACAGCCGTTTTTTATTTCACGAAGATTTCCTTCAATTGACAAATGAGTATCTAACCACTCGAGAAACGGATTGTTTTTTCCGGATAGCTCTTCTGATCTCCTCTTTTAGCGAACAGAGTGGCGAAATTTGAAAAAAGACGTTTTTTCCCAGAATATTCTCCTGACTTTTCATTTTCTGCAAAACCAGCTCTTTTTCTGATCTTTTTCTCTGCTTCAACAACTGCTTTAGCATTGTAGCTGTTTTCAACTTGTATTGCATCTTCCATTCTACATACTTTATTAAAGTTTTTAAAAGGACGCGGTTGAAAATCAACCATAATCGCAGCCAGATTTATTGCATCAATATTCGTAGGATCTGTTTCTCCTTTCAAGAAGGTTTCGATAGGTCTGAACTTGTCTTTTTGATCCTTAAATTTCTTCTTTTTCGTGTAATCAAAATCTATAGAAAATAAATTTCTAAAAACATTTAAGTCATCCTGAGTTACTCCATTCTCGAAAATAAGCCAACAGAAATCACGTAGTTTTCCACGAGACGGACTGTACAAATAATCAAAGTACTCGCCTTCTTTTTCTATCTCGTATTTTTTTCTAATCGCTTTTTTGTATCTATCTAATGTATTGTTGTTCATGGTATATATTTTTTTATTTTATTAATTTTTAATTTGCCACTAAGGCGCTAAGGCACAAAGCTTTATTTTTTACTTGCCACTAAGGCTCAAAGACACTAAGTTTTTTACTTCTTTAATACTTTCTCTGCCTCTCGCAAAAACGCGAAATCTTTGATTCAATTCTTTTCTTTATAAAGAATCTTTGTGCCTTTGCGCCTTAGTGGCAAACTTTACTTTTTAGGCATAAAAAAAGCACCCGATTAAAGGTGCTTCATGAGATTTGAGTAAGACATATGTATCCTACTGCCATTCATGCACCTGTATTGTAAAACATCCCGAAACGAATCCTGGGGCTTGTAATGCTGCGCTATATGTTTTATATTTAAAATCCATCTTATTTGTTGTATTGTATTTTTAAATCATTGTTGTTTGAAATTCTATCTTCAAATTTCTTCGACAAAGATATAGTTGAAAAGATCAATTATCCAAATCATTTTTAATATTTATTTTACTGATTGTCAGTTATTTAAATCTTTAAAAAGCATAGAAATGGCTGTCCGCATACTGGTGCAGATTCTTATTTTTATCAATTGACTGTCTATCATCAAATTACTTTTCAAGAGTATAATTCCTTAATTAGTCGTATCATGTAACATTTCATCTATTATTATTTTATTTTTTTTTAGTTAAAAGTTATTTTTTATCATTTCCTGTCCTACTAAGTAATCTAAATTATCATTCTGAACGATTCCGCCCCTGTCGGAAAAGTGTCGTATTTCGACTTATCTCAGTGTGAAAAAACAAAAAAAGCGCCCCGAAAAGGACGCTTTTATATATTTATGTTGAGTTTGTAACTACAATTTACACTTCAATTCATTAAAATACATATTACATCCTGAACCTTCAGCCGAGATAAATCCGGCTAAACGATCACTATATTGTCTTACTGACAGATTGATATATATGTGTTTTGTTTCCATTTCAGGATCAAATGTACAATATATTTTAACATTTGCATAGTATTCGCACTGAAATATTTATCAGACAGCGATCAATTTTAACCTAAATTTTCCGTTAAAAAAGCCTATAAACACTAATAATTTTATATTTTTGAGAATATACGCACACATTATTTTTTATCAAATTCAGTCTTTAAAAAACTATGAAAAAATATTTAAAATACATAGACGGAAATTCTGATAAGTTTTGGCAAATTGAAGTTACAGGATTAGAATACACTGTGACTTACGGCAAAAACGGAACATCGGGAACTTCTCAAACCAAATCATTTTCTACAGACGAAGAATGTCTGAAATCAGCAGAAAAAATACTGGCCGAAAAAGTAAAAAAAGGATATTCAGAAACTGGTGATGTTGCTGTAGCTTCAAAACCTAAAACCGCTAAAAGCGCAAAATCTGATGAAGTTCTGGAAGAATACGACGCAATTGTAAAATCTAAAAATATAGATTTGCTATTGCCTTTCCTGAAAGAAAAATCAAAGGGGAATATTGAAGCTCTAAAAAAACTGATCAAGAAAAGTAAACGTTATTTTATGACCTATACTGATCTTACCAAAGATCCGGGTTATGTAAAAAAAGACAAACACGATTATGGCTGGGGAACCCGCGGCGATAAAAAACAAAGTGATATTATTACCCTAAGTGCAATCGCCTTATTTGATAAAGCAGATATCAATTCCTGGGATGAAGCTTTGAGCTTGCTGAACGAAATTGATGAAAAACCTCAGGTGATGGAGGTTTTATTATGGGCAAAACCCAATTGGCTTGATACTTTTATTTTAGACAAAGTAAAAAGGCAAGATTGGGTAGGATTTAATTATCATACAATGCGCCAACTCGAAGAGCAGCATTTATTAGCATTTAATCCTGAATTATATGCATTGACTCTTGCCGCAACAAATGAATGGCGTTCGAAGATGAAGACCAGAAGATTCATTAATAATTCATTAAATGATCAACTAACCTGGAAAAGAGATATTCCGGAATTGTTTAATTATGAAACCATTCTGCACAACAGTTTCTTTAGGGAGAATGACAAACAGAAACATGATGAATTCCAGACCTGGGCTGTTATTTATAAATCCTTATTAGAGGAGAAAAAGATGGAACGTGCGTTTTTTATCGAAAATGCCATCCAGATTCAAACCAAAGAATGGAACAATAACCTGAAATCTTTCTTTAGAAAAAGAATCGAAGAATTTAATGTTACTGCCGATGAACTAATCGTGTTGCAGGAAAATATATTCTCTTTTCTACACAATCCATATCCGCCCATAACGAGTTACGGAATTGAATTGATTAAGAAAATTTACGATCATCCAAAATTCAAAACCAAATCATTTCTCGAATGGCTTGAACCTTTAATGATGCGCAGCGATTGTAAAGCAGCTATTAAAAACGTTTTACCAATTCTCGAGAAAATAAATAAATCAAACCCAAAACTAAGCGCCACTATATCATCCATTATTGCCGATGTTTATGTGATTGCCGATCTTGCTTTACAGGAACGCGCTACCAAAATTATTACCAAAATTGCCAACGTAAAAGATAAAGTGCTTAAAGAGAAATTATCCTCATACGTAACGCTGATGCAGGGAAATATCAAATCAGGATTAACCCAGTTTTTAGACGAAGAAGCTTTAATTGTCGATGATGCTGCTCATGAAGAATACACATTCGAACCTCAACAAGAATTATTCCTTACAGAAGAAGTTCAGTTGCCGAAGGATTGGAACGATGTTGTTTTTCAGTTTGGAAATTTCATCAATTCAGAAGAAACAGTAGATTCAGAAATTTTACTGAACATTTATATCTCGCAGCGAGATTTGTTTCCGGCAGATTATAGCGCGCAATTGCAGCCTTATGAAAAGCAATTGCAGAAACATTATTTTGAAGCAACTCACAAAAATTTCGTGAAGGCATTTTTACAATCTAAAATCGCCAACATCGATAACAAATTCAATAGCAAAGTCAATCATTATTCAAAGATTATTACCACTTTGTTAATGCAGCCTTTACTCGAAAAAGTACAGCAAAAAATAGATTCAAATTCTACTTTGCCCCTGCTCTCTTTCCCGAGTCATAAACCGTATTGGGTTGCGCCAAAGGTTTTGTTAGAAAGGGTTATTGCGTATCAAAATACAAAAGAAGAAATTGATTATACCGATTTAGCTATTGCCATTGCCCGTATGCCCAGAGAAAATATCGAGGAAGCCATTCCGTTATTGGATAAAATTGAAGGTGAAATAAAACCGCTTTTAACGTTCTGTCTTGGTGTTGATGAAAAACTGAACTTAGATTCTACATCTTTATTTTCGAAACTATTGGCAACAATGGGAAAAACCACCAAAGAAACAGGGAACTTATCCCTTTGGGCGGTTGCAGCAAGAACATTTTATCCAAACGATACTTTCCCGGAATTCGAAAATACTTATCTAAAAGATATTCCGTTTGTGGTGGCTCCTTTTAAACCTCAGGTAGAGTTTAAGGAAAAATGGAACGAATGGACGAATTATCAAACCAAAGAAAAAGAACGAACGCCATCTTGGTACGAACTAAAATTCGACTTGCCGAATTATTCTAAAATTCCTAATTATTTACTGTACAGCCAGGATGTTTACAAGAGATCAAACACTTGGGATTATAACATCAATTATGCGGGAAATACTTATTTCTGGCACAGCCTTACTCCGCAAAACTCAGATGCACTCGCGTTGACTTTATTACACAATTGTAATATTGCCGATGGAGCAAAACCGGAATTAAAAGGTTTTCTGGACGTTATCAACAGACCTGAATTTCGATTCTCAGATATTAGCTTGCTTTTATATGCCTGCTGTTTCTTTCAGGAAAAGAAAGATTTACGATTAATGGCATCAGAAGTTTTGATGCATTTAATCGAAAAACAAGCGATAGATATTGAACTTTTTGCTCAGAAAATAGCGTATTTGACCACCGAAAAATATGGTGTATTTTTAAGATTAGCCGACGGATTAATTGCCATAAAAGATGTTTCTCCTTTACATAACAATGCTTTATTGAAGTTGCTAAACTCTTTCTTTGCTCATCTGGATTTAAAAGATAAATTGCCAACGAACTTCAAAAAAATAATAGAAAACTATCTTGATATTTTAACCAAAACCAATCAGAAACCATCTGCGGAAGCCATTGTTTTCTTCGAAAAATGGAAAGATAATGCATCGCTTAAATCATTGATTAAGCAAATTTTAAAATAAAGAAAAATGACAGATCTCGAATATAATTATAAAGGAATTTCCACTTACAGTAAAACCAAAGGCATCAACAATCTGGTCCTGGCGCACCAAACCGAAATTGAGGAAGTCAATAACATTCCGTGTTTTTTCTGGGGAAGCCTGACAGATCCTTATGTTACCGCAAAATGCTGGACTACGATTGCCAAAGTGGTTCGCTCCAGTTTTGGGCCTATTCCGCCAAGTTTGCGTGATCCTATCGTTTCGGCAGGATCTGAACGATTGCGTTTCGAAGGTTTTTCGTCTTGTAATGGTGTTTATGTACGACTGGATATGAAACCAGAAGCGATCGACGGAGAATTTATCGCCAACGGAACCACGAATGTCGATTTTAATGATCCGATGCTGAACGCTTTAAATGCGATTCAGAAAAACGAAAAAGTAACCCTTGCCGTGGGTCAGCAGGATGTTCAGGTAATTACCAGCAAAGCAAAAGTAACCGAGAAAAAAGTGACTTTGCCTATGCGCTGGATAAAAGGTTTAACGAGCGTTCAGTTGTATCTCGCAGATATGGATATTAAGTTTGAACTGAATAAAATCCAGACGATTCAGTTGTTTCAAAGTTTACCAAAAGGAACCGTAAAAGGTGATTTCTTCATCACCAAAAGAGCCGGTAAATTTATGTTTTCGACTTTGGCTACAGCCGATAGTGTTAGAATTGGCGGTGTGCAAAGATTGCGTTTGTTAGAAGGAATTCTGGCTATCGTAGACAAAATCTTCATTTACGAATCGGCAGACAAACAAACTTGTGCAATAGTCGCCGAATTTGGAAAAATGCAGCTTCTCATGGCTTTTTCTCCTGATTCGTACCGAGGATTTTCGGGCGAAGGAAATGTACTCGAAACCATGACCGAAAACTTACCTATAGAATGGGTTTACGGATTGAACAGTTTATTAAAATCGAATGAAACTTTTGACCCAACGATGCTTTCTATCGAAAATGATATCGATTTTGGCACTATGGACAATCTGACTTCGAATTTATCCTCGATGGGATTATTGGGCTATGATTTAAGCGAAAAAGCACATTTCTATCGTCGTCTGCCTTTTAAAACCGAACGTATTTTATCGCTCAACCCAAGACTTAAAAATGCCAAAAAACTATTAGCGAACGAAGACATCGAAATCGTCGAATGCAGAGCCGATTATATCGAAGCCAAAGTAAAAGGTTCTGGCGTTGTACACAAAGTCATTATCGACCATAATTCGCAAAGATGTACTTGCGACTGGTTTACGGCTTATAAGGGCAAAAGAGGGATTTGCAAGCATATTTTGGGAGTGAAGATGATGATTTCTTAGAATATATTTTTCAATCCTCTTGATAAAGTTGTTGAGCTTTATGAGCGTTTGGTTTTGGCTGAGAAGGAAAAGGTTGAGTATTTAGAGAAGTTGTTGGGAGGGAAATAATATTTCTTGAGAAGATTTTATATATGAAAAATGCGCAATGAGAATTGCGCATTTTTTTGTTTTATACAATTGGCTTGACGAAGTTTGAATACTTAAAGACACTTTTGTCATATCAAATACAAACCAATATCAATCTTACAAAAAAACATTAGACAACCCAATTTTCTATCTTTACTTCTGTAAAATATTTTTCTTTCAGTTCTTTCTTTTTAGTTTCTCCTATATGATCTATTTCATTAGGAATAGAAAGTAACCCACTTTTAATTTCATTTTTCAATCCTTTATTTTCATCAACTACGTTTTCAATTGCAATATATGAAAGGAAAAATCTAAAACTTTTATTTTCTTCAGTCAATATTTCTAAAAGGTCAACCTGTCTTTTTTCAATTAGCATTTTCATTACATAATCTGGAAAAAGATATTTATACAAATCCTTCAAAATTAGCTCTTTTCCTAAAATTTTTATAATATCAGGCTTTTGAGATGTTTGCTGCAAAGTTTCAATCTCGCTAGCAATAATTTTCATAAAAGTTTCATATTCATCTCTCTCTTTATAAGTATAGATAAGAC
>NZ_MUGR01000005.1:0-186221 GCF_002217195.1 Flavobacterium aquidurense | reverse complement strand
TGTGAGACAGCTACTTTTTTGTTATCGCTTTTTACTCCGTTTAATATCAACTCAATAAGGCAAATCATCAACCGGGATATTAATAAAATCCGGTTCAGGAGTAACATCAAACTGAACTGCCTGAATATCCTGATGACCTTCCAGCAAAGCCCTAATTATTCTGTGCATTCCATCCATTAAACGTCCATCTGAACATAAAATAATGGGATATTGTAAATCTACTTCCTGAACAAGTTTCATATGATGAAGAACATCTGCACAAGTTGGCAAATTAGTATTGTGTTCAAACCAATAGGGCTCATTTACTTCCTTAATATCAGATAATAAAATATTTTTGACTGGCAACTTTTTGGATAATTCAATTAGTCGATGAACATCCCAGGCTTTTAATCCTTGTTCGCTTTTACGTAAGTTATATTGTTTTCTCATGATATTGTTTAATAATATAATTTACAAAAATAACCCACTTTATCGTTCTTTTGAATTCTTAATCATCAGTAAATAGATATTAATCTGAAAGAATATAGGCTAATTAAAATAAACTATTATATTTGTTACTCCCAGCAAATAATTAATTTAAAATATACTTCTATGCAAACATCAAAATACACGAGATACGCAGTTATCGTTTTGGTAATTCTATTTGTAGTTCTTAGCGTTATTAGCTAAATAAACTGGATACCACATAACACAAGAAAGCCTTCTAAAACTCAGAAGGCTTTTTTTTATGTAAAAATACACGAACTTACTTTTTAGCTGTATTACTAATTTTCAATAAATATGTCCCTTCCGGCAAATCACCAATATTAGAAGCATTACTTCCCATTATTTTTTTTCCTTGCGAGAAAACCTCAACATTTTTAGATCCCATATTTGTCTCAACTGAAGACACAGGAGAAGCTGCTGTTTTTGTTGCAGTTTTAGAAGTTGTTGTTGCCGGAATCCCTTTTTTGACCGTAGCTGAAGCTGAAATCGTTTCAGTTATAGCGGCAGTAGGTTTCGAACTATTATAGGATTCCAAAACTTGCTCATCTGTCATCGCAACACTGTATATCCTGAGGTCATCTATATCTGCATTGATTGCAGTTGTCGCGTTTAGTGCGCCCAGTCTCAAAATATAACCTTTCGTTAAACGCGGAATTCCTTCAGCACTTTTTAATAATTCACCATTTCGGTATATTTTTGAAATAGCACCATCATAAGTGATACTATATTGGTACCAGACTTCTTTTTGCAAAGGAACGGCAACTATCATATTATTGGTATCTCCCCAACCTACAAGACTTAAATCTGAATTTCCGGCAGATGCTGATTGTTGCACCAAACCAAAATATTGCGTATTTACTGCACTACCATAACCCAAAATATAGTTGGCTGAACTGATAGCATTAAATTTTACCCAAATAGATATTGTTCTCTGTTTATTTCCTTGCGGAAGATCACCTACCACGCCCTGCAAAAATTTGTTCGTAAGCCTTTGAGCTCCTTTGGCAACTCCCATTCTATCGTTTACAAAATTGGGAATTCCTAAAAGTGAAATTGTATTATCAGTATTACTTAAAGTTCCGTCGAAAGTGAACTCCTGAACCGGATTTTGAGCATTAGCAGTTAAAAAACTTACGAACATTAATGTCAGTAATAATTTTTTCATATTTAAAGATTTAGGGGATTTAAATGTGTTTATAAAAAACACCAAACTATATTGATAATTGATAAGAGTCAAAAGAGAACAAAACTCTAAAATCAAAAAGCCAACTAAAGTCAAAATTCAGAAGGCTTTTTCACTACTCAAAAAATAATTGCTTACCAAACAACATAAAAAAAATAAAAATTAATTAACTAACAATTTCTATAAACCTGAATTTTGTTTTTAGTTTGAAGTTATTTTTTTAGAAGGTGTATTTGTTATTTTTAACAAATATGTCCCCTCAGGCAAATCATGAATACTCACGCTATTATTATTGTTGCCATAAATTTTTTGTCCCTGTGAGAATACTTCAACATTTTTAGCAGCTTCATTAAGATCGCCTGTTGTAATAATGTTAGATGAAGCCGTTTTTGCAATCATCTTTGTTTTTACTTCTCCTTTTTTTACTGTTTTTGCAACAGCGCCAGACTCGGCAACAGTAAGAGCTTTTACAACGAATTTAGAGCTGTCATAAGATGCTGTAACTTGTTCTGCAGTCAAAGCGACATTATAGATCTTTAAATCATCTATATCTGCATTAATACCTACAGTAGTATTGATTTCTCCTAATCTGAAAATATTTCCTTTGGTAGAACGCGTAATTCCATCAACTGATTTAAGCAATTCGCCATTACGGTATATTTTAGAAATCTTTCCGTCATACGTTATTGTATATTGGTACCAAACGTCTTTTGCAAGAGGTGTCGAAACGATAACATCATTACTCGCCCCCCAGCCTGCCAGACTTAAATCTGAATTTGAAGTAGTCGTTCCCTGCTGCAATAATCCACAATATTGGGCACTATAAGCAGTTCCGTAACCCCATATATAATTGGCAGAAGTAATATCATTTAGTTTGATCCAGATACTTACTGATCGCGCATTATTACCCTGAGGAAGATCATCAATAACAGCTTCAAGAGCTTTATTGGTCAATCGTTGTGCTCCTTTCATTACTCCGGCTCTATCGGTAACAAAATTATTTGTCCCCATAAAAGAGGTCGTATTAGCGGTATTATTTAAAGTCTCATTGAAATTAAACTCCTGAATTGGATTTTGAGCATTAACATTCAAATAACTTACAAACATCAGAGTGAGTAGTAATTTTTTCATAGGTAGTAGATTTAGGGGTATTAAAACACTGTGTCATTTTAACACCACTAAACTAGATTATTATGCATTTGGTCGGAAATTTTCTCGATAACTAACCTAAATAATCGTTCAAATAATCAAAATTGATGATTTTACACGTTCAATTGTATTTAATTATACTTTTAGTAATTTTATTAAAAGTATAAATTAACCTCAGCCAAAATGAATATTTCTTACGTAGAAATACGGTATCCGTAGCCAACCATACAATATTAACATTTGAAACCAAATCATCTTTTACCTCTACATCGTTTGTAATTAGTACTTTAAAAAAAGTAATTCATAAAAAAAGCTCCATCCGAATAAACGAATGGAGCTCCTATATTTTAAAAAGTATCTTACTACTTTACAAATTCAATTTTCTGAACTTCCTCTTCATTGACACTGTCAAAGAAACCTTGTTCGTTCATCCAGTCATCACTAAATACTTTACTCATATAACGAGAACCGTGATCCGGGAAAATAGCGATAATATTACTATCTTTTGTAAACTCACCTTCTTCTGCATATTGTTTGATTGCCTGCATTACGGCTCCGGAAGTATACCCTACAAATAATCCTTCTTTACGAGTGATTTCTCTGGCTGAGTGAGCACTTTCTTCGTCGGTAACTTTGATAAATTTATCGATAATATCAAAATCTGTAGCTGAAGGGATCAGGTTTTTACCTAAACCTTCAATACGATACGGATAAATCTCTTTGTTATCAAATTCTCTTGTTTCGTGGTACTTCTTTAATACGGACCCAAAAGCATCAACACCTAGAATTCTAATATTTGGATTTTGTTCTTTTAGGAATTTTGCAGTTCCGGAAATAGTTCCTCCGGTTCCGCTACAAGCCACAAGATGTGTGATTTGTCCTTTAGTCTGTTCCCAAATTTCAGGACCTGTAGTGTTATAGTGTGCATCAATATTCAATTGATTAAAATACTGATTGATATAAACTGAGCCTTTTGTTTCTTCGTGCAAACGTTTGGCTACATTGTAATAAGATCTCTCATCATCTGCTGAAACGTGAGCGGGACAAACATAAACCTTTGCTCCTAAACTTCTCAACATGTCAATCTTATCTTTGGATGATTTTGAACTTACTGCCAAAATGCAGTTATATCCTTTTATTATACTTACCATTGCTAAACTAAATCCTGTATTACCAGATGTCGTTTCAATGATAGTATCACCTGGTGTCAGGATTCCTTTTTTCTCAGCTTCTTCAATAATATATAACGCTATTCTATCTTTTGAGGAATGTCCTGGATTAAAAGCTTCTACCTTCGCGTAGAAATTACCTTCTAACTCTTCGGTAATTTTATTTAGCTTAATAAGTGGGGTATTACCTATTAACTCTAAAACATTATTATAAGCGTTTATTTCTTCTTTCATAAAAAAATAGTTAATCGAAGGTATTTTAAATACCCTTGATAGGTTGCAAATTTAACAAAAAATTTCTAATTAGCTTTTAATTTTTTCTAAATCTAATAAAAAACTAAATTCTTTTGCTAAGTCTCTTAAAGCCTCAAAACGTCCTGAAGCTCCACCATGTCCGGCATCCATGTTGGTATCTAAAAATAAAAGATTTTTATTTGTTTTTAGATTTCTCAGCTTAGCCACCCATTTAGCTGGCTCCCAATACTGTACCTGAGAATCGTGCAAGCCCGTAGAAACATACATGTTAGGATAGTTTTGCGCTTTTACATTATCATACGGTGAATAGGATAACATATAATCGTAATATTTTTTATTATTTGGGTTTCCCCATTCGTCGTATTCTCCGGTTGTCAACGGAATACTGTCGTCAAGCATCGTTGTAATAACATCTACAAAAGGCACCTGGGCGATTACTCCGTTATATAATTCCGGGGCTTCATTTACGATAACTCCCATCAAAAGTCCTCCTGCAGATCCTCCTTCAGCATATAAATGTTCAGGAGAAGTGTAATTTTCGCTGACTACAAATTTAGAGCAATCAATGAAATCTGTAAAGGTATTTTTCTTTTTTAACAGTTTTCCGTCTTCGTACCATTGTCTTCCTAAATCCTCTCCTCCTCTAATATGTGCGATTGCGTAAACAAAACCGCGATCTAACAAAGAAAGTCGGGTCGATGAAAAATAAGTATCCATTGTGATTCCGTACGAGCCATAAGCATAAAGCAATAACGGATTTTTGCCGTTTTTATTTAATCCCTTACGGTAAATCATCGAAATAGGCACTTTGACCCCGTCTCTGGCAGTTGCCCAGACACGTTCTTCGATATAATTCTCTTTATCAAATTTGCCGCCTAAAACCTGATGTTCCTTTAGGATTTCCTTGGTCTTGGTCTTCATATTAAAATCAATTACAGACGAAGGCGTTGCAAGCGATTGGTAGCTATAACGCAAAACATCAGTATCAAAATCAATATTGGTTGTAGTATAAGCATTGTAAGTCTCGCTGCCAAAAGGAAGATAATAATCAGCCTCACCATTCCATGGCATGATACGAATGTGGTTTAAACCATTTGAGCGCTCTTCAACCACTAAATAGTTTTTAAAAATTTCGATATCTTCCAATAAAACATCTTCGCGATGCGGAATAAGATCTGTCCAGTTTTTCTTTCCGGTTTTATTCTCCGGCGTTTTCATCAACTTAAAGTTCGTCGCCTTATCTTTATTCGTTAAAATATAAAAAGAATCCTCAAAATGAGAAATACTGTATTCTAAACCACGAACACGAGGCTGGAAAACCTCAAATTCACCATCAGGATTGTCAGAATTAAGAATTCTATATTCAGTAGTCAAAGTACTTCCTGAACCAATAACAATATATTTTCTTGATTTTTCTTTGCTTACTGAAACATTAAAAGTATCATCTGTTTCATTAAAGACCAAAACATCAGCTGCAGTATCCGTATTTAGTTTATGCCTGAAAACCTTGTCTGCCCTTAAAGTAACCTCATCTTGTCTGGTATAGAAAATAGTAGTGTTATCATTTGCCCAAACTGATCCTCCGGTAGCATTTTCGATTTTATCTGACAAGACCTCTCCCGTTTCTAAGTTTTTGATCTGAATGGTGTAAATTCTTCTTCCAACTATATCAACCCCAAAACTCGCAAACTTATTATCCGGACTCACACTTAGGCCTCCTAATTTAAAATAAGCCTGACCTTTTGCCAATTCATTACAATTGAATAATATTTCTTCCTCTGCTGAAAGGCTTCCTTTTTTCCTTGAAAATATCGGATAATCCTGTCCTGTCTCAAAACGGGTAATATAAAAATATCCATTATAAAAATAAGGAACTGATGAATCATCTTCTTTAATTCTGCTCTTCATTTCCTCATACAAACTCTCCTGAAGACCTTTTGTATGTGACGTCATACTCTCGTAATAAGAGTTTTCCTGATTCAGATAGTCAATAACCTCAGGATTTTCGCGGTCATTTAACCAAAAATAATTATCGATTCTGGTTTCTTTATGTTTTTTTAATGATTTAGGAATTTCTTTGGCTTTTGGAGCCATTATATCGTTTTGCATTGATTAAGCATTAGTTTTTAAATACGAAGCAGCAAAAATACTATAAACACAACAGAACAGAATTAATATTTTCATAAAATATTCTATTGTTATCATACAGCAATATACTAATTTTGTATGAATTAATTTAAAAATCAACAAAAATGGATTTAATGGGAATGATGGGCAAACTTAAAGAAACCCAACAAAAAATTGAAGATACAAAAAAACGTCTGGATACTGTTTTGATTGATGAACAAAGCGCTGATGGATTATTAAAAGTAACATTAACAGCAAATAGAAAGATAAAATCAATTTCTATTGATGATTCTTTGCTTGAAGATAAAGAACAACTTGAAGACTATCTTATTATAACATTAAACAAAGCAATCGAAAAAGCAACAAGCGTTAATGAACAAGAACTTGATGCTGTTGCAAAAATGGATATGCCAATGATTCCCGGAATGGATAATTTGTTTAAATAGATTAAAAAAGGTACTTTCAAAGGTACAAAGGTTCAGAGTTGCAAAGGTTCAAAGGGCTTTATCTTGCAAACCTGAAGTTTCTGAACAAAAAAAGAGGCCTA
This sequence comes from Flavobacterium aquidurense, assembly GCF_002217195.1. Taxonomy (NCBI): domain Bacteria; kingdom Pseudomonadati; phylum Bacteroidota; class Flavobacteriia; order Flavobacteriales; family Flavobacteriaceae; genus Flavobacterium; species Flavobacterium aquidurense. Next base: position 179,305 of record NZ_MUGR01000005.1, on the reverse strand, counting down.
TTTTGCCTCTTTTTTTTTAAACCTTTGTGCCTTTGAACCTTTGCAACTCTGAACCTCCCTTTTAAAATTTTTGAAGAGTTTCAATCACATAAGTATGCATTACTTCTTTATAATCTAAATGAGTTACAATCCTAAGTTTATTGTGTCCCATTAGACTTATCAAAATATTTTTCTGCTTTAATTTTTCTACCAAAAGCTGATCACTATAACCTTCTGTCAACGAGAAAATCAAAATATTAGTTTCTACAGGTTCTATGTGCGATATCCAGGGCTTTGTACTTATTACAGCTGCAATTTCTTTCGCTCTTCTATGATCTTCTGCTAATCGTTCGATATTATTGGCCAAAGCATACAATCCGGCTGCCGCCAAATACCCTACCTGACGCATTCCACCACCAAGTATCTTCCTGATTCTCAACGCCCTGTGAATATCAGCTTTACTTCCTAACAAAACGGAACCAATTGGTGCACCTAATCCTTTTGACAGACAAACCGAAATAGTATCGAAAATAGCGCCAAATTCTTTCGGATTTTGCCTTTTGGCCACCAATGCATTCCAAATTCTGGCTCCATCTAAGTGGAACTTCAAATTATTAGCATCACAAACCTTTTTTATTTCTCTTAAATCGTCTAATTCATAACAGGCACCACCTCCTTTATTGGTTGTATTTTCTACACAAACCAAACTAGTTAACGGAGCATGATAAAATTCCGGATCATTGATTGCAGCAGCCACCTGACTTGCAGTTATCATTCCTCGATTTCCATCTAATAAACAGCATGAAACTCCGCTATTAAACGAAACTCCTCCTCCTTCATAATTGTAGACATGTGCATATTTATCTGCAATTAACTGCTCTCCGGGTTGGGTATGTAATTTGATAGCGGTTTGATTTGCCATGGTTCCTGACGGAAAAAAAAGCCCGGCTTCCATACCAAAAAATTCAGCTACTCTGGTCTCTAACTCTATAACCGTAGGATCTTGCTTGTATACATCATCGCCAACATGAGCGTTAAACATATACTGCAACATTTCGTGCGTAGGTTTGGTAATGGTATCGCTAATTAAATTTATTTCCATATTCTAAAAAGTATCTCTTTTTTTTGTAGAGCAAAATTACATATTACTTGGAGTTATTCTTTGTAAGTTTTACTAAAATTTAACCTGGCACTTACTATAGAACCAAATTAACGTAATATTTGCAAAAAACATATAAAACGAACACAATATTCTGCATTTAATTTACAATTTTAAAAATTAATTAATCAATTAAAAACACAGCACCCTCCTTATAATCGGGAAATATTAATGAAATTCCTGAGCACGGGAGAGAAAACACTGTATTAAAAACCCTTTTATAAAAAACTGAATTCAAATCATTATAATGTGGCCAAATAAAAATATTCTGCTGTTTTTTATCTTTATGCAAGTTGTATTTGCTTAAATTATCGCTGTCATTATTTGATAGTTACAGTCTTTTCGTTTTCTTTTTTCTCTTGTTAAATTTATTCCTGTAATATAAAAAACTATGCTATTTTTGCAGTACAAAACTACGGATTTAAAATACTTATTTTAATGCCGTATATTTATAAAAAACCTATAAAACTACTATTAATTTATGACAACTACCGAACAAATAAAAGGTATTGTGGAGCGCCTTGGTGCGTTGAGGAGGTATCTTTGACGTTGATGCCAAACTAATTGAAATTGCCAACGAAGAAGAGAAAACCTTCGCACCCGACTTCTGGAACAGTCCAAAAGAAGCTGAAGTCATTGTAAAAAACCTTCGAAACAAGAAAAAATGGATCGAAGATTACAATAAAGCAATCGAACTTACAGATGAATTGCAACTTGCCTATGATTTTTATAAAGAAGGAGAACTTTCTGCAGAAGAATTAGACGAGCACTACAATATAACGCAAACTCATATCGAAAACATTGAGTTCAAAAACATGCTTTCTGACGAAGGGGACAGCTTAAGTGCCGTAGTACAAATTACAGCCGGAGCCGGAGGAACTGAAAGTTGTGACTGGGCAGGAATGCTAATGCGTATGTACATGATGTGGGGAGAAAGTTATGGCTACAAAATAAAAGAACTAAACTTTCAGGCTGGAGAGGTCGCGGGAATCAAAACCGTTACTTTAGAGTTTGAAGGCGATTATTCTTTTGGATATCTCAAAGGAGAAAATGGCGTACATCGCTTGGTCCGAATCTCTCCTTTTGACAGTAATGCCAAACGCCATACTTCATTTGCATCTGTATATGTATATCCGCTTGTTGATGATAGTATCGAAATCGACATTAATCCTGCTGATATCGAAATTACTACTTCCCGTTCCAGTGGAGCCGGAGGACAAAATGTGAATAAAGTTGAAACTAAAGTACAATTGGTTCACAAACCAACCGGAATTCAGATTCAATGTTCTGAAACACGATCACAGCAAGACAACAGACAGCGTGCCATGCAAATGTTACGTTCTCAGTTGTACGAAATCGAATTGAAAAAGCAGCAGGCACAACGCGCCGATATCGAGGCCGGAAAAATGAAAATCGAATGGGGCTCGCAAATACGTAATTATGTAATGCAGCCTTATAAACTAGTAAAAGATGTTCGTACCGGATACGAAACCAGCGATGTCGATGGCGTTATGAACGGAAATATTGATCCTTTCCTTAAAGCGTTTTTAATGATGATGGGGCAAAAAGAGGAGGAATAAATGAATAAATATATCAAAGGTTGTTTAGTAATATTAAGTGTTTTTATTACTCTGGCAGCAATAATGATTGGTTGGTTCTTTTGGTCATCAGATCACCGAAGAAAACAAGCCGAAATTGATGCAGTCGAGTTCTCAAGAGAATGCGACACAGTCAAACTTATTACTGAACAACCTGAGATTCAGTTCGCAAAATTCAAAAAGAATGAAATTAATATTCTTAAGTTTCAGATACTAAAACAAGGGAAATTTATTCAGGACACATTGATTAAAAATGGGTTCAACAAAAGAACCAGTTATGATGAATATAAATCCATCAATATTCCTTATAAAACATTCTTGAAAACAGACACAATTGTAGTCACCACACAAAACAAATTGCATTATTATATCTCGGGCTATCATCATTATGCTTACTTACATTACGGAATGACGGGCTATGTTGGAAGTAATGACTGTAGATTTTCTGATAATCCTACAATTAACAATGAAGTTTTTTTGCGACCTGTACTTTTCAGGGAACACGGTTGGATTAATCCCGAAGTATCAAAACATATTCGTAAAATTAGCGTATCAGATAGTATCGAGTATTATAATTTTGCTAAAAAAAGCAAAATAAAAATAATAGATGCAGATCGTATCCTGAAAGAAAAAAGAAAAAATCAGGTTTTTAGATCAACTACAACTGACGGAATTGAGGTTGGCCCAAAAAATAGTTACTACATATTTGGCGAAGAAACAGAATCAGGAACACTTCCTGATGACTTAGTTCCCAGAAACCTTAAACATTATGTGGTTAAAATAAATTGTGAAACTGGAGAATATAAACGATATGAAAATTATCCATTTGATAATTAATTATTTACTTTTATAAGTAACAGTAAATATTCTTATTACCTTTTAAGTATGTAAAGAATAGTAACTTTATTCAATCTTTTTAAATTTAAAATTACAACTATGATTAAGTGGGCAGATATAATTCGTTTTACGAATAAAGGAAATCCAACTCCGGATAAAAGAGTGGAGAAAACACCTGAAGAATGGAAACAGCTTTTAACGCCGGAAGAATTTCAGGTAGCACGATTAAAAGGCACCGAAAGATCTTTTAGCTCTGAACTTTGCAGTTTATTCGATCCGGGAATTTATGAATGTAAATGTTGTGGCACTTTGCTTTTTGATGCAACCGAGAAATTCGAATCGGGAACAGGCTGGCCCTCTTTTACACAACCGTTAAAAGAAAATGCAATCGCATACCTAGCCGACAAATCATACGGAATGATTCGTGTTGAGGTGGTTTGCAATACCTGCGATGCGCATTTAGGACACGTTTTTCCTGACGGTCCCGAACCAAGCGGTTTACGCTATTGCATTAATGCTATTTCTCTTTCTAAAATAAAAGAATAAAAAATCTAAAAAAGCGATTCCTTCTCATTAAAAGTGAATCGCTTTTTTATTTTAATACTTCGCTAAAAATCACAAAAACACTTCTAATTAAAAAATAATCAAATAAATTATGTAGGTATTAACTTGGTAATAATGAGATTGTTTAAAGTTAAACTAAAAACACATTCGAAAAATAACTGAATCCCAACTCTGATTTTACTTATTTACCAGGAATCAAGTATCAGTATTTTGAAAAAGCTGTATATGAAAAAGAATTACAGTAAACTTACAAAATCCAGACATGCTTGCAGAATCAATTGCACAGACATTTTAAGACGGAAATAGCGCAAAAAGGACTGATTTAAAACCAGATACCATTATAATATTCGTCATTATATTGTAAATTCCGGAGCTTATAAAAAGGCAATCAAAAACTTACAAAAATTTCAACCAAAAAGCTCCATTTATCGCTTATAATTCAAAAAGCATCAACAAATTAATAGATTTTGTGTTAAATTTGTAATATTTAAACTATTATTTAAAATACTATTTAAAAAACTTCAGAATAAGATTAGGTAATTTAAATCTAATTGATTTTATTTGGTGCGAATTAACCCCTAAATCAATTAAATTCATTCGATGAAATCCTATTCAATTCAAGAAATTAATGAAGTTATTAATGGCGTAATTTACGGCACGACTTCACAAACCATAACAGCAACAGAACAATTAGAGAAAGCTACCACCTCTGAAATTTCATTTATAGGGAATAAAAAATATGAAAAATTCTGGGAAGGATCAAAAGCTTCAATTGCAGTTGTAAATGAAGATATTTCGATCGAGCCAGGAAATAATCGTGCTTTTATTAAAGTAAAAAATGCTGATTTAGCGATGTCTCAAATCTTGGCCCTTTTTGCTCCTCCAACTCCAATCTTTCGAAATAATATTCATAAATCAGCAAATGTTGATGAAACGGCTATTATTGGTGAAGGTGCAAGAATTGGTGCGGGTTGTTATATTGGTCCTAAAGTTGAAATTGGCGCAAATGCAACTATTTATCCCAACGTAACGATATTAGATGAGTGTACGATTGGTAAAAACACCATCATCTGGTCAGGAACTGTAGTGCGCGAGCGTTGTCATATTGGCAGCGATTGTATTATTCACCCCAATGCAACAATTGGAGCAGATGGTTTTGGGTTCCGTCCTTGCAGTGAAAAAGGTTTAGTAAAAATTCCACAAATTGGAAATGTAATTATCGGAAACGGAGTTGAAATAGGCGCTAACTCTTGTGTTGACCGTGGTAAATTTAGTTCAACTGTTCTTGGTGACGGATGCAAAATTGATAATTTGGTTCAAATTGGACACAATAGCAAATTAGGTAAATTTTGTATTATGGCCGGAAATAGCGGCTTAGCCGGTTCTGTAACTTTAGGAAACGGTGTAATCATTGGCGGAAGTGCTTCTATAAAAGATCATACTACTATTGGCGATGGCGCTATTGTTGGTGCAGGTTCCGGTGTAGTTGGCGATGTTCCCGCAGGAAAAACAATGTTAGGATATCCTGCTGTTGAAGCTCGTGATGCCTTAAAACAATGGGCCATTTTAAAAAGAATGGTTTGCGATTCTAAAAAATAATCCGATATTAAAATATATAGAAAAAAACAGAAGCCAGACTTCTGTTTTTTTTTGTAATTAATTATCACATTCCGTTTATTGCATTGGGAAACCGGATAAAATTTCAGCTCTCAGGGACACTCTTTTAATTCATATCGATATTATATTTTATTATGTGGGTTTCAATTGATTTTGTAAATTAGCCAACACTATTTTGTAAAAACAACAATATATTATGGATTTAAACTTCAATAAAAACGAAGATCACAATAAACTATTACTTTCTGACTTAAAACAAAGATTCGCCAAAGTAAAATTGGGCGGAGGTGAAAAACGTATCGCAAAGCTACACGCCGAAGGTAAAATGACAGCTCGCGAACGCATCTCTTATTTACTAGATGAAGGTTCTAAAAATATCGAAATTGGAGGTTTTGTTGGAGATGGAATGTATGCTGAACACGGCGGTTGTCCTTCTGGTGGCGTTGTTATCAAAATTGGTTATATAAGAGGCAAACAATGTATTGTTGTCGCTAATGATGCTACTGTAAAAGCCGGAGCTTGGTTTCCTATTACCGGAAAAAAAAATCTTCGGGCGCAGGAAATTGCCATGGAAAATAGATTACCAATTATTTACCTGGTAGATAGTGCGGGTGTTTATTTACCGCTTCAGGATGAAATTTTTCCTGATAAAGAGCATTTTGGCCGAATCTTTAGAAACAATGCTCAAATGAGCAGTATGGGAATCACTCAGATTGCTGCTGTAATGGGCAGTTGTGTTGCCGGTGGTGCTTACTTACCTATTATGAGTGACGAAGCGCTGATTGTTGACAAAACAGGAAGTATATTCCTTGCAGGAAGTTATCTCGTAAAAGCAGCCATTGGCGAAACCATAGACAATGAAACTTTAGGAGGCGCTACAACTCATTGCGAAATTTCAGGAGTGACAGATTATAAAGCAAAGGATGATAAAGACGCTTTAGATAAAATAAAAAATATTGTAGACAAAATTGGCGATTATGATAAGGCTGGCTATAACAGAATCAAAGCTGAAAAACCGGCTCTAGAACCTAAAGACATCTACGGAATTTTGCCAAAAGCGCGAAATGAGCAGTATGATATGATGGAAATCATCAATCGTTTGGTTGATAATTCTGAGTTCGAAGCTTATAAGGACGGTTACGGTCAAACTATAATTACGGGTTATGCCAGAATTGACGGCTGGGCAGTAGGAATTGTTGCCAACCAAAGAAAAGTAGTAAAAACCAAAAAAGGCGAAATGCAGTTTGGCGGTGTAATCTATTCTGACAGTGCTGATAAAGCAACTCGTTTTATTGCCAATTGCAATCAAAAGAAAATTCCTTTGGTATTTGTACAAGACGTCACAGGCTTTATGGTTGGATCAAAGTCTGAACATGGAGGAATCATAAAAGACGGTGCCAAAATGGTGAATGCCGTTAGTAATTCAGTTGTTCCAAAATTTACTGTAATTGTTGGTAATTCGTATGGAGCAGGAAATTATGCCATGTGTGGCAAAGCTTATGATCCCCGATTAATTTTTGCATGGCCAAGTGCAGAACTTGCTGTTATGGGCGGAACTCAGGCTGCAAAAGTTCTGGCACAAATTGAAGCTTCTTCGCTTAAAGCAAAAGGAGAAATTGTGGATGAAGCTAAGGAAGCTGAATTATTCAACAAAATCAAGGCAAGATATGACGAACAGACTTCGCCTTATTATGCCGCTTCAAGATTATGGACAGATGCCATTATCGATCCTTTAGACACGCGTACCTGGATTTCTATGGGTATCGAAGCCGCCAACCACGCTCCTATTCAAAAAGCTTTCAATTTGGGCGTTATTCAGGTTTAGATTTTCATAAATTCATTAAATCCGTTAAAAAATTACCAAAACACTCATTTTAAAGACTTTAAAAATGAATACTTCATTAGAAATTAGTAACTTTATACATAATTTCTAATCACGTAGCATCATGGAAAATGTAAAAAGCTTAAATAAATGGGCCAATGCGCACACTTATTTACCAGTAGATTTAGTACGTATTGTTTTAGGTGTTTTTTTATTTATGAAAGGTGTCTGGTTTATCACCAACATTCAGTATCTGCATGATTTAATTTCGCCAATTGATCAATTTGGCGGCGGTATGTTTCTTGTGCATTACATCGCGCCAGCTCATATGATTGGTGGTATTATGATCGTTTTTGGACTACTTACCCGTTGGGCAATTGCAGCTCAGTTACCAATACTTTTTGGAGCAATTCTCATTAATTTTATGGGACATATGCATTCTGAAAGTTTAATTTTGGCAATAGTAGTGCTACTAGTTTGCATCTTCTTCTTATTTTATGGAAGCGGTAAACATTCAGCTGATTATTACTTCAAAATGCAAAAATAATCTTGTTTTATCCTCAACAATACCTAAAGCAATGTTGAGGATAAAATAATAACACTATTTTTAAAGTTAATTAATTCTTTAAAATTTCTTTAATTGTATTTTATGAGTTAAATTCGCCACCATGAATTGGATTCGTAAAACCGTTATTTTTGTATCACTTTTGATAATTGCCTTTTTTGCCGTTCAGGCGAATGAGTCTGCTATTCAATTTACAGAAAGTCAAAAAACGGATACTAATTTCTCTATAGATCATTCTGATTCATTAGCCTTTATTCAACCACAGGCAAGTTATCAATTTGCAGCAAACATAAAAACCAGCCCTTCTATTTTAGGGAAATGGTTTGATTCTTTATTGATGGTGATTCCTCAGCATAAAGCCGTAAAATCAACATCAAATTTTGCAAACCAATTTGCAACACAGAGCAAAAAAGTACTTTTGATGCTCTATCCCTTCCATTTTTTCTGGTAGACAATTTATGAAGTTCTCATCAGGAAAACAGTCGTTTTCCTAACAAATTGAGCTGTTTTCTATTTTGAAAACGGTTTCCTATTTCATAATAATTTACCAAATTTTAAAACACAATGGAAACAAGTGTAACCATAATTGGTATTGTGATTGCGATCATAGTAGCCATTCCTATTTATTATTCTGCACGATCAAACGCTGCAAACAAATCAAAAATTTTAGGCATAAAAAAGAAATTCAACCCCACACATCCGGAAGAATTTGATCTGACAGAATCTCAAAGCAATAAAACGCTTACCCTGGATCAAAAAAACAGGAGATTTATCCTGATGAATTTCAATCCAAATCAGCAAGAATCTACTTATTTAGATCTAAAAAGTGTTTCCTCAAGTAAATTGGTTTTGACCACTGAAGGTCCTTCGGACACGATTATCAAAATTGACTTTGAATTTCAGGACAAAGACACTGCTAAAAAAACTACAATACCATTCTATGATTTTGACGATGACCGCATCAAACAGATAAGCGCCTATCAAGATCATCAGTTTGCAAAAAAATGGCTTAAAATCATCCAAGATTCTATTTCACGTTAGTTATTTAATTCAAGAAAAGAGGCTCCTGGTGAGTCTCTTTTTATTTGGTATTACATGATATTTGTCATTTTTCTTCCAGCTCATAAATTCTAATTTTGATTGAAACAAATTCCGACTTTATGAAAATCTCACTGACTCAAAAGTACAATGTCCCAGGTCCAAGATACACTAGTTATCCAACAGTTCCGTACTGGAACGAAAGTGATTTCACAGATCAAAAATGGATAGCGTCTTTTCAGAAAGCATTTCTAGAAAGTAATTCTCAAAACGGAATCAGCTTATACATACACTTACCATTTTGCGAAAGCATGTGTACTTTTTGCGGCTGCAATAAACGCATCACTAAAAACCACTCTGTAGAAGAAACGTACATAAATGCAGTTTTAAAAGAATGGGATTTATACTGCCAGTTATTACCGGAAAAACCAATCATCAAAGAGATACATTTAGGCGGAGGAACTCCGACCTTTTTCTCTATACAAAATTTAGAATTTCTAATCAACGGCATCCTTTCTAAAGCAAATAAAGCCGATAACTATGAGTTTAGTTTTGAAGGCCACCCCAACAACACTACCTACGAACACCTTAAAAAATTATATGATTTAGGGTTTCGCCGCGTTAGTTTTGGTGTTCAGGATTATGCTGAAAAGGTTCAGAAAGCCATTCATAGAATTCAACCTTTTCACAATGTTGCCAAAGTAACTTTTTGGGCAAAAGAAATTGGTTATACTTCTATAGGTCATGATATTATATTTGGTCTTCCTTTTCAAACAATTGAAAATGTAATTGATACTATAGAAAAAACCAACTCTCTAAAACCGGACCGTCTGGCCTTTTACAGCTATGCTCACGTGCCCTGGATAAAAGGAAACGGACAACGCGGATTTAATGACGAAAATCTTCCTAAAGATGCTGAAAAAAGAAAATTGTATGAAACCGGAAAACAAATGCTTTCTAAAAACGGGTATCACGAAATAGGAATGGATCATTTTGCCTTAGCATCTGATAGTTTGTATAAAGCAACAACAAACAAAGAATTGCATCGCAATTTCATGGGTTACAGTGCTTCAAAAACACAACTGATGATCGGTTTAGGTGTTTCATCTATTAGCGACAGCTGGTATAGTTTTGCACAAAACACAAAAAGCATAGAAGAATATTATCAATTGCTGGAAGAAAACAAATTACCGGTCGTAAAAGGTCATATACTAAACGATGAGGATTTGATTATTAGAAAACATATCTTAAACCTGACATGTGAATTTGAAACTTCCTGGAATAATGAATTGTATTTTAAAGAAATCCCGGCTGTTTTAGAACATCTGAAAGAAATCGAAAAAGATCAATTGATTACCGTTGAAGAAAATAAGATTAAAATCACAGCTGCAGGAAGACCTTTTGTCCGCAATATCTGTATGGCTTTTGATTTACATTTAAAAAGAAAATCACCGGAAACAAACTTGTTTTCGATGACTGTTTAGTGACAATCAGGAGTTCCTTGTACAAACAAACTCATAGTTGACGGAGAGATATAAGGAATTCCTAAACCAAGCCCTCTAAGGATAAACAAAACACCTATTACTACTGCTACATACGGAATTGCCTTTTGGATCTTATTTCTAAAAGGAAGCTTTATCAATGAATTTACATAAACAACGATCGTCATTAAAGGCACCGTTCCCAACCCAAACAGTATCATATACAAAACCCCAAAACCGGCACTTTGCATTGCAATTGCACCAAATAAGGCAACATAAACCATTCCGCAGGGTAAAAAACCGTTTAACAATCCTATTGTAAAAAGAGATTTATAGGTTTTCTTTTTGAATTGATTTCCCAGACTTGATTTTATCTTTGAAATAATTCTATAAACGGGTTTTGAAAAATTGTATTTGGAAAAAACTTTTTCAGGGACCAATACCACAAGAATCATGGCTACCCCAATAAAAACAGACATTTTTTGTTGCAGTCCGGCCAGAAAAAAGCCTCGTCCCAATAATCCGAAAATTAATCCGATTATTGCATATGCAGTCAATCTTCCTAAATGATAGGTTATCATCTGAGTTACTTTTTTTGCCTCATTCTGATGATCAACAGGAAGCATCATAGCAATTGGACCACACATTCCGATACAATGCAGGCTGCTAATCAAACCTAATATGAAAGCTGAGTATAGCATTCTTGATGTTTTTTTGTTCGGTAAACCGGTATTTTTTTACCAATATTTAACTCCTGTTGGAATTATTTTGCAGAGATCAAATACAATTTGATACAGAATGTTTTTTCGACAATCTCAAGTAACTAATTTACGTAAATCACTTCTTTACTCAGATACTTCGTTCCATTGTATTCCCATTCCATATTTACATCCCAACGGCCCTTAATCAATTTCTTTTGCGGAATAAGCAAAGATGAATTGGTTAAAGCAAGCTGAGTGTCAAAATCAAATTTCTTGTTTGAAGGGCGGTACAATAATACACTTCCCTTTACTTTATCACTTTCAAAAGTGGAAGGAAAAGCGATTTTCACACCACTATCACTGTACGAAATAGAAGGTTTGTACTGTAAATCATGAGCATTTTGAATTCGGGCCATTTCATCCTGAAAATGTGAATCATGTTTGTAGTACTCTTCTACTACTAAATCATTATCATACTTACTATTCGATTGTACTTCAAAAACAAAATATAATATAAAAGTCATAAACAATCCAAATGCTATGACAATTCCGGTTCCCCAATTGATTTTCATATTTGTAGATTTTATTTGTTATTGGTCAAATACGGTGTCGCCTTTTTATTTGTTTTGCTTCAAAAAGTTGTACTCGTGGCGATTTCACGTTATTTTTTTACTAATTAAAACTTCGTGGTCCTAAAAAATTTGTTGTGGTTGTTTCCAGCAATTCCTTGCCATTATAAACTCCAATTTTTACTTTGGTTTTATCACTTTCCAAAAGAACTTCGTCAATTTCTATAAACAATGTTCCTTGCGAAATACCTTCTTTTAACACTTTGAAATGCTGTTTCCCTACATTTTCGATACTTCCTTTCTGATCAATTAGTTCAAAATGAATATCATTATAATCCTTCATTGTTTTATTTACAATCTTGTAGGTATAAACATTACTGATTTTATCTCCCTTATGCTGAAATAGCTGTCCCGGCAAACGCAGAATAACGGCCTGAACATCTGTTCTTAAAAACAGCATTCCAACAAAAACACTTAAAAGGATAAACAAAACAGCCGTATAACCTTTCATTCTTGCTGTAAACTTAAAAGGTTCTTTCCTCGCAATTTCATCTTCAGAAGCGTATCTGATAAGACCTTTTGGCAAACCAACACTATCCATAATTGTATCGCATTCGTCGATACAAGCAGTACAATTAGTACATTCTAACTGTGTTCCGTTTCTTATATCAATTCCCATAGGGCAAACGTGTACACATTGATGACAATCGATACAATCTCCTTTTCCTGTTGTGGCCCTGTCTTCTTTTTTATTGAATTTTGCACGGCCGGCTTCTTTTTCGCCACGTACAAAATCATAGGCAACATTGATCGATTTATTATCTAAAAGAACGCCTTGCAATCTTCCGTAGGGACAAGCAATAATACAAACCTGCTCACGAAACCAAACAAATACAAAATAGAAAACTCCGGTAAAAATTAATAATGCAATGAAATTACTAGATTGCTGAATCGGTCCTTCCTCAACCATTAAAAACAATTGATCGCTGCCTACTAAATAAGCCAAAAACACATTTGCTATTCCAAACGAAATTAGAAAAAAGATCAACCATTTGGTGAGTCGTTTTCGGATTTTTTCGGCATTCCATTCTTGTCTGGCCAATCGGGATTGTGCACCACGATCACCATCAATCCAATATTCGATCCGGCGAAAAACCATTTCCAGAAAAATAGTCTGCGGACAAATCCATCCGCAAAAAATCCTTCCAAATACAACCGTAAACAAGATAATAAAAACAATCCCCACAAGCATTGATATCACGAAGAGATAAAAATCCTGAGGCCAAAATGGAAATCCAAAAATATTGAAACGTCGCTCCATTACATTAAACATCATAAATTGGTTTCCGTTTACTTTTATAAACGGATTAGCAATTAAAATGGCCAATAAAATGTAGCTGACTATTTTTCGATATTCATAGAACTTACCAGACGGTTTTTTAGGAAAAATAAATTTTCGATTACCCCCTTCATCAATAGTTCCAATGGTATCTCTAAAAGCTTCGTCTGGTAAATTTGACATGATTTATTGTAATTATTTTTTAACTTCAGTACTATCTGCTGGTGTACTTGCTGTGGTATCTTTTTTTGGAGCACTTTCGTCTACCCATATTTCACCTTCCGGTTCTTTTGGATCCTTAGGATTAGTTCCCTGCAAGGATAAAATGTAGCTCGCTACTTTTTGAATTTCCTTTGGTTTCAAAGTTCCTTTCCAGGCAATCATTCCTTTTCCGTCACGACCTCCATTGGTTATTGTATGGAATAATTCTTTAATTCCTCCGCCCAAAATCCAATGATCGTCTGTCAGGTTTGGTCCAATTTGTCCACCACCATCAGCACGGTGACATGCAGCACAATTGGTTGTAAATATCTCTTTACCTGCTGCCAGGCTTTCAGGATCTGTTAGTAAAACTACTGTCTTTTCATCCATTAAGTCCGGTGCCGTTTTAAGATATTCGTCGACATCAATTTTTGCCTGAGCCATTTCTTTTTTAAGCTCTGTTTCCTGATCATCTCCTCCAAACATTTCGTAACGGGCAAAATAAACAACTCCAAAAACAATACAGATATAGAATAAATAGACCCACCATGGCGGTAAATTATTGTCTAACTCTTTAATACCATCATAATCATGATCCATTAATAAGTCACCTTCTTTTTCTATAGGCTGCGTTTTAGTCAGCTTTTGCATCAAATCTTTGTACCAAGTGCTTTCTGTTAGGCTCAAACTATTTTCGTATTCGAGTTTCGCCTTTTCTTCCGGTGACATCAATTGGTACATAACACGATTAACAGCACTTAAAGTAATTTCGATTGCAATCAGAATAAACAGAAATACAAACAAAAAGACTGAAACCATTGGATACTTTATAAAAGCAGGTCTGTCGCCTGAATCTATGAAATATTCCATCAAACCAAAAACGATGAAGAAAATCAGCGGTACTCTTATATATGCTGGGAAAAACTTTTTCATTTTACTTATCTTTTGAAATTATACTGTACCCTTCATCTAAAGGTATTTCACTCATTTCCTGAATTTTTTCTTTATTATATGAGAATACCCAAAAACCTAATCCTACAAAGAAGAAAAAGAATATCAGGAGAGAAAGTATCGGGTAAATCTCTATACCCGAAATAGTCTCCATATTGTGTTTTATTTGTTCAAACATAGTGCTGTTATTTAGAAGTCTCTTTTACTTTTATATCGGTTCCAAGTCTTTGTATGTAAGCAATCAAAGCCACAATTTCTCTCTCATTCATTGGTACGAATTTTTCGCCTTTTGCAGCTGCCTTTTTCTTACTGTCTTCATAACTTTTTACAAAGTCAGGATCGTTTTTTAAACTTGTTTCAATCGCAATTGCCTGAGCTCGTAATGTTTTTTGAGCATTTGCAACTTCATCTTCTGTATAAGGAACACCAAGTGTCACCATTACCTGCATTTTCTTCTGAGTTAGGGATATATCCATTGGCTCATTGTCGAATAACCATTTGTAACCTGGCATAATTGAACCTGCAGAAGTACTTTGTGGATTCCACATATGATTAAAGTGCCAGTTGTCATTATACTTTCCTCCTACTCTTAATAAATCAGGACCTGTACGTTTTGATCCCCAAAGGAATGGATGATCGTACACAAATTCCCCTGCTTTTGATTGTGGTCCGTAACGTTCTACTTCACTTCTAAAAGGACGAACGGATTGTGAGTGACAACCCACACAGCCTTCTCTGATATACAAATCACGTCCTTCAAGTTCTAAAGGCGAGTAAGGCTTAACACTAGAAATAGTCGGAATATTCGATTTAACCATAATGGTTGGTACAATTTGAATAATACCTCCAATTAAAATAGCGATTGTTGCTAAAATGGTCAACTGAATTGGTTTTCTTTCTAACCAGGTGTGGAATTTTTCTCCATTTAATCGATTAGGATTTATTTTTTGTAAAGCCGGAGCCTGAGCTAATTCATCTTCAATAGTATCACCTGCTCTAACGGTCATTATAATGTTGTATACTAAAGTAAACATTCCAATTAAATACAAAGTACCTCCAATAGCTCTCATCCAATATAATGGCATAATTGCAGTCACTGTTTCAAGGAAGTTACCATAAGTTAGTGTACCGTCCGGATTAAACTGTTTCCACATTGAGGCTTGTTGAAAACCAGCAACATACATTGGTAATGTATATAAAATGATTCCTAAAGTACCGATCCAGAAATGGAAGTTTGCCAGTTTTTTAGAGAATAATGTGCTTTTTGTCATTCGGGGAATCAACCAATAGATGATACCAAAAGACATAAACCCGTTCCATGCTAAAGCTCCTACGTGAACGTGTGCCACGATCCAGTCTGTATAATGCGCAATAGCATTTACATTTTTCAAAGAAAGCATTGGTCCTTCAAAAGTTGCCATTCCATAACCTGTTATGGCTACCACAAAGAATTTTAGAACTGGTTCTTCACGAACTTTATCCCACGCACCTCTTAATGTCAAAAGTCCATTGATCATCCCTCCCCAAGATGGAGCAATAAGCATTACTGAAAATGCAACACCTAAATTTTGAGCCCAGTTTGGTAAAGCTGAATATAATAAGTGGTGAGGACCTGCCCAGATATAGATAAAAATCAAAGACCAAAAGTGAATAATTGATAATCTATAAGAGTAAACGGGACGGTTAGCTACCTTTGGTACAAAATAATACATCAACCCTAAAAATGGAGTTGTCAGGAAAAATGCCACCGCATTATGTCCGTACCACCATTGTACTAAGGCATCCTGAACACCTGCATAAACAGAGTAACTTTTTAACGCTGATACCGGAATTTCGATATTATTAAAAATATGCAAAACCGCTACTGTAACGAATGTTGCCAGGTAAAACCAAATTGCAACATATAAGTGACGCTCTCTACGACGAAGCATTGTACCTATCATATTGATTCCCATCACTACCCAAATAACAGCGATAGCGATATCAATAGGCCATTCTAATTCAGCATATTCCTTTGAAGACGTATATCCCAGAGGCAATGTAATTGCAGCGGCAACAATGATAAGCTGCCAACCCCAGAAGTGTAAGTTACTTAAAAAATCACTAAACATTCTGGCTTTTAGCAAACGCTGAAGCGAATAATACATACCTGCAAAAAAGGCATTTCCAACAAAAGCAAAAATAACAGCATTGGTATGCAGGGGTCTTAACCGACCGTAGCTAAGCCACGAAATACCATCTGTGATGTTGGGAAAAAGGTACATAACCGCTAAGGTTAGCCCTACTAACATACCTACTACTCCAAAGAGAATAGTGGCGTAAATGAATTTTTTTACAATTTTGTTGTCGTAATAAAACTGTTCCATTTCCATAATTATACTTGTTTTTCTTCTGTTGTTGAATTATTATTTTGGGGAGTAATTTTTGTCTCATCGTCAAAAAGCATTCTGACGGAGGGAGTATAATCATCATCGTACTGTCCGGATTTGACGGCGACAATGAAAGCAATGAAGAAACCTATTGCTACAAAAATGCTTACTGAGATTAATAGATAAATGACACTCATACCTTAAATTTATGTTAACAAAATTAGTGAGTAATCGGCGTGTAAAATATGATAATTATCATAATAGAAGACTTATGTTAAATTTATAAAAAAAAGAGCTCCTATTATTTATAATCATTTTAAATTACTCTTACTGAAGTAGTTAGACATTAAAGTGACAAAACTCACGATCGTAATTGTACTTAAAGGCATAATAATAGCCGCCACTAAAGGAAGTAAATTGCCTGTAACCGCAAAAGACAGCCCTACAATATTGTATAGGAGTGACAAAACAAAACTCATTTTGATTATTGTAATTGATTTCTGTGAAAGTTTTAAAAAATAATCCAAACGCGAGAATTCAGAAGCATCGAGAATTGCATCACACGCGGGTGAGAAAACATTGACATTCTCAGAAATAGAGATTCCGACATTACTTTGTGCCAAAGCTCCGGCATCATTCAAGCCATCTCCTACCATCATCACGTTCTGGCCTTTTTCCTGAAGACTTTTGATAAAATCAAGTTTTTGTTCCGGCTTCTGGTTAAAAATCAATTCTACACCTTTTGGTAAAATACTTTCAAGATTTGCTCTTTCTCCATCATTATCACCGGAAAGTATTTTGATCTCGTAATTTTTGCTCAGCGTGACAAATAACTTTTCAAGCCCTTCTCTGTATTGGTTCTGAAAAACAAACTTGCCTAAATACTGATCATCAATTTTAATATGAAGTGCCGTCTTTTCGATATCTGATGAATCAGAAATCTCATTGCCAACGAATTCTCCCGAGCCTATTTTGATTGTACGATTTTCAACTGAAGCCTGAATTCCTTTTCCTGTTATTTCCTGAAAATCATCAATTTTAATTTTCTTTGTTTCTTTCAAAAAGTCATATAACATTCGGCTTAAAGGATGATTTGAACCCCGCAGGACATTTTTTATCAGAATATAATTCTCATCAAAAAGAGGATTTCCTTCGTATAGTATATTAGATTTTTTATTTGTGGTAATTGTACCGGTCTTATCAAAAACGATGGTGTCAACTTTCGCCAATTGTTCGATTACCAGTGCATTTTTAAGATACATCTTTTGTTTGCCCATAATTCTCAGAATATTTCCGAAAGTAAATGGCGCCGTCAACGCTAACGCACAAGGGCAAGCAACAATTAAAACTGCCGTAAAAACATTAAAAGCTGTATTGGCATCAAAAAAGATCCAATATCCAAAACCTGCAAAAGCAATCAATAATAATATAGGAGTAAAATAACGGCTTATCGCATCTGTAATTGTCTTATGTTTCTGCAGTACTTTTTTCTGGAAGATTTCATTACTCCACAATTGTGTCAGGTAACTTTGCGAAACGGAATGCAGCACCTCCATCTCGATCACTTTACCAATTTGTTTACCACCGGCAAATACCTTGTCTCCTGACTTTTTAGTAATAGGAACAGCTTCTCCGGTAACAAAACTATAATCAATTTCAGCTTTTTCACTAATCAGTATACCATCTACTGGAATCAATTCCTGATTTCTGATGAGTAATCGGTCTCCTTTTAAAACATCATAAACAGGAACACTTTCTTCTGATGTATCTGAATTGATTCTGGTAACGGCAATAGGAAAATAAGATTTAAAATCTCTTTCAAAACTTAAAAAACTATAGGTTTTTATCTGAAACATTTTTCCAAGCAGCATAAAGAAAACCAAACCTGTAAGGCTATCAAAAAAACCTGATCCGTAGTTCATTACAATATCAAAAGTACTGCGAACAAACATCACTATAATCCCTAAAGCAATGGGAATATCAATATTCAGCATGCCGGATTTTATACTTTTATAAGCTGAAACATAATAGCCGCTTGCTGAATATAAAAAGCTAGGCAATGCCAGAATAAAAATTAAAATTCTAAAAAATGGTTTATAATTGTCTAGCCAAAATTCCTTTATTTCGAAGTATTCAGGAAAAGACAGCAGCATGATATTTCCGAAACAGAAAAATGCAACACCTAATTTATAGGTTAAAGTTCGATCTACGTTTGTTTTGCCTGTTTCGTAGTTTTCTAAGCTGATATAAGGCTCATAACCAATTGAACTTAATATATAAACAATCGTTTTCAGCGAAACAAGATCTGAATTGAATGTGATTCGGACTCTTTTCTCAGGGAAATTAACTTGTGAAATACTGATTCCGGGCTGAATTTTATTAAGGTTTTCAAGAATCCAAATACAGGAACTACAATGGATATGTGGTATATTCAACGAAACAATTGAGGTATTTCCTTCCTGAAATTCTAGAACTTTTGACAAAATAGCGTCATTATCCAAAAAATCATATTTTCCGTGAATGTCTTGTGGAGTGGCACCCGGCGATTTTTCAAAATCGTAATAACTTGTTAAATCATGAAGGCTAAAAATTTCGTAAACGGTCTTACATCCATTACAGCAAAACTCTTTTTCATCAAATTTGATTTCTTCATTTTTAGCAATCGTTAACCCGCAATGAAAACAATTCTGCTCACTCATAAAATTTGTTTTTTTGATGTAACAAATGTTAAAAAATCAAGGGATTATAAAAATGATATTTATCATGTTATAATGAAATCGAATTCTAAAATTAGCGAAATAAAACAGGCAAATTGAAATAATAGTTTTTTTCTGCGTTTTTTTCAGGAATAATAACGCTTTTCCATGCGAATATTGGTTAATTTTGCAGTTAAATATTTTTGCCATGAATAAATGTGACCAATGCATCGTACGACAACTTTCTTCTCTTAAAGCACTCAATAAAGATGAAGTTGTAAAATTGGCTAATAGCAAAACTACCTATAAGATAAAAAAGGGAGAAGCCATTTTTGAAGAAGGAGAAGTGACCAATGGCGTTTTTTGTATCAAAGATGGCGTTGGAAAACTTTCTAAACTTAGTGCTAACGGAAAAGATCAGATCGTAAAGCTGGTACAATCAGGTGAACTATTGGGTCAGCGCTCTATGATTAGCAATGAACCTGCAAACTTATCAGCAAAAGCAGTTGCGGACATGGAAGTTTGCTTTATTCCTAAAACTGAAATCTTACACTTTTTCAATAACAACAATCAGTTCTCTATGAATTTGATGCAATCTGTTTGCGAAGATCTGAAAGAATCTGAAAACAATAAAATTGCTTTAGTTCAAAAAACGGTAAAACAACGTTTAGCAGAAACTTTGCTTCATCTGGATGATGCTTTTGGAGAAAATGCTGATAAAACCTTAAAAGTTCAACTTACAAGAGAAGAATTGGCAGGTATTATTGGTACTGCTACAGAAAGTTGCATCCGATTATTATCTGACTTTAACAAACTGGGATTAATTGAGTTGGTAGGTAAAAAAATCATGCTTAAAGATATCAGGGCATTAAAAAAAATGGCTGAATAATTACAGTTTTTTAGCTTCGTTCCAAAATACATCCATTTCTGCCAGGGTCATATCCATTAGCGGTTTACCTAATTCACCTGCTTTACTTTCAAGATACTGAAAACGCTTAATAAATTTTTTATTGGTACGTTCTAAGGCATCTTCAGGATTTACGTTTAAAAAACGGGCATAATTGATCATAGAAAATAAGACGTCTCCAAATTCAGCCTCAATTTTATCCTGATCGCCTGACTGTACTTCTATTTGTAACTCTTCTAATTCTTCCTGCACTTTATCCCAAACCTGATGTGGTTCTTCCCAGTCAAAACCTACGCCTTTTACTTTATCCTGAATTCGGCTTGCTTTTACCAGCGCCGGTAAACTTCTTGGAACTCCCTCCAAAACTGATTTTTTACCTTCTTTAAGTTTTAATTTTTCCCAGTTTTGTTTTACTTCTTCTTCGTCTTTTACTACAGTGTCACTATAAATATGAGGATGACGATGAATTAGCTTTTCACAAATTTCATTACAAACATCCGCCATATCAAAATCATTCGTTTCAGAACCTATTTTGGCATAAAAAACAATGTGCAGTAACAAATCGCCTAATTCTTTTTTTACTTCATTAAGATCATTATCTAAAATAGCATCACCTAATTCATAGGTTTCTTCAATAGTCAGATGTCTCAGTGTCTGTAAAGTCTGCTTTTTATCCCAAGGACATTGTTCACGAAGTTCATCCATGATGATTAATAATCTTTCGAAAGCCTTAAGCTGAAGTTCCTTGCTCATTTTATGAAGTTTTATCGGGTTGTAATCTAATAGCTGTAAAAGTAAAAAATCCTGCTAAGAAAACATCTTAACAGGATCAATATATTTGAAAGCAGTAAACTGCTATTCTTCTTTCTTTGCTTTTTCTTTTTTAGCAGCCGGAGCTTTTTTTGGCTTTTCTTCCACTACCGGAGTTTCCTCTGCAGCTTCAGCAGCAGCTGGTGCTAAATCAGTTACTAAACCTTTTGCCTGAAGTGTATTGTACCAGTTTAATACTTTTTTAATATCAGAAGGATACACTCTCTCCTCATCATACTCAGGTAAAATTTCTTTGAAGTAAGCTGCTAATGTAGCATTATCTTCTTTATGAGAAATCGCCTGACCTTTGTTCTCTTTAACAGCAATACGCTGCATTACTTCTGTCAATGGTTTTTCTCCTTCGTAAGTATAAATTGAAATTTCAGATAATAAACTTACGTTACTTTTTAAGTTTACAGTAATTTTTTTTCCGTCTGTTAATGATTCTGCCACAAAACCTGTACGAGTTTGCACTTTCAATACATATAAACCTGGTTTCCCAGAAATGGCTAAAATTTTCTCTAAATTCATGTTTATTAAAATTAGTATTAAGAATTTGATTTATTATATTTTATTGATGCTAATTTCTTAGTTCAATTATCTCCCTTTTTTAGCAGCAGCAAATTTCATTCTATATTCCTGAAATGTTTTGCCTTCTGTAATGTTTTTTAATTTCTTCTGAATCAAACGTTTTTTCAAAGATGATATTTTATCCGTAAATAAAACACCTTCGATATGGTCGTATTCATGTTGGATAACTCTTGCAATCAAACCATCAAAAACTTCTGTTTTCATTACAAAATCTTCCTCACAATATTCTATAGTAACGGTTGGTTTTCTGTAAACATCCTCACGAACATCAGGAATACTAAGGCATCCTTCATTAAAACTCCATTCTTCTCCCTCTTCTTTAAGAATCTTAGCGTTGATAAAAGTCTTTTTAAAACCTTTTAAATCTTTTTGCTCTTCTGAAGGTAAATCATCATCATCACTAAAAGGAGTCGTATCAATAACAAACAAACGAATTGCCATACCAACCTGCGGCGCAGCAAGTCCTACTCCGTAAGCGTTGTACATCGTCTCGTACATATTAGCGATTGTTTCTTTTAAGTTTGGATATTCCGGCGTAATTACCTCACCCACTTTTCTTAAAACAGGATCTCCATATCCTACAATTGGTAAAATCATTTGTATTATTTTAATGTATTATCTACTGAAAAACTCCTGAATTTAGTTCTCATAATTCAGCTGGCAAAAATAGTAAAAAATAGTCAATGAATAATTCTAAAGATATATTATATCGTTTTTTTTGCCTGCTTCATAAAAACTCATCCATAATTATGCCAAATTAATTCGTACAATTCGTACTTTTGTTTATAAACCTCATTATATGTTTGATCGTATCTCGAAATTTACTAACAGTACTTCTTTTTTAAACGCCTCCAAAGTTACTATCGCTTCTGTTGTACCTGTTTTAGTTTTGAATTATTATGATCTCTTCGATATCGGTTTTATAATTGCTCTGGGAGCCTTCTACACCTACCCCAGTGACATTCCAAGCTCCTTAAGTCATAAAATAAAAGGACTAATTGTAGCTTCTTTTATTGTATCCGGCGTTAATTTATTAGTAAATCTGGCTTATCCGTATCCCATCCTATTTTATCCTTTCTTAGGGTTCCTGCTTTTTATATGTTCCATGATTTCAGTTTACGGACAACGTGCTACTTTGGTTTCGTTTTCTGCTTTACTGTCTATTTCTTTATCATTTGGACATTTGCATGAAGGTTGGGAAGCTTTTCAATATTCGGGATTTATTTTTATTGGAGGAATATTATACCTGATTGTATCTCTTGTATTTCATTTTGTACAACCTTATAAATATGTCGAATTGCAGATTGCCGAAGGCATAAAATTAACTGCAAAGTATCTTAAACTAAGAGGCGATTTATGGAGCCCGGAAGCGAATCGTGAAAAAATTATCGAGAAACAGCTAAGTGTTCAGGTGGACCTGAATTTGATTCATGAGGATTTAAGAAGAATGCTTATTGGCAATCAGAATGCATCCGGAACTACGAGCCAAAACCGAAAAATGCTGCTTGTTTTTATCACATTGGTAGAAATTCAGGAACTTGCTTTATATACGTCATTTGATCACAGTAAACTTCATGAAAAATTTGCCAAACATCCTGAAGTACTCAGAACTTACCAAAATGTAGCGTATAAACTGGCATCGACCTTAAAGAAACTTTCTAAAAACGTGCACCATATTAGTGTTTATGTTGATAAAAACGATTTGAAAAATGAACTCGATGCTCTTGAATTTGCCATTTTTGACTACGAAAAAACCTTAGGCAAAGAGGAAGCCGCAGAAGGCGTTTTGATGCTGACCAATATGCTGAAATACGCCAAAAATCAGGTTGGGAAAATCAAAATTATCCAACGTGCTTTTTCACTTGCCATGCAGTCTTTTAAATTGAAAGACAAAGACAAGGAACTTGAAAAATTCCTGACGCCACAATATTATCCTTTGCGTACTTTAATTGAAAATTTAAGTTTTTCTTCTTCTATTTTCAGACATTCCGTACGACTCACCATTACAATTTTAATAGGTTTCACTATTGGACAATTTTTAGCTTTTCAGAATGTCTATTGGATTTTATTAACTATTGTTGTCATCATGCGCCCGGGTTATGGCCTGACGAAGGAACGTTCTTATAACAGGATTTTCGGGACTATATTAGGAGGATTACTGGCTTTTGGAATTGTATCTGTGATTCAAAATCACGTTGCCCTGAGCATATTGTCTATTATATGTATGCTTCTTGGAATTTCTTTTACTCAGATCAACTATAAAATAAGTGCCACTTTTGTGACTATGTATGTGGTTTTTATTTACGGAATTTTAACTCCTGACGTTGTCGAAGTAATTCAGTTTCGTGTTTTAGACACCTTAGCCGGAGCAACTTTAGCCTTTTTGGCCAATCAGTTTTTATGGCCGGCATGGGAATTCATCAATACCCCCATTCATATCGAAAATTCGATTCGCGCCAATAGAAATTATCTTAAAGAAATTGCTGATTTTTATAATAAAAAAGGTGAAATCCCGACTTCATACCGATTGGCGAGAAAAAATGCTTTTGTTGAGATTGGCAATCTGATGACTTCCTTTCAGCGTATGATGCAGGAACCAAAGTCAAAACAAAAAACGTTACCGTTGGTCAATAAGCTGGTCGTTTTGAATCATTCGATATTGTCTGCTTTAGCTTCCCTATCCACCTATATTCAATCGCACCAGACAACTTCAGCCTCAGAATCGTTTAATTATATTATAAAAACGATACTTTCGAACTTAGACCATTCGATTTCTATTTTAAGAAATGAAGTGATCTTAACGGATACTTTTTTTGATAAGGAAGATGTGACTTTGCAATTTGAAGAACTCAAACGTGTCAATTTTACGCGTCTGATCAAAGATGATGAACTAGACAAAGAAACGCGTCAGGCTAAAATGCAGGAAGCTCAAATGGTAATCGAACAATTGATCTGGATGAGCAATCTTGCTGAAAAGATTTTGAAGATTACAGAAGAATTTAAAGCAACAAATCCAGATTAATTCATCTGGATTTGTGTTTATTCTATATAAGAATTACTCTTAGTTGTTTCTTAGTTTCAAAACATCAGAAGTATGTTTTCTAAGTTCTGCTAAAAGCTCCGGTTTATCATTTAAAGTTTGTCCGTAAGACGGAATCATCGTTTTCATCTTCGCTTGCCATTCCGGTGTCTTCGCCTGAGCAGTAAAACATCTGCTGATTAAATCAACCATAATTGCAACTGCAGTTGATGCACCAGGAGAAGCTCCCAATAAAACGGCTAGTGTTCCGTCGTGTGTATTGATGACTTCAGTACCAAATTCCAGTACCCCGCCTTCTTTTTCATCCTTTTTGATTACCTGAACACGTTGTCCTGCTTTCTCCAGTTTCCAGTCTTTAGAACGTGCTGTTGGCAAATACTCACGTAAAGCCGCCATTCTGTCTTTTGGAGACTGACGAACCTGCTCTATTAAATATTTGGTTAATGGTATATTATGAAATCCCGCTGATAACATCGGAATCAGATTGTTTGCTTTTATAGATAATGGTAAATCTAAATAAGAACCATTTTTTAGGAAACGAGTCGAAAATCCTGCGAACGGACCAAAAAGCAATGCTTTTTCACCATCAATTACGCGGGTATCGATATGCGGAACTGACATTGGAGGTGCTCCAACACTTGCTTTTCCGTATACTTTTGCCTGATGTTTAGCGATCACTTCAGGATTTGTACATTTTAACCATTGACCGCTAACCGGGAAACCACCATAACCATTTCCTTCAACAACATTTGCTTTTTCTAATAATGGCAAAGAACCTCCACCAGCACCAATAAATACAAATTTAGTATATGCTTTTCTTGTTTTACCAGTTGTAAGATCAGTGATTTTAATTCTCCATGACTTGTCCTCACGCTGTCTTAGCTTTTTTACTTCATGATTAAAGAATAAAGAAACGCCATCCAGCTTTTCCAGATAACTGAACATACTTCTGGTCAAAGCTCCAAAATTCACATCAGTACCAATTTCCATGTGGGTTGCTGCTAATTTTTCGTTAGCATCTCTTCCCTCCATTACAAGCGGCATCCATTCTTTCAATTTTTCAAAATCAGAACTAAATTCCATTTGAGAAAAAATTGGATTACTTTGCAAAGCTTCAAATCTCTTTTTAAGATATTCTACGTTTTTTTCTCCCCAGACAAAACTCATGTGAGG
The DNA here is from genome assembly GCF_002217195.1 of Flavobacterium aquidurense. NCBI lineage: Bacteria > Pseudomonadati > Bacteroidota > Flavobacteriia > Flavobacteriales > Flavobacteriaceae > Flavobacterium > Flavobacterium aquidurense. Next base: position 153,298 of record NZ_MUGR01000005.1, on the reverse strand, counting down.
AACGCTTTTAATAAAATTATCAGGAGATGGTACTTTATTTTCTTGCACTAAGTAAGACCAAAACTGGCGTGAAATCTCGAAAGATTCTGCAATACTTATTGCCTTTTTAGGATCGATACTTCCGTCAGCCTTTTCTGGAGTATAATTTAGCTCACAAAAAGCTGAGTGTCCTGTTCCTGCATTATTCCAGGCATCTGAGCTTTCGGCAGCAGCAACATCTAATCTTTCGTAAATTTCAATTTTTATATCGGGTTGCAGCTCTTTTAAAATTAATCCAAGAGTTGCGCTCATAATTCCAGCTCCAATAAGCACTACTTCACTATTGGAACGTATTGTATTGTCAGGCATAACAGTAATTTGTTTTTAAAGTGCAAAGGTACTTTTTATAATTGCAAAAAAAAACTAATTTCACATGATAAAAGTTATGATTTTATTAAAAATTAAAGACTATGGAATTGATGGAGAAAAAATTAAAAACGTTTTGACGAAAGATAGTCCTGAAGCATTATTGTAGCTGAGATTTCATCAATCAATCCTTTGTTCTGACGCTGTTTTTTACTGAGCCCGCTATCGATCATTGTTTGAAATGCCATTTTTGAAGTAAAGCGCTCATCAACACGAACCACTTTCATATCCGGAAAAATATTAGAAAAATGGGTTACAAAACCTTTAATGATAGCAGCACTTTCAGATGGCTCGCCATTCATTTGTTTGGGTTCTCCAATTAAAACCGTCTCTACTTTTTCTTTCGAAAAATAATCCTTTAGAAAATCAATTAAAGTATTTGTTGGAATCGTTGTCAGACCGGATGCTATAATCTGCATTTCATCTGTAACAGCAATTCCGGTGCGTTTTTGTCCGTAATCTATAGAGAGAATTCTTGGCATTTTGTGTTTTTTGTCAAAGATAGAAAGGAAAAGCCATAAAACTAAAGAGAATCTTTGTATTTTATAAATACAAAAGCAGAAACTGTCTGAAGATCAATATCAACTTCATAAACTGATATCTCTCCTGTCTTTTTCAAAATCAGAATCGTCCTGAATAATCCTCAGTTCAGCTGAATAAATAAACTTAACAAAAACCATTGCATCTTTTTTATCCTGAAATCAGGATTTAAAATTGTCTTATCTTATTATAATAATATTTTTTACGGACCACTTTTTAAGGAAAATACAATTTATTTTACTCGGAATTTTATTACAGTTTTAAATTAATCATTCAAAATCATTTAAAGCTTAGTATAACTTTAAATTTCTGATGAATAATTATAAAAAATGTATTGTTTTATTTTTAAAAAGATTCCTTCTAATTGCTTTAATATATCAATTTAGCAGGCTTTTATTTTATTTTCTAAATCTAAATTTATTTGAACCGTTTACGTTTCAGACTTTTTTGGGAGGTCTTTTATTTGATTTTGCAGCTATTAGTTATTTAAATATTCCCTTTATTATTGCCCATCTCATTCCGGGCAATTTTAAATACAACAACCGCTATCAGCATATCTTAAAAATAAGTTTCTATTCTGCCAATCTTCTCTTCATTGCAACCAATTTTGTTGATATTATCTATTATCGTTTCACAGGACGAAGAAGTACTTATAAAATGATTACTGCTAAAGGAATGGAACATGAAGTTTTTGGGCTCATCCCCTCATTCCTGAAAGAATTCTGGTACATTGGAATACTTTTTATAATTATCAGCATCTTATTCTGGAAATTAATTCCTGATCTGAATAAAAACCCAACACCGCAACACTTAACCAAAAGAGATTACTTTATAAAATCGAGTTATCTCATCCTCTCCATAACTGTATTGGTAATCCTGGGACGTGGAGGTTTTCAAAAAAAACCTATCAAAATTGTTGACGGAATAAAATATGGAGCTTTGGGCAATACGGCTTTAGTCCTGAATACGCCCTTTACTATTCTGACAACAATAGCAAAAAAAGAGGATCTTGATAACGTTAATTACTATAGTTCAAAAGAGTTAAAATCTATTTACAATCCGGTTATTTCGCTGCAATCAGATAAACCGGCAACTAAAAAAAATGTGGTGATTTTGATTTTAGAAAGTTTTGGCAATGAAAATATCGGACGCGGACAAACTCCTTTTTTAGATTCATTAATTACTAAATCCTATTATTTCAAAAATGGATTTGCAAACGGAAAAGTATCCATTGATGCCGTTCCGTCTATACTTTCCAGTATTCCGAGTTTAATGAACAATTCATTTATTTCCTCCAGTTTCTCTTTAAACAAAATAAACGGCCTGCCTAAAATATTAAAGAAAGAAGGATACAATACCTCTTTTTTTCATGGCGCTTTTAATGGCAGCCAGAACTTTGATCAATACACAAAAATCGCAGGTTTTGATCATTATTTTGGTAAAGACCAATATACCGGCAAGGAAGCTTTTGATGGAACATGGGGGATTTTTGATGAAGAGTTTTTGCAATTTTACGCCACAAAACTAAGCTCATTTCAGCAGCCTTTTTTTAGTTCCTTATTTACAATTTCTTCGCACAATCCTTATACTATACCTGAGAAATACAAAGGAAAATTCCCAAAAGGAACTACCACTATCCAGGAGAGCATCGCTTATACTGATTTTGCATTGAGAGAATTTTTTAAAACTGCCAAAAACCAAAGTTGGTACAATAATACTCTTTTTGTAATTTCTGCTGATCATACTTCATCCGGAGGTGACATAGATATTGACAAAACAAATATTGGAAAATTCAGAATTCCGATTCTATTCTTCGATCCTTCCAATCCTGAATTTATGGGGATCAACGAAAAAAACTTTCAGCAGATTGACATTATGCCAAGTATTCTGGACTATCTCAATATAAAAACCGAAATGGTAAGCTTTGGAAAAAGCTATAAATCTCCGAAAAACTTTGTTGTATACTATCTTCAGGGAACCTATCATTATATACAGGACGATTATTATTTGGTTTTTGCAGACAATCAAACTAACGGTTTGTACAATTGGAAAAAAGATGTCTTATTAAAAAATAATCTGATGCAACAGGAAAAACCAAGAGTCAAAGAATATGAAAAATTCCTAAAGGCGTATATACAATCTTTCAACGAAAGAATTACCAATAATCAACTTGCCTTTTAAAACAAAAAGTCCGTCTCGAAACTCGAAACGGACTCATCCAAAATATTCAAAACTTAAAAAAAAAAAAATTACCTATTAAAAAGTCTTCTAAAAAAACCTCTTTCCTCTTCCTCTTCTTCCTCTTCCTCAGCGTTTATTTTTTCTTCATACTGAGCAAATTTCGCCTGTCCTCTTTCATGTTCGTAAATTAACTCTTTAATATACTCCACATAAGATTTCTTTCTTTCTTCTAAAAATCCAATAAGGTATTTTTCACTGTATTCGATTCCGCTTGCAGCTTCAATTTGTAATAATTTTTTATACAAAGGCTCTATATGCACAGCAATAACTTCCTGTGGCACCGCTTGTCTTCTACCAAAATAATTCACAATAACATCGTTCTCATCTACTGAAATTTCAAAATCGGTAATTACCCAGTAATACCTTCCGGACTTCGCTAAATTTTTTACAATGGCATGGAAGTTTTTTCCGTTTTTAAGGTTTTCCCAAAGCACTTTAAAAATCACTCTTGGCATATCAGGATGACGAATAATATTATGTGGCTGTCCCATTAATTCGTAATCTTCATATCCTGAGACATTAACAAAATTTTCATTGGCATATTCAATGATACCAAATGCATTTGTTTTACTCATAATAACCTGAGTTTTGTCCCATGAGACTTCTTTATCGATAATAGTTCTTTGTCCGAGAGGCTGATTTTCCTGATTCATGTGCTGCTTATTATTAGTTTGGAATGGTACTTAATTTCTTTCTGTTTGTATTTTCTGAAATTAATGGTGCAAAATTAATTAGAACAAAAAACCCAAAACCTGATTTTTGTCATATTGTGTTGTTAAAAAACCTTTTTATGGAGTCTTATCATAATAAAATCCCCTATGACAGTAAAAATTTATTTATCAAAATAAAAACAAAATGTTATTTCTGTAACATTTTCAAAAGACTTTACCTTTTCGCATTTGTACAAATACGCTATCTTTGCCAAAAATTAAAACTTATGAATTCTTTACAAACTATAATTGAACAAGCTTGGGAAAACAGAGCTTTATTACAAGAAACTACTACAACTGATGCTATTAGAGAAGTTATCGAATTGGTTGATGCAGGAAAATTACGTTGTGCTGAACCAGTTGGCGACAAGTGGCAGGTAAACGAATGGGTAAAAAAAGCTGTTGTAATGTATTTCCCAATTCAAAAAATGGAAACATGGGAATCTGGTATTTTTGAATACCACGACAAAATGTTGCTAAAAAGAGGTTATGCTGAAAAAGGAATTCGTGTTGTACCTAATGCTGTTGCACGTTACGGAGCTTATATTTCAAGCGGTGTAATTTTAATGCCTAGTTACGTAAACATTGGTGCTTATGTAGACGAAGGAACTATGGTTGACACCTGGGCAACTGTTGGTAGCTGTGCACAAATTGGTAAAAATGTTCACTTAAGCGGTGGAGTTGGTATTGGTGGTGTTTTAGAACCATTGCAGGCTGCTCCGGTTATTATTGAAGACGGAGCTTTTATTGGTTCGCGTTGTATTGTTGTAGAAGGAGTACACGTTGGTAAGGAAGCTGTTCTTGGGGCTAATGTTTGTTTGACCGCTTCAACAAAAATTATCGATGTTACTGGTGATGAGCCGGTTGAAATGAAAGGTGTTGTTCCTGCTCGTTCAGTGGTAATTCCCGGAAGTTATACTAAAAAATTCGCTGCCGGTGAGTTTCAGGTTCCTTGTGCTTTGATTATTGGTACCCGTAAACCATCTACAGATCTAAAAACATCATTAAACAATGCACTTCGTGAATATGATGTAGCGGTTTAATCTATAAATTACAATATTTAAAATTCCAAATTCCAATTGCTTATGATTGGAATTTGGAATTTTTTTTATTTGTCCTTTTTATAATTTTTATTGTTTTTTCTGAAGTTTTATAAGTTTTGCATATTTCATATAAGAGAAGAAACTCTGAATCATGGCGATAGACAATCCATCTATACCATTAAAAATACCTTTCTTAAAGAAATAACAACGTATAAAAGCAACTGTACCGTTAAGAACCGGTTTAAAAGCATTGACTCTTTTTCCCTGATCAAACAATTGTTGCGCATGCCAACCGGAATATTGATTCTTTTTTGCAATAATCTGATCTAAAGATTCCCAGCCATAGTGCAATATATGTACCGCTACTTTTTTCTCATTTTGAGTTATTATTTTCTGATGTACAATAGAATCTGACGGATGTGCTGTTTGTTTGTTAAAAAAACGAACTTTATGATCCGGATACCATCCAGAAAAATCAATTAGTTTATCTGCTAAAAAGTTCTTTACCCTAAAACTAAAAGCATCGTGGTTTCCTTCTAAATATTTTTTGTTTAAAATAAATGCTTCAGCATCTTTATCCAGAAACTCATCGGCATCGAGATTTAGGATCCAGTCATTTTTGCAATATGGCAAACCATGGGTACGTTGAGGTCCGTCTCCTAAAAAAGCCTGCTGTACTACTATTGCTCCTTTTTCTTTGGCAATTTCAACTGTACGATCTTTACTAAAAGAATCTACTATGATTACTTCATCACAAACTTTTAATAAAGCATCAATACATTTTCCAATGTTTTTTTCTTCATTGAAAGTAATAACCAGACCACTAATTTCCATTGCAAAATTTAATTTATTAGACGCAAAAATATAACTTTTTTATTTTAGTTTAATCTTAGCGTTGCACACTTCATAAAATAGTTTGTAATTTAGCCTTCAAATTGAATTTAAAATAAATGAGGATATTAGTCATTCAGCAAAAAAGAATTGGAGACGTATTAACGAGTACTATAATTTGCAACAACTTAAAAACAAAGTTTCCGGATGCTGCGATAGATTATATGTGCTATCCAAATTCTGTCGATGTACTACAGGAAAATCCAAATATTGACACTATTATTCCGTTAACCAACAAGGTAAGAAAATCAATTCCCTCTTTATTCAAATTTATCTTTCAGATCCGCAGAAAAAAATACGATGCCATTATTGATGTATACTCGAAATTAGAGACGAACCTGATCACTGTGTTTTCAGGAGCAAAATACAAAGTTTCTTATCGCAAGTGGTATACCAAAATTTTCTATAATTATACTTACGAACGTTTTGACGCTATAGCATCTGAACACGGATTGGCTATTGAAAACAGATTACTGCTTCTGAAACCGTTTATCTCAGAAAAAATCACAGATGTAAAACCTAAGATATTCCTAAAAGAATCTGAAATAAACGAGGCCAGACAACTTCTAAAAAGCTATAATATCGATAGCGAAAAGCCATTGATTATGTTTGGAATTTTAGGAAGCGAGGTTTACAAAACATATCCTCTGGAAGGAATGGCAAAAATTATAGACTTTACAGTCGCTAAAACTAATGCCACCATAATCTTCAATTATATTCCGGACCAAAAAGAGCAGGCACTCGAGGTATTCAATTACTGTACTGAAGAAACCAAAAAACATATTGTATTTGATCTATATTGTACTGAACTAAGACCTTTCTTAGCTTTGCTTTCACAATGCGAAATGCTGATAGGGAACGAAGGCGGAGCTGTAAATATGGCCAAAGCGCTTGATATCCCAACTTTCTCCATCTTTACTCCTTCTGTAAGAAAGGAAACCTGGCAATTATTTGAAAATGAAGCAAAAAATGCTTCTATTCACTTAAAAGATTTAAAGCCGGAAATATACGAACAACACACAGAACAATATATTAAGGAGCATACTTTTGAATATTATGCTGAATATCCTTTACCCTTAATGCTTGAAAAACTGGAAACTTATTTTCACGAATATAAAAATTAAGAACACAGAATAATAACCCAAAAACAATAAAAAAAGACAAAAACCTTATTCTTAATGAATGGTTTTTGTCTTTTTTATATCTCGATATTAAGATTTAATCCTAATTTGACTTTAACTCTTAATTACTTCTTCCAGAATTTAAGTTTCTTTTTTAAACGCTTTTTTCTATAAAACTGTTCCTGAAAATCGACTGTATATTTCCATAGAGTATCAAAAGTTTTTTGCTCAGGTTCCTTATACAGCTTAGCATACTCGTTGCTCATAACAGCAACCATTTCTTTTACGGGAGTCAAACGACATAGATTTTTCATTCTCATTTCGAAAGTCATCGAATCGTGAAATTCCATTCTGTTCAGATCAACCAGAAAGAAGTCATAATTGCCATCCGCATTCTTTTTGATCAATGTATTTCCGGGTGAATGATCCAGAAACTCGATTCCTTTTTCATGAAGTTCAAAACTAAATCTGGTAAACTGTCTTAATATATTGTCATGATCAGGAAAATCGGGAATTTCTACAAGTTCGCGATACGTCAGATCGCACTGAAGCTGCTCGCTTACGTAAAAACTTTTCTCTAAACCTAAAAGTGTCGAAAACTCAGCATACGCAATAGGCTTTGGAGTTCCGATTCCCAATTCTAATAATTTATTGGCAAACTCGTACGAGCGTTTTGCTTTTGATTTTCGGAAATATTTGTAGGCTATTTTATTAATGAAGTGAGGAACTTTAAACGATTTTATATTTATCGTCTGACCATTTAAATCAAAAAGTTTGATCTGATTGCGTTGGCCAATGACAAAGTCTTTTCCTTTGGTATCAAAAAACTGAATATACTCAACAAGTATATTTTCAAATTTTTCATACCCTTGATTTAATCTTAAAATCATAAAAATTGTTTCAGCAAATTTAGTTAGTTTTACCAACTAATAAAAACAAATTAGCCGATAATGCACATAACATTAATAAGTCTCGACAATTGGGGTCTCAATACACACATTGCATCTACTCTGGAAAAGCAGGGACATACTGTACATCATATCGATTTTAATGTTTTTAAATACAAATATCCATCTGTATTGCATAAAGCTTATAATTTTATTCTAAAGGCCTTCTTTAAGACGAACTTAAAACACTTGCATTACGGGAAAGAAATTATAAAGCAATTACAAAAAAACAAAGAAATCCAAGATGTTATCCTGACTATAAAAGGTGATTTTATTGATCCCGCAAGTATTCTTGAATTTAAGAAATATACTAAAAAATCAATAGGCTTTTTTAATGATAACACCTATCGCTGTCCTAAAATCAAAAGAGTGCTGCATTGTTTTGATGAGGTGTATTCGTTCGAGAAAGACGATTGTGCCAAATTCGATCTGAAATTTGCCCCTAACTGGATCTACAATAAAAATGCAGCTGTAAATACTGAGAAAGCTTTTGATTATGATGTTTTCAACATTAGCTCGATCGACAAAAGATTACCAATATTAGAGCGAATTGCTAAGGAACTAAAATCTAAAGAAATAAATTTCAAGTTTATTATTTATGATAAAAAGCACAAGCAGACCGATGACATTATTACTTATATCAATAAACATATGCCTTTAGCGGAGGTCAATGATTATATCAACCGTTCAAAAGTATTACTAGACATTAACAGAATTGGTCAGATTGGCCTGACCTTCAGGGTTTTTGAAAGCCTGGGCTTAGAAAAAAAGCTGATCACAACGAACGCTGATATAAAAAACTATGATTTTTACAATCCTAATAACATTCTTATCATAGACGAAAAAAATCCGGTTGTACCGGTTGATTTTTTCAAAAATGAATACGAGAAAATCCCTGATTCTGTTTTTTACAAATACACTTTAGAAGGCTGGACTGATAACGTAATTTTCAAAAAACAGTTTTAAATTGTCTATTATAAAAAAACAGCCATTTTACAATCTTACTCGTTCAATTATAATGTATCATTCAGTAAGTTTGTAAAAAACAAAACGTCACTAAACTGCTTCTAAAACAATGACAGCCAGCTGCTATTCAATCTTATAAAAAATGAATTTTACCGTTTACGCCTTTCTGATTCCAATATTAGCTGTACTAATTGTATCCGTTTTACTTGTAAACAAACTTGTAAAAACAGATTTAAGTGAAATTCGATATCCTGAAATTGACGGATTAAGAGGATATTTGGCTTTTTTTGTTTTTTTGCATCACAGTTACATCTGGCAGGTATTTTTGAAGACTGAAAACTGGGAAGACCCTGCTTCTAATTTGTTCAATCAGTTTGGGGAAACAACAGTGGTTTTCTTTTTTATAATTACCGCTTTTTTATTTACAACTAAGTTATTCAATAATAAAACCGGAGAAATTGATTGGCCAGATTACCTTAAATCAAGGTTTTTCAGACTTTTCCCAATGTATTTCTTCTCGGTAATTATCATCTTTTTTCTGGTTGCTTATTTAACCCAATTCACCATTAGGGTTCCGTTTATCGAAAATTTAAAAAGCGTACTTTCCTGGTTATTTTTTAACGTAAGCAAGAAAAACTCGGATCTAAACGGACTGGAAGATACTTTTATACTGAATTCCGGAATAACCTGGACGTTACCTTACGAATGGACGTTTTACTTTTTATTGCCACTTATCGCTTTATGGTTTAAAATAAAAGTAAACTTAAAAGCAGTATTTGCTTTTACGGCCGCGGCAGCCATCATTATGGTTATTAATAAATCATCATTAAGACACTTTATGCCTTTTGTAGGCGGTATAATCGTTGCCATATTGCTTAATACCAAAAAATTTGAAGGAATTCTAAAACAAAAAAAATACACTATTTTAGCCATATTGCTATTGGCACTTTCCGTTTATTTTTTTAACGGGGGCCGAAAACCAATTCAGATCGTAATATCATCAGTTGTATTTTTGATTATTGCATCAGGAAACAGCTTTTTGGGAATCTTATCTAGTGCTTTCTCCCGTAAATTTGGCCAAATAACATATAGTTTGTACCTGTTACACGGTATTTTACTATTCATTATCTTCTATTTTATAATTGGTTTTGAGAAAGCAAAAATGCTAACCAATTCTGAATTTTGGCTTATTATTATTGCATCTATTTTCCCTCTGTTGCTTATTTGCCAGCTTACTTTTAAGTATATCGAATTGCCTTTGATGTCGATGTCTAAGAGAAACAAAACAAAAAAGCTGTAAGAGTTGATTATGATCACACCCCACAAATCATTCATCTTCTTTTTATTTATACCTTTGCAGCTTAAATAAGCATACAAAAACAAGTATATAATTTTATAGAATGAACGAAGAAATTTTAAAAGCATACGAGGTTATCAAAGAGGGCGGCATTATACTTTACCCTACTGATACCGTTTGGGGAATTGGCTGTGATGCTACAAATCCTGAAGCTGTTGCCAAAATATACAAACTCAAACAGCGTGCTGAAACACAAAGCATGATCGTACTGATGAATGGGGAGAAAATGATGTATAATGTTTTTAAAAACATCCCTGAAGTAGCCTGGCAGATTTTAGACTTATCTGAAAAACCAACTACTTTGATTCTGGACGAACCCAGAAATGTTGCCCCCAACATCATTGCAGCAGATAATTCACTTGGAATTCGTTTGGTAAAAGAGCCATTTTGCTTTAAATTATTAGAGCGAATGAAAAAACCTTTGGTCTCAACTTCGGCTAATATTTCAGGACAGCCTACTCCTATTGCTTTCAAGGATATTAGTCCTGAAATTGTTAAAGGCGTAGATTATGTTGTGAATCTATATCATGACAGAGTTGCAGGAAAACCTTCAACAATCATCAAACTAACGAATGATGCACAGGTAAGGGTGATTAGAAAATAGTTATTTTTGTTTCAGGTTTCAAGTTCCAGGTTAAATAACTTGGAACCTGAAATCTAAAAACGCTGAACCTTTACACCTATTTTTTAAATACTTTTCAGGCTTTCGATAAGCCAATCTATATCTTCTTTGGTATTATAATGACTGAAAGAAATTCTGAGGTTTGGTAATTTTAAATCTTCTTCTGAGAGCATCTCTTTTAAAACATGTGAAGGTTTTATACTTCCGGACTGGCATGCACTTCCTCTTGAAACGGCAATTCCTTTCATATCTAAACTGAACAATAACATGGAGGTTTTATCAGCAGAAAAAGGCAAAATAATATTGATAATATTATAAAAATCATCTCTTTTTCCATTGATTCTAAATCCCGGAAAATGTATCTCAAGCTGATCAATAAGATACGTTTTCAGCTCAGAGATGTATATCCTTTCGTGATCTAAATTCTCGTACGAAAGTGACAAAGCTTTTGCCATTCCGGCAATTTGATGTACTGCTTCAGTTCCGGCACGAAGTCCTTTTTCCTGTTCACCTCCAAAAATCAAAGGTTGTAATCCTGAGTTTTTTCGAATAAAAGCAAATCCAACACCTTTTGGTCCGTGAAATTTATGTGCGCTCGCAATAATAAAATCAACTGGCGTTTCCTGTAAATCAATCTCAGTTTTACCAACGGACTGAACGGTATCTGAGTGAAATAAAGTACCATATTGCTTACAGATCAGACCCACTCTATTCAGGTCTAAAACTGTTCCTGTTTCGTTGTTTACGTGCATCAGACTCACAATTGTCTTTTTTTCCTGCGCCAGTAAATTAGACAAATGCGTTAAATCGATACTTCCGTCAGCATTTATATTGACGTAATCGACCTGAACATTATATTCAGATTCCAGCACCAAAACGGTATGCAAAACGGCATGATGTTCTATTTTGGTGGTAATGATACGTTCTATTTTAAGGTCTTCAACTGCAGAACGAAGGATCCAGTTATCGGCCTCAGTTCCTCCTGAAGTAAAAATAATTTCCTGTGCGGAACAATTTAAATGTTTGGCAATGCTCTTTCTGGAAAGCTCCAAAATAGTCTTTCCGTTTCTTCCAAAACTATGTGTAGAAGACGGATTACCAAAATCTTCAGTCATAATTTTTGTCATTTCCTGAATAACTTCAGGACGCATAGCGGTTGTAGAGGCGTTATCGAGGTATACTTTTTTCATTAATGCAAAGTTATGAAATATCAATTGTCTATTCTTAAATATCATTTGCCAAATTTTTCACTATTTTTGACGTCAAATAAAATTACGATGAAAAAATATGCATGCCTTCTAGTATTCGCACTATTATTAAACGGTTGCGATGACGGTGACTTAACAGTTGACACTATTGATTTTGACGACCCTACTATTGCCTCTCAAACCTGCAACACATTAACTAACAGTTTAATATACAGACTAAAGAGTCAGGAATCTTTATTAATTCAGTTACCGGACAACAAAATTATAAATGATGTAACACTACCCGGAGCTCCAGTAACCTATGATATCGACAACAACCTATACCGTGTTGTCTACAGAGCATATAATGGTAAAGTTGAGACAGCTAACATTTGCGGCAGCATCCCCCCAACATCACCAAGCGTGACAGAAGAATGGCAAGCTAAATCAGGGAAAATTGTAATAAACACGGCACAAATCGAAGTAACAGATGAAACTACAGGAAGTAGTAAAGTTACAGGTTACAACCATAATATTGTTTTTAACAATATCACTTTTGCCAAGCCATCAGGAATAGATCAGGTGAATGCCGAATTTGATTTTGGAAATTTTACTACAACAGTTACTCCGGTCGTGGTAGATTTTAGTGCTCAAACTGCTCAATATTGTCCAGATCAGAATAAAGTTTACATCGAAAACACAACATCTTCTCTTGTCCTCGAAAGTCTGTCCGACAATATAATTGAAAATGTAGATACCCCAACAGGACAACCAAGAGAAAGTTTAATCAACTTAAACTCTTTAAATAATAAATTATATTACAGAACCTATGCCGGGGTGTTGCCTGTAAACGCAAGCACTTACTTCTGTACCAACCAGACACCTGCATCACCTGCCATATTAGACACATGGTTTGGCAAGGATGGACAGGCTAATGTAAGTGGTATAATACAGGTCACAACCACGAGCTCTCTTAAGGTATTTAAACATACAATAGTTCTTAAAAAAGCAACACTACAAAAAGGGAATACTACTTTTAAACTGGGAGATAATTTCGTTTTAGGCACTGTAACTGTTGTAGTGCCTTAGCAAAAAACAAGGTTTTTCATAGCTAAAAAAAACCTCTTATTTTCTTACAAAACAAACGTCCGTTTTCAAACTAATCTCACTAGAGAATTAGAAAGAAAACGGACGTTTTTTTTATGCTTTAAAGCGAACGAATTCAGCAATAAAAAAAAGTCTTATTTGTTGTTTTGCCTAAAATAAACTTCGGTTGCACCTAAGCCATATTTTTGATAATTGGCGTCCTGAAAATCTATTCCGTCATAACGGCCCAATAAAAAATCAAGTTCAGATTTCAGAATTCCTTCGCCAACGCCATGAATAAAAACGATCTTAGGAATTCTATTTCGAATTGCAAATTCAATATGTCTTTTTGCCGTTTCAGTCTGCAAAGTCAAGATATCATAATTTGACATTCCGCGTTTATTCGGAACCAGTTTTTCGATATGCAAATCAAATTCCGGAGCAGAAATTTCGCGTTTATCTTTCTTTTCTTTGACAAAACTCCTTGGTTTTGGCTCTGTTTTCTCTCTCGAAACTTCATCTAAATCAATTCTTCTGATAGAATTCATTAAATTACTGGTTTCCTGATTTTTAATTAACTCTTTGACAAAAAATGTCATCATAAATCCATCCTCAGTTTCGATCAAAACTTCATCGTTTTTCACCGAAACCACTGTTCCGTTTATCGCTTCATCTAAGACTGAAACTTTATCTCCTTTAGTCAACATCCTGTTCTTCTTTATCTTGATTTTTACTTGGTGTTTTTGCGCTCAACTGCATCATTCCATACATGAAAACTGCAATCGCAATTACCATAATATAGATATTTTTTTTGTCTGAAACCTGCTCGTACATCGCAACCGAAATCGCAAGAATCATTATTAAAATTTTAAAAGCTTTCATATTTTCATGTATAAGAATTCAAAAGTAAGAAACTTTAAAATAGGAGTATATAGCCGTCAGGATTCTGTCGTCGCTTTTTTTTCAGAACAACAGAAAAAAATCCTGTTCAATTTATAACAAGACATGATCTGATTCGTATTTAAAAATACATTCCAAAACCAAACATAACTAACCTTTGATCATACTATTTTATTCCTACTTTTTTCAAAGCTCTTTTTTAGCAAAATTTCAATATCAATTATACTCTTTCCACTTTCATTTTTTTACTTTGTCTTTTTCTAAAAAGGATTAAATTACCGCAACCTCACTTTATTTTTTCAGCGCTTAATCCTTCTTTTTTTCAAAGATCAGAAGTGACTTTTTTTTATCAACTTTTGTTTTGATTTTTTGCATTGAAAAAACGCTGAAATTATTTTTTTATCTGGTTCAGAATATCATTCATCATCTCGATTTGTACTTTCTGAATTTCGATTAATTCTTGTTGCTGATGCATAATTAAGTGATCGATTTTGTCGTGAATCATTCTAATTTCTAATTCGGATTTCAGGTTGATCATATAATCTTTCTTGGCACGATTTCGGTCTTTTTCTTCCTGACGATTTTGACTCATCATAATTACCGGAGCCTGCAATGCGGCAATACAGGATAAAATCAAATTAAGCAAAATAAACGGATACGGGTCAAAACCTTTATTGACCAAAATATAAACATTCGCACCAATCCAGACTACGATGAAAAGTAAGAAGGAAATTATAAAAGTCCAGCTTCCGCCAAAGTCAGCAACTTTGTCTGCTATTTTCTGACCAAAACTCCTTACCTCCTCTTCGTCTTCTACAATACTTACTATTGACTTATCTTCTTTGAGCGAAGTAATAACACTTTTTTCAAGATCAGAAAGTGTTCCGATTTCAGTAGACAAATAATTCGAAATGTATTTTTGGCGGTATTCGTTTAACTCTTTTACTGCAATACAATCATCTTCACTAAAAGAAGGAAAATCCTGAATGATAAGTCCTAAAATTGGATCGTGAATCGATTTTCCCCAAATTTTCTCACTTTCAGGAAAAGAATCATTAGAAATAGCACTTTTAAAAGTCGAATTATTTTTCATGTTTATAAATTTTAAGGGCTAATTTACGCATTTAACTTATTTAGAATCATATAAAAAATGTGCTTGTATGTTTCTTTTATTTATCACAAATCGAATTCTCAAAACAAAATTTCTTTATATAATTCGTGCCTTTATTTACAAAAAACACATTACTTTTAACGTTTTAAAATATCCACTCAATTTTATAATTGTGACAAAAGACACTATCATACAGAATATAAAAGCTTTAAAAAGCCATTCCAATATAAATTACGGTATCAAAACCAAAACTGAAGATTTTACCGAAAAGCTTTTTTATACCCTTTTTGATTCGAACGCATCCTTAGCTCAGAGTATTGACGAGCTTGAAATACGATTCAAAGAAATTGCGGTACTCGCTTGCAAAAAACCTGAAAAATTATGCGAATCGATCTGGGACCGGTTTTTAGAAAAACTGCCCGGCGTATTAGAGAAACTAAATCAGGATGCTGAATATATTCTGGAAAATGATCCCGCATCCAATAGTATCGATGAGGTTTATTTGGGTTATCCCGGTTTTTATGCCATTGCAATTTATCGATTAAGCCACGAATTATACCATCTGGATTTATTGCTGTTCTCGAGATTAATGAGCGAATACGCACACCGAATTACCGGAACTGATATACATGCCGGTGCCGCTATTGATTCTCCGTTTTTTATTGATCATGCTACCGGAATCGTTATTGGGGAAACGACTGTGATAAAAAAACACGTAAAAATATATCAGGGTGTAACTTTAGGCGCTTTGAGCGTGAGCAAAGAAATGAAAAATGCAAAAAGACATCCAACTGTCGAAGCGAATGTTTGCATTTATGCGAATGCCACTATTCTTGGAGGCGGAACCATTATTGGCAAAAATAGTATTGTGGGAGGAAATGCATGGGTAACCAAATCGATTCCTGAAGATTCTATTGTCACCAACACCACTACAACTGAAGTTAAAATAAAAGAAAAAAAATGAATGCACAGAAATTGCTAAACCTGATTGGAAATACTCCTTTGATGGAAACTGTCAATTTGGTTAAAAATAAAAATGTAAAACTTTTACTAAAGCTGGAAGGAAATAATCCGGGCGGAAGTGTAAAAGACAGAGCGGCGTATAACATGATTGCTGCTGCTCTTGAAAGAGGTGATATCAAAAAAGGCGACAAGCTGATCGAAGCGACAAGCGGCAATACAGGAATTGCTCTTGCCATGATCGCACAATTGTTTCAAATAGAGATCGAATTGGTGCTGCCGGAAGATTCTACAAAAGAAAGAACTCAAACAATGCGTGCTTATGGCGCTACAGTGATTTTAACGCCCGCTAGCGAAGGAATTATTGGTTCACGCGACTACGCAGACAAAAAGGTAGCAGAAGGCGGTTATATCATGCTAAATCAATTTGCGAATGAAGACAACTGGAAAGCACATTATAAAACTACCGGTCCTGAAATCTGGAATGACACTGACGGAACTGTAACCCACTTTGTCTCTGCAATGGGAACAACGGGAACTATCATTGGAACTTCGACTTATTTGAAAGAAAAAAATCCCGCAATTCAGATTGTTGGCGCGCAGCCGAGCGATGGATCACAAATTCCGGGAATCCGCAAATGGCCACAAGAATATTTACCCAAAATCTTTGATGCATCTAAAGTAGATACTGTAGTTGACGTAAGCGAAGAAGAAGCACGTATTATGACGAAACGCTTAGCTCTCGAAGAAGGTGTTTTTGCAGGAATGAGCAGCGGAGGTTCTGTTGCTGTTGCCTTAAAAATCGCCGAAGAATTAGAATCAGGAGTAATTGTTGCTGTTATCTGCGATCGCGGTGATCGTTATTTGTCTTCTGATTTATTTGATTGAGAAGAAAGGTTCAAAGGCACAAAGGTTCATAGGGACAAAGTTTTTATAAACTGATTACATTTTTATAGTTCCCCAAAAGACGCACTGCTGCGCATCTCTACAAAAAACCTTTGTGCCTTTGTCTCTTTTAAACTCTCGAACTTGAAGAAAAGAACCTTTGAACCTTAAAAGAAATGAACTACAGAAAACTAGGAAAAACCAATTTTAAGATCTCTGAAATCTCCCTTGGAACCTGGCAAGTTGGAGGAAAATGGGGATCTGGATTTAATGATAAAACAGCCGATGAACTTATCAATACGGCTATCGATAACGGTGTAAATTTTATTGACACCGCTGATGTTTATGAAAACGGACTGAGCGAAACTGCCGTTGGACGTGTCGTGCGCTCAAGATCAGAACGTATTTATGTAGCTACAAAATGCGGCCGTCACATTAATCCTCATGTGAGTAACGGATACCAGCCAAAAGTTCTTCAGAAATTTGTTGAAGACAGCTTGAAAAGAACGGGATTAGAAACTCTGGATTTGATTCAGCTGCACTGTCCTCCTACTGAAGTTTTTTACCGACCTGAAATTTTCGAACTTTTTGACCGATTAAAAGATCAGGGAAAAATTTTAAATCTGGGCGTAAGTGTCGAAAAAGTCGAAGAAGCGCTAAAAGCAATTGAATATTCGAATGTAACTACGGTTCAGATTATTTTCAACTTGTTTCGCCAGCGTCCTTCTGAATTATTTTTCTCTGAAGCGAGAAAAAAAGACATCGGAATTATTGCGAGAGTTCCTTTAGCAAGCGGACTTTTAACTGGTAAATTTGATGCAAAAACTACTTTTGAAGCCCAAGATCACCGTAATTTCAATCGTAACGGAGATGCTTTCGATAAAGGTGAAACTTTTTCAGGTATTGATTACGAATTGGGATTAAAAGCGGTTGAAAAACTAAAAGCATTATTTCCTGAAACAACGAACCTCGCTCCTATTGCATTACAATGGATTTTGAGTTTTAAAGATATTAGTTGCATCATTCCGGGAGCTTCAACTGCAAATCATGTGATATCTAATTTATCAGTTTATGATTTCCCTGAATTAACTTCGGAGAAAATTGAGGCAATGAATAAAATTTACGAAGAATATATAAAACCTTCTGTTCATCAGCTATGGTGATTTAAAAGATACTAAGATGCTAAGGCGCTGAGGTTCTAAGTTTTTTTTTGAATCTCAGTGCCTTATTTCAGTCAGAGAAAACAGAAAGGCGCTCAATTCTAATTTATAACCTTTATTTTTTTTTACAACTCAAACTCGATTCTGAATTCAGCGCCCTTGTTTTTACCTTCACTGGTCGCACTAAGACTTCCTTTGTTTTTTTCGATGATTTTTTTACACAAATACAATCCAATTCCGGTTGAGGATTCATTTGCCGTACCCAATCGGCTCATTTTAGTAAATTTCTTAAACAGTTCATCAATCTGACTTTTATCAAAACCAATTCCTGTATCCGTAACCGTTATAACCAACTTTGAATTGTCATTATAGATCCTAACTTTGATTTCGCTGTCAAAATAAGAGAACTTAATAGCATTACTAATTAAGTTGACTATTACCTGAATCAACAAACCTTCATCAATTCTAAGCTGAGCTTCAGTAAGTGCTACATCAACGCTCAATTTTATATTTTTATCAATCAATCGCTGTTCTACCTGCTCATTAATAAAAGGCAAAATACCAGGAAACAAAATCGTTCTTAGTTCCAGATTTCCTTTTACAACACGATCCTGCTCCTGAAGTAATTTTATAAAATTTTCGATGTATCTGAATTGCAAATTAGTCGATTCCCTAATTAATTCTGCCAATTGGCGTACAGACTCAGAGGGATTTTCAGTTATAATCAAATTAGCGAGACCCTGAGGATTACCAGCGAAATTTTTTAAATCGTGCGAAAGCATGTAAATCAAATCCTGCTTTTCATTTATAAAACTTTCAGCTTCATAAATAGATTCCTGAATATTAGCCATTAACAAACCGGCTTCATCACTAAATTCCGTTGGCAAAACAGATAATTTTCTGTTATTTCTATAATCATCCAGTGCTTTTGAAGCAATAGAAATTGGTTTAATCAACTGATTCAGCACTATAAGTGTTATTGTAGTGGCCAGCAAAGTCATCACCAAAGAGAAAATCAATATTGAAGTAGGCGAAACACTATGATTGTAATAAAGCACAAAAAATAAAATTCCGATCAAAGGGATATGGATGCCTACGAAGGCAACAAATAAAAACTTGAACGCATAACTTTTTTTCAAAAAGCTAATTTGTGAAAGATTATGATACAACTTCATAAAAAACAACAATAATCTAAGTTAAAAATGGTGAATTTGGGCTAATTGTTAAAAACAAAGTTAACTTTTAAAGTCAATTAAAATAATAAATTAAACAATTTGATAAAATATTTTGAAATTTAAATTTGAAAAAGTTTACAAACACTTATTTTTGCGCTATGGGAAGAAAAAATACAGACAAAGTTGTCTTTCATCAAATTCAGGTTCTTGATGCCGGGGCAAAAGGAGTATCAGTAGCAAAGGCTCCTGACGGAAAAGTAATCTTTATACCGAACGTGGTTCCGGGTGATGTAGTTGACGTACAAACTTTCAAAAAAAGGAAAGCCTATTATGAAGGTAAAGCCGTAAAATTTCACGAACTATCAGAACATCGCATTGAACCAATCTGCGATCATTTTGGTGTTTGTGGCGGATGTAAATGGCAAAACATGAAATACAGCCAACAGCTGTATTACAAACAAAACGAAGTAAAAAATCATTTGCAGCGTATAGGAAAAGTTGAACTTCCTGAATTTGAAACTATTTTAGGTTCAGAAAAACAGTTTTTCTACAGAAATAAAATGGAGTTTTCGTTTTCTAACAGTCGTTGGTTAACAGAAAAAGAAATTGAAAGCACAGAAGATTTAGGAAACAGAAATGCTTTAGGTTTTCATATCCCGAAAATGTGGGATAAAATTCTTGACATTCAAAAATGTTACCTGCAGGAAGATCCGTCTAATGCTATTAGAAACGAAATCAGGGATTTTGCAAACGAGCATAATTTAGCTTTCTTTAATCCGAGAGAACAATCCGGTTTATTGAGAACTTTTATGATTCGTACAGCTTCGACTGGCGAAATCATGGTTTTGATTCAGTTTTACGAAAATGACAAGAAAAACCGTGAACTTCTTTTAGATCATCTTTATGAGAAGTTCCCGCAAATTACTTCATTACAATATGTCGTTAATTCAAAACAAAACGATACTATTTACGACCAGAATATCAAACTATATAAAGGAAGAGATTATATCCTGGAAGAAATGGAAGGTTTAAAATTCAGCATTAACGCTAAGTCATTTTACCAAACCAATTCAGATCAGGCTTATGAGCTTTACAAAATAACGCGTGATTTTGCCGGACTTACCGGTGACGAAACCGTTTATGACTTATATACCGGAACCGGAACTATTGCACAGTTTGTTTCTAAAAAAGCAAAAAAAGTAATAGGAGTCGAAAGTGTTCCTGAAGCGATTATAGATGCTAAAGCTAATGCTGAACGCAATAATATAACGAATTGTGAGTTTTTTGTAGGTGATATGAAAGTCGTTTTTAACGAAAGCTTTATCGCGCAACACGGAAAACCGGATGTTATCATTACAGATCCGCCAAGAGACGGTATGCATGCAGCAGTTATTGATCAAATTCTGAAAATTGCCCCTAAAAAAGTGGTTTATGTAAGTTGTAATTCTGCGACACAAGCACGTGATTTAGCTTTAATGGACGAAAAATACAAAGTAACACGTGTGAGACCTGTTGACATGTTCCCACAAACGCATCATGTCGAAAATGTTGTACTTTTAGAACTTCGCTAACAAAATTTAAATGAAAAAAATAATCTCTCTTTTATTAGTCTTTACTTTTGGTTTATCCAGTTGTGAGAAAGATGATATTTGTGATGCAAATACACCCACTACTCCCCGATTAGTGATTTCGTTTTATGAAATTAAAACTCCAACGTTAGCTAAAAATGTCACCAACTTAAAAGTAATTGGTAAAGATCAGCCAAATGGAATTATTTTTAATAAAAGTGGCGACAGCATTACAAAGTATCAAACCAGTGCTAATACCATTTCTATTCCTTTAAAAACAAATGAAGATTCAGTTACATATAGTTTTATTCTGGATTCAGGAAATCCTAATCCCGCTGCAATAAATACAGATGTAATAAAATTTAATTATACACGTCAAAATGTATATGTCTCCAGAGCCTGTGGTTTTAAAACGATCTTTCAATTAAACCCGCTATCCCTTGCAGATCCAGTATCAACCCCTTTCGAGCAAACAGATCCAGCCAATGATGGTCTTTGGATGCAGAGAGTTATCGTATTACAATCTAACGTCGAATCTGAAAATGAAACACATATTAAAGTATTATTTTAGTCTTTGCTTATTGTTTTCAATGTTTTTGGGTCAGGCCCAGGAAACGTCAACTAAAACAATAACAAAAGAAACCACACAGCAAAAACCAAAACCTGAAACTGCAAAACCTGCAATTCAGGAAATAAAAAAAGACAGTATCAAAACAGACCGTTATGGTCTTCGCGTAGGAGTTGATTTGTACAAACTGACTCGTGGTTTTTATGATAAAGATTATAAAGGTGTTGAGTTTACAGGTGATTTTCGTCTGACAAAAAAGTACTATCTGGCGGCAGAACTTGGCTTTGAAGATAAAACTACAGATGACACCAGACTAAATTCGACAGCTACCGGAACTTATATTAAAGGAGGTTTTGACTATAATTTATATGAAAACTGGCTCGACATGGAAAACTTAATCACAATAGGGATGCGTGGCGGTTTTAGTACTTTTAGCCAACAACTAAACAGTTATAAAATCTATAATGCAAATCCGTATTGGGGAGAACAGCCACCAATTGTCGATGGTCAAAAATACACCGGTCTTACAGCCGGATGGATAGAAGTTGCCATGGGGATAAAAGCAAAAGTTTTTAATAATGTATTTGTTGGATTTGGCGTTCAGTTAAAAATGCTGGTAGCCAATTCTAAACCATCAGGTTTTGATAATTTGTATATCCCGGGTTTCAACAGAACGTATGACGGTAGTTTTGGAGTAGGTTTCAATTACACCGTTTCTTATTTTATACCGCTTTACAAGAAAAAAGTAATTATTCCTGAACTCACAAAAGAAGCACCTAAAAAATAGTTTCTTTATAAAATAAAAAAGCCATGAATTTAAATTAATAAATTCATGGCTTTTAAGTTATATGCTGATTTTAAGATAACTGAAAATCAACTGCTGCTTTTGAATGCAGTAAGGCAGTATCAAAAATTGGCACAGAAAGATCTTCTGGTTGTATTACTAAAGGAATTTCGGTACAACCTAAAATAATTCCTTCTGCTCCTTGTTGTATTAATTGATTGGAAATCTCCAGATAACGTTTTTTCGTTGCATCAGTAACAAGCCCTCTCCCCAGTTCCTCAAAAATTGTAGTGTGAATAAAATCTTTATCATCTTCACTTATCGGAATTATAACTTCAATTCCTTTTGCTATAAGTTTATCCTTAAAGAAATCGAGCTCCATTGTAAACTTAGTTCCTAACAACCCCACTTTTTTCAATCCTTGTTTTTCAATTTCTGCAGCGGTAACCGCAGCAATATGAATAACAGGCAAATCGATCGCTTCCTGAAGCCTGTCAGCAATAAGATGCATGGTATTGGCACACAAAACAATTGCTTTTGCTCCGCCTTGTTTAAGAAACTCACAACCTTTTAGAAGCATGCTGAAAGTAGAATCCCAGTCATTCGCCTCATTATTCTTTTTTATATCAGCATAATTAAAAGAGTAAATCAGACATTCTGAGAAGTTAAGCCCACCCAGTTTCTCATTTACACCTTCATTTATAAGTTTATAATAATCAGCCGTAGAAACCCAGCTAATTCCGCCTATAAGTCCAATTATCTTCATAAAAATAAAATTAGTTATCCTATTTCTCTAATCCCCTTCATAAAAATCCATTTCATAAACAGCTTTTCACCATCCTTAGTTTTTACGGCCTGAAATTTAGGCGAAATCAAAGTTGCCACAATAAAAGCAGTCATTGGAATCCAAAGTCCTGTTAATCCTGTATACATAGCCACCAAATATCTTCCTGCAATAAATAAAATTGCAAAACATCCTAATTGGAATAAAAAAGCTCTTATTTGTAATTTTGTCATTTTTTCTTTTTTAAGGTTCAAAGTTACAAAGATGCAAAGCAACAAAGTTTTTTCTTTTGTTCCTTTGGACCTCTGTTCCTCTGTAACTATTTAAAACTATTCAGAAACCTGAAATTTCGTTCTCTTACTTCCTTCGTACATTTCGTATTTTACCAAACGTGCTTCAAGACTTGCGTTGAACAATTTGATTTTACGGGAAGGTTTTAATCCAACAAATTTCAATGCTTCAAGATTTGCTGTAATAAACCAGGCGTTTGTTCCCGGATAGCTTTTCTTTAAAGTATCACCAATATTTTTATAGAATTCTTCCATATGAATATCCAGACGCTCATCATAAGGCGGATTAAAAACCATATGCAGCTTTCCTTCTACCGCTTTTTCAGTATCAAAAAAGTTTTCTTCCTGAACGGTAACATAATCTTCTAAATTGGCATTTTTGATATTATCTTTAGCTTTGTTTACAGCACTTGGCGCTTTGTCAAAACCTTTAATCGTATAATGAAATTCCTTTGTTTTTTTCATCAGACTGTTTATAATCTGTTCGAACAAATCATTATCCCAGTCTTTCCATTTTTCGAAAGCAAACTCTTTACGGTTGATATTTGCCGGAATATTACAAGCAATCATAGCTGCTTCTGCAAGGAAAGTTCCTGAACCGCACATTGGGTCCAAAAAGTGACTTTGTCCTTCCCAGCCTGATAACAACAATATTCCTGCTGCCAAAACTTCGTTGATTGGCGCAATATTGGTTGCTGTTCTGTACCCACGCTGATGCAGAGAGTTTCCGGATGTGTCTAACGCAACCGAAACCTGGTCTTTATCGATATGAACATTGATTCTTAAATCAGGAAAAGCTTTATCAATACTTGGGCGTTGTCCCGTTCTTTCTCTAAACTGATCTACAATGGCATCTTTACATTTTTGAGAAACAAATTCAGAGTGGTTAAAATAAGTCGAATGCACAGTGGCATCAATAACAAAAGTCTGATTGGCATTTAACAATTTAGACCAGTTTACACCAGAAATTCCTTTGTATAGTGCCTGCTCATTATTGGCTCTGAACGAGTAAATAGGTTTCAATACTTTAAGTGCAGTACGCAACGATAAATTAGCTTTATACATAAAACCTTTATCGCCTTTAAAGCTCACCATTCGCACTCCTTTTTCGACGTCCTGAGCACCAAGATCTTTTAATTCTTTTTCTAATATTTCTTCAAAACCAAAAAAACATTTGGCAATCATTCTAAAATTTTCTTCCATCTTTATTTTTGTATTAAAAAAAACTCCGATCGCAAACGTACAACAATGCATATACACACATCAAACTGATTATTCAGGTATCGTTGCGAAATAGTTATTTTTCGGCAAAAATACACTAAATTTGCGGGACTTTGAATTAATTGAAATAGAATAAATGTCTGAAGCACCAAACTCATCAACACCAAATCAGGAGCGTAATACCGAAAACTGGTTTACATCATGGTTTGACACTCCATATTACCACATACTTTATAAAGATAGAAATTACCGCGAGGCACAAATTTTTATGGATAATCTGACACATTATCTGAACCTGCCTGAAAAAGCAAAAGTTCTGGATTTAGCATGCGGAAAAGGACGCCATTCTATTTACCTGAATCAATTAGGATTTAATGTCTTAGGTGCTGATTTGTCTGAAAACAGCATTGCAGAAGCCAGTAAAAACAGTAACGAAACCCTTCATTTCAAAGTGCACGATATGCGTGAACCTTTTGAAGAGAAGTTCGATGCCATTTTTAATCTGTTTACAAGTTTTGGTTATTTCGAAAACGACGATGATAACCTAACAACCCTAAAAGCCATCAAAGAAAGTTTATCTGAATATGGTTTTGCCGTTATCGATTTTATGAATGTGGCAAATGTTATCGAAACCTTAGTTCCCGAAGAAGTAAAAACAGTTGATGATATCGATTTTAAAATTAAAAGATATGTTCAGGACGGACATATTTTCAAAGAAATAGATTTTGAAGATCAGGGACATCAATATCATTTTACAGAAAAAGTAAAAGCTTTAACGCTAAAAGATTTCGAAGATTTAATGGCCGAAGCAGGAATTTATCTGTTGGATATTTTTGGAGATTATAAACTCAAAAAATTTCATAAAACTGAAAGCGAACGATTAATCATGATTTTTAAATAAATTGGTGAATCGTTTAATTGTTCGACCGTTGAACCGGTAAACAAAAAAACAATTAACCGATGAAACAAATCAACGATTAAACAATAAAAAGATGAATTATCTATTACCCTTATTTTCTGTACTTTTAGGTTATATAGTGGCTTTGTTTTTAAAACCAAAAAACAAAACCAATCTAAAACTATTGCTTGCTTTTAGCGGTTCATTTTTGCTGTCATTAACCGTAATGCATTTGTTGCCGGACGTTTATGAAACACACAATCATAATATAGGTATTTTTATTATGGTCGGAATTTTATTTCAGATCATATTAGAATTTTTCTCAAAAGGAGCTGAGCACGGGCACGTTCACGGGCATGCCCAAATGAGTCAGATTCCGTGGCTGCTTTTTATAAGTTTGTGTATTCACGCTTTTCTAGAAGGATTTCCGGTAAGCCACCATCATGATTTAGCACTCGGAATAGCCATTCATCACTTGCCAATTGCCGTAATTTTGACTACTTTTTTCATCAACGCCAACCTGAACAAAAAAGCTATTTTTGCTTTTATGCTTACTTTTGCTGTTATGACACCGCTTGGCACAGTTGCGTCTGAATACTTACCTTTTCTAAACGATTATTATACTGAAATCACCGCGATTGTAATCGGGATTTTATTTCATATTTCATCAACCATTATTTTCGAAAGCAGCGAAGGACATAAATTCAATGTCGCCAAAGTTTCTATGATTATATTGGGTATTATATTGGCCTTTTTGTTATAATCAGGGCGTGACCATATTTACAAAAGGCGCTGTTTAGCAAACCGTTTATATGCGCCTTTCGCAAATCCGGTCGGGCTATACGCACTACTTCGGTAGTGAGCTCCTATCCCTCACGCAAAAATAAGAACTAATCTTTTTCAAAAAAACACCCACCAGATTTCAAAAACCCGTTAGATATTCCTATTCCTTCTAATTATCTCGCTCTGTTTTTCTCATCTTCATTTCCAAAATCACGTTGACTAACATTAATCTTTTTATTTCCAAAATTATAAACAACAGACAAACGGGCAAATCGGTTACTTTCATTTTGGTTATAAACTTGTTTTACACCATTTACAATCGAGACATCATTTTTGAGATAAGATGTATTAAAAATATCATTTACCAAAACAGCAATCTGCAATGTTTTGTTAAGCAAATCCTGTTTAAAACCAATATTTAAACTTGAAGTATATCCTGTTTCATATAAACCGCTTTTGTAAGGCGAAGTATAGTTAAAATCTACCTGCAGTTTAGTTGCCTTGCCCAACGAAAAAGTATTATTTGTCGAAAAATTGATTTCAAGACTATTTGCCGGTATTGCATTGATATCTTTTGTAAATTTTATATCAGATCCTAAAAAATACAATGAGTTCTCACTCTGCCACCAATCGGCAAAATTAGCTGAATACGTTTCACCAACTCCATAATTGATCCCTTTAAAATAATTCTCTCTCGATACAATTTGCGTCATTCTTTCCGGATTCGCAGTAAAAATCACACCATAGCCATCTGTAATTGCATTGACAAAAACACTGCTTCTCCATATTTTCTTATACGAATGCGAAAATTCAAAATTATCACTAAAAGAAGGCTTCAAAAACGGATTTCCTTCTGAATAACTATTACTACTGATATAAACACGAAACGGATTCAATAAAGAAAAACTCGGCCTTTGGATTCTTCTTCCGTAGTTCAAACTAAAATTATTATTTTCATTTCTATTATAAGATGCATAAAAAGTTGGAAATAATTTAAGGTAGTTGTTTATCGTTTCCTGATTCAGATTTTCCGAAAAACCATTTGTTTGTGTATTCTCTAATCGCAATCCAGCCTGCAAATTCCATTTTTCATTGATTTTTTTATCTGCACTAATATAAAACGCCTGATTATTTTCGGTATATCTAAATTGATTCGTCTGATTCATCTCTAAAACCGGAATTCCGGTAATGGTATTAAAAAAAATAACATCGCTTTTACTTTTTGTAAAACTCACTTTTGCTCCATACGATAAGTTGAGTGCTTGAAGCGGATGTTCCATATCAGCCTTGAAACTCAAATTATCAATACCCTGATTTGAAATATTTCTTCCGGATTGGTTGACCTCGACAAAGGTTCCGTCTGACAAATAATTGTTTGCAGTAAAATTTCTGTCGAATTTTGAATTATAATCAAAATAATCAACGTCGAATGATAATTTTCGATTGAGAGAATCAATTTTGGTAATCAAATGCAAATTATAAGTCTGATTACCCGATTTCCTGTCTAAAAAACTCTCATTGATAATATAACTCTCTAATTGATTCTTAGAATTATATTTATTGATTCTGATATCCGAGTCAAAATCAGGATTGCTTTTATCTTTCAGGAGCTGAAAACCAATGGTTGTTCTTTCAGAAAGATCATAATCCAGAGCTACTTTTCCGGAAAAGTTTTCCTCATTCAGTTTTGTTATAACATCCATTTTCGAAAGCCCTTCTATAAAATACATATCCAGACCTTCCTTAATATTTTTAGCACCTGCTTTTCCATTAATACTGGCCGAAAACCTAAACTTATTTTTATTATAAAAGAAATTATTCCTTACAGCATAAATTCCGTATTTATTTTGATCATAAGATGCCGTACTTGTATTTTTCCAGGAATTACGAGCCCCTTTTTTCATTATAATATTAATCAGTCCGCCTGTTCCTTCGGCTTCAAACTTTGAAGAAGGATTACTTATAATTTCGATGTTTTTAATATCACTTGCCGAAATAGATTTCAGGAACTCATTTAATTCTTCAGCCGTTAGCTCAATCATTCTTCCATCAATCATCACACGAGAAGTTCCTTTTCCTAATATAGTTATAGCATTGTTTTGCACTACAACTCCCGGCGCTGTATTGATAGCGCTCAAAGCATCTCCGCCAACGTTAGTAACATTATTTTCAAGATTATATACCACACGATCTATTTTTTGTTCGATCGTATTTTTTCTGGACTGAATGACAACTTCTCCCAAATTCGTTACATTTTCCTTTACGACAATCAACCCCAAATCAATGTTTTTTTCTATTGTGATTACTTTATCAAATTCAGCATATCCCTGAAGGCTAATTTTTACTTTATAAAATCCTTTATTCAAAATCAGTTCAAAACTGCCATCTTCTTTTGTTGTTGCTCCGTTTATAATTTTACCCTCCTGATTTAAGATTACAACATCCGTCCATGCTAATGGTATTTTTTCATCGGCAACTTTTCCGTTTAATTTAAAGGATGCTTGTGCTAAACAAAAAAGAGGTAATAATAAAAAGATAAAGAGGTTCAGTTTTTTCATAATTTCTAGTTTTTACTTGTTCGATTAATTTGAAGCAAAGTTGCCTTAGAAATTTTCTGTACGCGACCGACAAAAAAAAGTCGAACCAATTTTCTCAACAGAAATTAGTTCGACTTTATTAAACCTAACGTACGACTTTTTACAAACCGTTAATTATGAATCATTTCTATAAGCTGTAGGCGTTAGATTAGTATATTTTTTAAAAGAAGTATTAAACGAAGATTTTGAATTAAAACCTACTTCATATAAAATTTCCAAAACCGTAAGCTGACTTTTTGATTGATCTTTCAAAATATTCATGGCTTTCTGAATGCGATATTCGTTTACAAAATCAAAAAAATGCTGGTCGATATGATGATTAATCAAGACTGATAAATCCCGAACCGGAATATTAATCTGGTTAGAAAGTTCCTGAATTGTAAGCGACGGATCAAGAAAAGGTTCTTTTTCTGCCATATAATCTTTCAATGCCGAGATTTGTAATGTAATTGCCTCGCTTTTATTATTTTTGACTTCAGCAATACTGGTTTCCTTAGGTAAAATATCTCTTGCCAATTGCAATTTAGAATCGATACCTCTAAAAAGGTCAGGATGGTTTAATGCTTTTAGTACAAACCAACAAATTATGACTAGTAGTAAAAATTGCAATACTACATTGGCCCAGATCCATAATAACTCAAAATCAGCATATCTTAAACCATTCTTTGCTATAGATAAATAATACAAAGTAAAGAGCACAGTAGATATCTGAATTAACCATTTATAAATTGAAGTCCTGGGATTGGTATAATTTTCCTGATATATCGCTCTGTACTTTCTTAAAACAGAAAAAACTGCAATACTATAAAACACGACTTGAATTGCTCCAATAGACAACAAAGAGTAGAATTCAGGCATTTGATTATGATGATCATAAAACTTCATTTTTTCTACATCATCTACAAAGTACAGTCTAAAAGCAAAAATTAGATTTTCAGCTATAAATGGAGCTAAGTGAAGTAGATATTTGGGGCTTAATCGAAAATCAGTGAAACAAACGGATACTATATATAGGTAAAAAACAGGTAATATTAAGGAACTGGTAGTCCATCTGAAAAATTCTAAATTGAGGTGTTCTTTAATAAAATTCTCATTAATAAAAAGCCCACTATTATCAATGGCAAAAAGCAATAAATAGGCAGCAAATAATCTGTTTGATATTTTATTATTTGTTTCTACAGTCAACAAAAAGAAAGCTAGCAAAAGAGCAACAAAAGCTGACATCCAAGACATTCCTATTAAAAAGCTTACTATATCCATTAATTTTTTTAGATTATTCAACAAATATAATATTTTAGTTCTTTTAATAAGATTCTTAGAAACAATCGTTGTATAAGAATTCAAAGAAAAAAAATATTCTAATCTTTACTACTTTACGTTCTAAATTTCGGGATTGCAATAAAAAAGATTAATTTTGAGCCGGCTTAATTAACACAAAAAAATGGCATTTACCAAAACAACAGAACAATCTTCAAAATACGAACATTTAGAGATAATGTCTCTGCATGAATTGCTGACCAACATCAATCAGGAGGACAAAACTGTTCCAAATGCAGTCGAAAAAGCAATCCCACAAATTGAAGCACTTGTGGCAAAAGTGGTCGCTAAACTAAAACTTGGCGGGAGATTGTTTTATATAGGAGCCGGAACATCCGGTCGTTTAGGTGTTGTTGATGCCTCTGAATGCCCTCCCACTTTTGGCGTTCCTTTTGATTTAGTAAATGGTATTATTGCCGGGGGTGACAGCGCTATTCGCCGTGCCGTAGAAAATGCCGAAGATAATGCCACACAAGCCTGGATCGATTTACAAAACAATAATATAGGTGCAAATGATGTCGTTATTGGTATTGCTGCTTCCGGAACAACTCCTTATGTCATTGGCGGTTTAGAAACCTGCAATCAAAATAATATCCTTACCGGCTGTATTACCAATAATGCAGGAAGTCCGCTGGCGCTAACAGCTCAATTTCCTGTTGAAGTAGTTGTAGGTCCTGAATTTATTACCGGAAGTTCCAGAATGAAAGCCGGAACAGCTCAAAAATTAGTTTTGAATATGATTTCTACAGCAGCAATGATTCAAATAGGAAAAGTAAAGGGCAACAAAATGGTTGATATGCAACTAAGCAATATTAAATTGGTAGATCGCGGCGTAAAAATGATCATGGATGAAATTCCTGTTTCGTATGAAAAAGGTTCAGAATTATTAAAAAAATACGGCAGCGTACGAAATGCTATCGACAATTATAAAGAGTAATGGGTTTCTTGTAAAATATAAGACGCCTTTTACAACATACAGTTTGCCATTTCGAGGAACGAGAAATCAATCAACAAAGATTGAAATATACATTATGTAGTTTCTTGTGCGATTTCTCCTCAGGTCGAAATAACAGGATGCGATAACTGAAACTTTACAAAACCTTCAAACAAAAAAACTATGGCAACAAATAAAGAATTACTGGGAAAAGGAATTAAATATATGTCAGGTTCATTACCTCTGTTGTTTATTGGTCCTTCACTGATTTATAATGCTTTTATGAATCAACATACCAATTGGCATTACCTGGTTTTAGGAATTGGAATTGTGGCTTGTCTGAGCGCTATGTTTTTGATTTTTTACGGATTGAAAATTATCATGAAGGGTTTGTTTAATGACTAAATAGTCCCTACTAAGCAAACCCAACGGGTTTTAAAAACCTGTCGCGTTTAATTCCCTCTTTTTAAAAAATTATTATTTTTTTATCCAATACAAATATGGAAAGTCTAATTCACATACAGAAAACCTTCGAGAAAGTCACTTATATTGATAAAAAAATAAACAATAGGGAGTTTGAAGATTGTATTTTTAAAAATTGTGATTTCTCAAATAGCAATTTTGCCTACAATACTTTTTTAGACTGCGAATTTATAGACTGCAATTTATCGATGACGAGTTTATCGGGAACAAGTCTTAAGAATGTAAGTTTCAAAAACTGCAAACTTCTTGGAATCGCTTTCAATGAATGTGATGATTTTTTGTTTCAGGTTTATTTTGAGGAAAGCACGTTAGATTATGCCATCTTTTCAAATAAAAAAATGCCTAAAACCAAATTCATCAATTGCTCTGTTAGAGAAGTTACTTTTATAGGAACTAATTTAACGAGTTCGGTTTTTGACAATTGCAATCTGGAAGGAGCTATTTTTAATGATACACAATTGGCTGCTGTTAATTTTAAAACTGCCTACAATTATAAAATCGATCCGGAATTTAACCCAATGAAAAAAGCACAATTTTCTAATGAAGGAATTGTGGGACTTTTAGACAAATATGATATTAAGATTGTTTAAAACCAACTATTAATATTTAAAAAAATACTGCCCCGAATTTCACGAATATTCACTAATTTTTAACTCTAAAAATGTGATTTTTTATTCGTCTACATTCGTGTTCCAAGCGATAACCAACTGGCGAAGCAAATTCGTGACAAAAACACACAAATATGAATGCAACTCAATCTTATTTAGAAAGCGTTAAAAAGCAATTTTTGTATTATAAAATGCTGGGCGAAAAAGCCATAAATCAATTAGAGCCTCATCAGCTTTTTGTTGCTGTAAATGAAGACACTAATAGTATTGCAACGATTATCAAGCACATTTCCGGTAATATGCTTTCGAGGTGGACAGATTTTCTAACTTCTGATGGCGAAAAAGAATGGCGCAACCGTGATGCTGAATTCGAAAATGACCTGCAATCAAAAGAAGAAGTTTTACAGGTCTGGAATAATGGCTGGAATTGCTTTCTAAATACCTTAAACGATTTAAAACCGGAACAGCTGTCGGATATTATCTATATCCGTAATGAAGGTCATACGGTTATTGAAGCCATAAATCGTCAACTAGCTCATTATCCGTATCATGTGGGACAGATTGTTTTTTATGCCAAGCAGCTAAAAAATAACGAGTGGGATAGTTTATCGATCCCGAGAAATAAATCCGGAAATTATAATGCCGAAAAGTTTGCCAAAGAAAAAGAAATCAAGAACTTTACCGATGATGAACTAAAGAGATTGAAATGATTTGTTCGTTTGTCCGTCTGAGCGAAGTCGAAGACCTGATAAAAACTAAATATCTCTTCTTAAGTTAACATGAAAACAATTTTCCCGGCCCTGATTGTAATGGAAATCCTTTTGTGCCCGTCCCGATAGCTATCCGGATACTAAAAAACAAATTATTTAAAATGAAAAAAATATTCTTCTTCCTTCCGCTACTTGCATTAGTATCTTGTTATGATGCCGAACACAATTGTAAAGATTTTAAAAACGGAAAATTCAAATTTGAGTTTGAGGTAAATGGCGTAAAAAAAACAACGGTTTTTGAACGTAAAGATGGTATTGAAATCGAAACTTTTGAAGGGAAAACAGACACCTCTACAGTGCGTTGGGTAAGTGATTGTGAATATATCCTGCAAAAGAAACACCCCAAAAACATGGCTGAAGAAAAAGCGATTAGCATGAAGATCTTAACCACTTCTAAAGATTCTTATACGTTTGAATTTGGAATGGTGGGTTCTGATCAAAAGCAACGCGGAACGGTTATAAAAGTGGAGTAATTAATCTAACGAAATAATTTTAGTATGGAAGTATTTTTGAATCCCGATGCATGGATTGCTTTATTGACACTGACTTTTCTTGAAATTGTTTTAGGAATTGACAATATCATTTTTATTTCGATCGTAACAGGTAAATTACCTGAAGAAGATCGTAAAAAAGCAACCCGAATTGGTTTATTTCTGGCTATGTTTATGCGTATCGCCCTCTTGATGGGGATTTCGTATCTTATTGCGATGAAAGCAACAATTTTCAGTATTCACTGGGGTTGGTTTGAAGGCGATTTTACCGGTCAGGCACTCATTTTATTTCTTGGAGGTTTATTCCTGATTTATAAAAGCACAAAGGAAATTAGCGAAAAAGTAGATCATAAAGGCGATGAAGAAAAGACAATTGGTGCAGCAGCAAAAAAGTCATTTTCGAATGTTATTGTGCAGATTTTGCTAATCGATTTAATATTTTCTGTCGATTCTATTCTGACGGCAGTAGGTATGACAAACGGTGTTCACGGTGCCTTAACCATAATGATTACAGCCGTTATCATCTCTGTTTTGGTCATGATGCTGTTTGCGGTTCCGGTGGGGAATTTTGTCAATAAAAACCCTTCCATTCAAATATTAGGACTTTCGTTTTTGATCCTGATTGGTTTTATGCTGATTACTGAAAGTATGCATTTATCGAATGCTGCGCTTTTGGGAGAACACATTGGCGCTGTCCCAAAAGGGTATTTGTATTTTGCCATTACGTTTTCATTGGCCGTAGAGTTTATCAATATGCGGGTTCGGAAGAAACACTCATAAATCATAATTTAAAAAGTTCCATTCATGGAACTTTTTTTTATATCAGCATTTCTTAGGAAACAGTAACTGACTTATGACGTTGTATAAACCACTAAGAATAAACAAAACTTCGTGGCTTTGTGGCAAAACTAAAAAAGTTTAAGTGTGTTTCTTTTACATTTCTATTTTAAGTATTACATTAGAACCTAAATCTCACGCATGAAAAATACTATTTCGCAAAGAGTTGCCGACTTTTTAAAGAACTTCCCTCCTTTTAGCTTTTTGCATCAAAAGGATTTAGAAAAACTATCAGAACAAATTTCTATTGTTTACAAAGATAAAGATTCAGTAATTTTTGCGGAAAATGAGACAACTCACGACTCCTTTTATGTCGTTCATAAAGGTGCTGTTGCCCTTAAAAAAGGTCAGAAAAACACTGTTTTAGACATGTGTGACGAAGGCGATATTTTTGGATTACGTCCGCTTTTGGCCCAGGAAAATTATATTATGGAAGCCGTTGCCTATGAAGAAACCATTCTTTACGCCATTCCCATTGCTGTTTTTAAACCTTATGCATTAGAAAACAGAACTGTTGGTAATTTCCTGATCGAAAGTTATGCGTCTAACACCCGAAATCCTTACTCGGACATTCATAAAGATAAATTATATGGCGATGATTTACTGCATGGTAATCATCATAATGAAAGGGATTCTTTTGACTTACAACCCATAAAATATTCCAAGAAAATTGTCACTTGCAGCCCCTCTACCACAGCCCGGGATATTGCTAAAATCATGACAAAGAAAAAAGTAGGTGCAATATTGATTGTAGACGAAATGCTGCCTATAGGTATTATTACCGATAAAGATTTACGCAATAAAATTGTTACCGGAGATTATTCGATCCTGACAACCGCCGAAACCATAATGACAAAACCCGTTATTACGTATCCTAAAAAAATGACAGTTACTGAGGCACAAATGGCAATGATGAAAAGTAACATCAGTTATTTATGCCTGACAAAAGACGGAACAACCAATACCAAAGCTGTTGGGATTTTATCTAAACATGACGTAATGGTGGCTTTAGGAAACAATCCTGCTGTATTAATAAAAGCACTTAAAAGAGCTAAAAAAGCCAAAGAAATTAAACCTATTCGCGCCCGAATCATGCAATTGCTTCAGGGATATCTCGATCAGAATATCCCAATGACGTTGATTTCTAAAATCATTACAGAGCTCAATGAAGCTTGCATCACCAGAGTTATCGAAATGTCATTAGAAAAAATGAGCAATCCGCCGCCTGTGAAATTTGCATGGCTCGCGCTGGGAAGTCAGGGACGAAGCGAACAAATGCTGCATACAGATCAGGATAACGCGATTGTGTATGAAAATGTCTCTGATGTTTTTAAAGAAGAAACAAAAGTATATTTCCTGAAATTTGCCACACTTGTCAATAAAGGCCTTTTTGAAATTGGTTATGACTATTGCCCTGCCGAAATGATGGCCTCAAACCCTAAATGGTGTATGAGTCTGGATGAATGGAAAAATCAGGTGCATCACTGGATCACGAATCCGGGGAAAAATGAGGTTTTATTGTCGTTTATATTTTTTGATTACAGTTTAACCTATGGTGATGCCGAAATTACGAATGAGCTTTCTGATTTTATTTTTGAAAATGTAAAAGCAAATCCTATTTTCTATGTTCATTTAGTGAGTGGTGCATTGCAAAGTCCTTCTCCAACAGGCTTTTTTAGGCAATTTTTGGTAGAACAGGACGGAGCAAATAAAGATCATTTTGATATTAAAAGAAGAGCCCTAATGCCTTTAACGGATGCTGCACGTGTTTTGATTTTATCCCATTCAGTGAAATCAATTAGTAATACTGCAGAACGATTCGAAAAACTGGCAGAACTGGAACCCAACAATAGAGAATTGTATCTTTCGTGTTCCTATTCGTTTAAAGCTTTGCTGAAATTCCGAACCAAACAAGGACTTTTACATAATGATTCCGGCCAATTTATTGCATTGGAATCATTATCTAAGATGGAGAAAATAAAACTGAAACGAACTTTTAAAACCATCAAAGAGCTTCAGGAATTAATTTCGGTACGTTTTAATGTCTCAAATCTGGTATAAGTATGAGTTTATTTAATTTTTGGAAAAAAGAAGACGATCTCTTTGATGAGAATATCACAATCGAAGAAACCCGTTTTGTTGTTTTAGATACCGAAACTACCGGTTTAGATTACGAAAATGACCGCATATTATGTATTGGCGCATTGGTGTTGCAAAATGGAGTAATCTCTGTTCAGAACAGTTTTGAAGTCTATATCGAGCAGGATCATTACGATAAATCGACAGCTCAGATTCATGGTATTTTAAAAGCTTTCGTTATACAACGCCCAACTGAGCGAGAAGCTTTAGAACAATTTTTAGCTTTTCTGGGTGATTCGATTATTATTGCACATCATACTATTTTTGATGTTACAATGATTAATAAAGCACTAGAAAGAAATGGCCTTCCTGAATTGACGAACAAGCGATTAGACACTGCTATTTTATACAAAAAAACACTGATTAAGTCTCATTTGTTTGAGCGAAAAGATCATTACACTTTAGACGATCTCGCCGATAAATTTGATATTTCTAAAAAAGACAGACATACGGCATTGGGCGATGCGTACATAACCGCAATTGCTTTTTTAAAAATTGTAAAAAAACTGAAAGAGAAAAAACATATTAATTTGAATTCTTTGTTTAAGTAAAAAGCCTGATTTTAGATCAGGGTTATTTGTGAAATTAATCTTCTATAAAAAGTCGGTACGGGAATACATTTGATGATCTGTTTTTAAGCTGTTTCATAAAGCTATCGCACAAATACTCCCACTCAATGGAGCTCCTCCAGGATATGTGGGTTATGAAGAAGGTGGATTGTTAGTGAATAAAATCAGGCAAAAACCTTATTCTATTGTTTTATTTGATGAAATCGAAAAAGCACATACTTCTGTATATGATGTTTTTCTTCAAATTATGGATGAAGGAAAGCTACACGATCGATTAGGAAAAGAAGGCGATTTCTCGAATGCAATCATACTTTTTACCTCAAATATCGGTGCAGATCATATTGTGGAGACTTTTAATAGTGGTAAAATTCCAACGTCAACTTCTTTAATGGAAATTATGGGTAATTATTTCAGACCTGAATTTTTAGGTCGTTTAACTGAAATTGTACCTTTTGCTCCTATCAGTAAAGAAAATGCGCTAAAAATATTCGAAATCCATCTCAAAAAAGAGTTCATGGATTTGTTAAAGAATATCAATATTAAAGTTGAAATTCCTATGGAAGCGAAACTTTATCTTGCTGAAAATGGTTATAATGCCAAATACGGAGCAAGACCTATAAAAAGTATTATAAGAAGCCATTTAAGAAGACCTTTGGCAAAAAAAATAATCTCAGGAGAAGTTAAGGATGGTGACACAATGACTGTGATTATTGAAAACGATGAGGTAAAATGGATAAAGGAAGAAATCGTAAATATTCTCGAAAATTAATTGACCGAATGTATTATAAAAAAAACGCTAAGAATCAATTTCTTAGCGTTTCTGTTTTATATTAGTCTAAAACCAAACCTATCTGGCCGTCATCATCTAATTCTGTTTCAACTGAATCATCATCTGACAGTTCCGGTTTTTCAGGTACCTCTTCTACAGGTTCTTCATAAGGTAACGGATCCAATAAATTAACTTGTTTTAATTTATCCGTTGTCAATTGATTTCCTAGAGCTTTAAAGCCTTTTACAGCAATAAAATCTTCGACATCTATATGTAAATCTTCTTTCTGAACTCCTTTTACTTTAGCAAAGATTAATTGCGCCACCGGACGATAATCTGTTGATACAATTTCTAATTGCGAGTTTGGATGTTCTGTAATAAAACTTTCTTCTTTATCGGTTTCAACCAGAAAACGTTTTAAATAATAACGTTCTTTTTCTCCATCATAATAAATCGCCGAAATTGGTTTTTTAGGATTAAATTTCTCCAGAACAATCATATCTTCCTCAAAATGAGTCGATAATTCCGGAATAATTACTTTCAGTTTACCACTCTGGTTGATGATCAAGATTTTATCACTTGGCTTAAATTCACCCAATAATTCACCTCTTGCATCTACATTTAAACGTTTTACGGTATCATCAAACCAGACTTTTCTTGGCAATAAGGTTGAAATTCCTTTCTCCTTTAATTCAATTTTCTTGATTGGATATTTCGTAACCAAGTTTCCTTTAGAAGCGCGGCCTTTAATCGCTAACTTGGCAAAATCAATATCGAATTTCAATTTCTTGATTGTTCCCACCTGACGTAATAAAATAGTAATTACTTCTGCTTCTCCATTTGGATTGTGCGAAAAATAAACTACCTGCGAACCAGCCGTTTCATTTGTTAAATCGTAAGGTTTATCACGTGTTACACCAGAAACATTGAAACGTTTAATATATGAAGGTCCTGATTTTCCATCACGATACATCATATTATAAATGGTACGTTTATCACTCTTATCAAAAATAGCGATGTGAATGATATCTTTGCCCACAAACGTTTTAGCATCTACTTTTGTTACCAGCATTTTTCCGTCACGTAAAAACACGATTACATCATCGATATCAGAACAATCGGTAACGTATTCATCTTTTTTAAGGCTGGTTCCTACAAAACCTTCTTCGCGGTTTACATATAGTTTTGTATTACGTAAAACTACTTTTGTAGCCTCGACATTATCAAAAACACGAAGCTCTGTCTGACGTTCGCGGCCTTTTCCGTATTTCTCTTTTAATTTAGTAAAATACGCAATTGCAAAATCAGTTAGATTTTCTAAATGATGTTGTACTTCTTTCATTTCGTCTTCTAACTTAGCGATGAAATCATCGGCTTTATCAGAGTCAAAACGAGTAATACGAATCATCGGAATCTGAGTCAATCGTTGCAAATCATCATCGGTAATTTCTCTGACGAATGATTTTTTGAAAGGCTCAAAACGATCGTATAAATATTTATAAAGCGATTCTCTATCAGAATACAATTTGAAATCAATGTACATTTCTTCACGAATGAAGATTTTCTCTAAAGTAGAGAAATGCCACTTATTTTTTAATTCCTCTAATTGAATTTCTAATTCCTGACGAAGTAAATCTTGTGTTCTGTGTGTCGAAATCTTCAACATTTCAGAAACTCCGATAAACAACGGCTTATTATCCTCAATCACACAACCTAAAGGCGCTACAGAAGTTTCGCAAGCCGTAAAAGCAAACAAAGCATCAATTGTCTTGTCCGGAGAAACGCCCGGGAAAAGATGAATTAAAATCTCAACATCGGCAGCTGTATTGTCTTCGATTTTCTTGATTTTGATTTTACCTTTATCATTGGCTTTCAAAATACTGTCAATCAAAGTTGTGGTATTGGTCGAAAACGGAATTTGCGTAATCACTAAGGTATTCTTATCTAATTGCGCAATTTTTGCACGTACACGTACACGTCCGCCACGAAGTCCGTCATGATAATTAGACACATCGGCAATACCTTGTGTCATAAAATCAGGATATAGTGTAAATGCTTTTCCTTTTAGAATCTTGATCGAAGCATCAATTAACTCATTGAAGTTATGAGGCAGAACTTTAGTCGAAAGACCAACTGCGATTCCCTCTGCTCCTTGTGCCAAAAGCAACGGAAACTTTACCGGAAGATTATTTGGTTCTGCACGACGGCCATCATATGAAACACCCCAATCGGTAATTTTTGGAGAATACAAAACCTCCAAAGCAAATTTAGATAAACGCGCCTCAATATAACGAGAAGCCGCAGCTCCGTCGCCCGTTAAGATATTTCCCCAGTTTCCCTGACAGTCAATTAATAAATCTTTCTGACCAATTTGTACCATCGCATCTCCAATACTCGCATCTCCGTGTGGGTGATATTGCATGGTGTGACCTACAACATTGGCAACTTTATTATAACGACCATCATCCAACTCTTTAAGCGAGTGCATAATACGACGCTGAACCGGTTTAAAACCATCTTCAATTGCCGGAACTGCACGTTCAAGAATTACATAAGAAGCGTAATCCAAAAACCAGTCTTTGTACATTCCGGTTACTTTGGTAATAACGTCTTCTCCTTCTTCTTCCTGATTTTCGTAAAAATGCTGTCCTTCAAAATTCTTAGCATTTACACTGATAATTTCTTCAGAATCATCTGCGTCCTGATTCTCATCAAGCTGGTTTTCCTCAGAATTATTCTCGTCGTCGTTTGGAATTATGTTATCGTCTTCTTCGTCTTTCATTTATTTATATTCGAAATTATAAATTTTGATATTATTTATTCTCCAAAAGTCGTTTTAAATCTGACTCACTTGGTAAAACGGTTTTATATTTACTTGCAAAAATTTGCTCGTTGTTTTCTGGTAAAGTATATCTTACTACTGCTTCACTCTTTATCCCGGCTTAAAGCTAATCTTGTATAAAGTGCCGAATCATATTGACGTTTTAATTCACGAACGCTCCAATTGTGCTTTTCAGATTCTATTTCGTAAAAACGTCGTTCTCTTTCATCATCAATTCGTATCAGGAAAATGTAATGAGTCCAAGTTAATTTGAAAAACGAAATCAGTGATTGCGTTTTCTGATATTTGAATTCCTCAGTCAGTGACTGTTTTTTTTGAATTTCTAAAATCCGAGTCAAAGCCTCTGAATTTGAATACGTTAAATAAAATTTTCTTATAAATTCCAAATTTCGAATCGAAAATCCTTTTCCAAATTCCTTTGTCAATTGTTGCGAAAGACTTTTTAAAAGTTTTTTACCATACTCAGCTCTATCTTTTCCATTTTGTTCTTCTTCAACAATGATTCTTCCAATTTCAAAATATGTAATTGTCATAGTTGAATTTACGGTACGTAAAACCTGTTGTCGGGCATTTTGCAATAACTCGGCAACTTGCTGAAAAATGATTTTATTTTGAAGACCGTCTGACAATACTTTATTATTTTAATTTCTAAACCTCAGCTTCAACCGCATCCAACTCCACTTTCAAATTCTTGATAATAAACTCTTGTCTGTCCGGAGTATTTTTTCCCATGTAGAAAGATAATAATTGCTCAATTGAAGTATTTTTATCCATCATAATTGGGTCAAGACGAATGGTTTCTCCAATGAAATTCTTGAACTCATCCGGAGAAATCTCTCCCAAACCTTTAAATCGGGTGATTTCCGGTTTTGGTTTTAATTTTTCGATCGCATCTTTTCTTTCTTCGTCTGAATAGCAATAGATGGTTTCTTTTTTATTTCGAACCCTGAAAAGTGGTGTTTGCAAGATATATAAATGTCCTTCTTTGATTAATTCAGGAAAGAATTGTAAAAAGAAAGTAATCAACAGCAAACGAATGTGCATTCCGTCGACATCGGCATCAGTTGCAATTACAATGTTGTTGTAACGTAGTTTTTCCAATCCGTCTTCGATATCCAACGCAGCTTGCAATAAGTTGAATTCCTCATTCTCATATACAATCTTTTTAGTCATTCCGTACGAATTCAAAGGCTTACCACGTAAACTGAAAACTGCCTGAGTATTCACGTCACGTGACTTTGTGATCGATCCGGAAGCCGAATCTCCCTCGGTAATAAAAAGTGTGCTTTCTAAGTTTCTAGGGTTTTTAGTATCCGGAAGATGCGCTCGGCAATCTCTTAATTTTTTATTATGAAGATTGGCTTTTTTTGCACGATCTGTCGCCAATTTTCTAATTCCTGATAATTCTTTACGCTCTCTTTCGGCTTGCAAAATTTTACGCAATAATGCTTCGGCTGTCGGAGGATTTTTATGTAAATAATTATCTAATTTGTTCTTCACAAAATCATTTACAAACGTACGAACGGATACTGCAGGTGTTCCGTCATCAGAACCCATATCTGTAGAACCTAATTTTGTTTTGGTCTGAGACTCAAAAACAGGTTCCATTACCTTGATACTGATCGCACTTACAATCGATTTACGAACATCAGATGCTTCGAAGTTTTTATTGTAAAATTCACGAATGGTTTTTACAATTGCTTCTCTGTAAGCTGCCAAGTGCGTCCCTCCTTGTGTGGTGTTTTGCCCGTTGACAAAAGAGTGATACTCTTCGCTATATTGTGTTTTACTATGTGTTAACGCAATCTCGATATCATGATCTTTCAGGTGAATAATTGGATATTCAAGATCTTCTGCACTGATCGTTTCTTCTAATAAGTCTCTAAGACCATTTTCAGAAATATATTTCTCGCCATTAAAAATAATCGTTAAACCATTGTTTAGGTAACAATAGTTTTTGACCATTTTAATGACATATTCCATACGGAATTTGTAATTTTTAAAGATCGTTTCGTCTGGCGTAAAGGTCACTTTTGTC
Organism: Flavobacterium aquidurense; assembly: GCF_002217195.1. Lineage (NCBI taxonomy): Bacteria > Pseudomonadati > Bacteroidota > Flavobacteriia > Flavobacteriales > Flavobacteriaceae > Flavobacterium > Flavobacterium aquidurense. Next base: position 110,701 of record NZ_MUGR01000005.1, on the reverse strand, counting down.
CCTTTTCGCTTTGTTGTATCAATTATATCTTCTTCTAAAACTAAATTTCCGGCAGAAAATTCAGCTCCTTTTTGTTTATCATCACGAACTGATTCTACGCGAAAATAATTCGAAAGTGCATTTACTGCTTTTGTTCCGACACCATTTAAACCTACTGATTTCTGGAAAGCTTTAGAATCATACTTTCCTCCGGTATTCATTTTCGAAACTACATCAACTACTTTTCCTAACGGAATTCCACGTCCGTAATCACGAACCGAAACCGTTTTATCCTTGATCGTCACCTCAATAGTTTTTCCTGAGCCCATCACGAACTCATCGATACAGTTGTCTAAAACCTCTTTTAGAAGAATATAAATACCATCATCCGGTGAAGAACCATCTCCTAATTTCCCGATATACATTCCGGGACGCATACGAATATGTTCTTTCCAATCGAGTGATCGAATATTATCTTCGGTATATTGATTTTGCTCTAGCATAAAGTGAATTGGATTTTTGGCTAATGTACCATTTATAGTCAAAAAATGAAAGCCTATTTTCTTTTTGTTACGATTAATAACAGCTTTAAATCCTATTTAAATTGATTTTAAAATAATACGGCCGATAAAAATATAAAAAATCAGGTTTTAAACAAAAAAATACTATTTGATTCCTAAAACCTGCTTCGCCAAAGCAATCATCTCGGGCGTTCCCGTATTTTTATTTTTTTCGTCAGAAAGTTTTACGACACCTTGCCAATGCGTGTTATCGAGTTTAACTTCGGTAAGTTTTATGACCATATTCATAGGCGGCAAACCTACATCATTACTAAAATTGGTTCCTATACCAAATGACATTTTGATTTTATCTTTACAGAATTCCGTGATACTTTTTACTTTATCATAATTTAATGAATCTGAAAAAACAATCACTTTCGATCTTGGATCAATTCCCATTTTCGTATAATGCGAAATTACCTTCTGTGCAAATTCAATCGGATCTCCACTGTCATGTCGTACTCCATCAAAAAGCTTGGAATATTTTTTATCAAATTGTTCGAAAAAAACATCTGTTGTATAGGTATCCGTTAGGGCAATTCCGAGATCGCCTCCGTATACTTGTGTCCAATGTTCTAAACTAATTAAATTGGCCATTTTAAAACCATATTGAGCGGCATGAAACATAAACCATTCGTGTGCATGCGTCCCTAAAGGTCTTTTATTATTAACCATTGCAAAGTGCACATTACTTGTCCCGATAAAACTTTCAGAACCAAAAGTCTGTAATGTTTCGTTTATCAAAACATGCACATCGTAAGAATGGCGGCGTCTTGTACCAAATTCTAAAATTGAAACACCTAACGTATTATAATTATCAATTTTATCTTTTGTCAAAATTTTTATCGCATCATCATTTAAGCGAATAAGATGATTTGATTTATAGAAAAGCTCCGAAATTAAAGCCATCAAAGGCACTTCCCACAAAATTGTACGATACCAAAATCCTTCGATTGTGACTTTTATTTCTGATCCTTCCTGACTAATCTGAACTTCTGACGGATCATAAGTGTATCCCTGTAAAAAATCTAAATAAGTCGGATCCAGATAAGGGCAAAAGTGTGCCAGATAATTCTTTTCCTCTTTAGTCAAACGTAAATCTGACATAGCATCAACAGATCGTCGAAGTAAATCACCAAAACCGGGAGGGAAAATATGTTTTCCTCTATTAATAAAACCGTAACGCACTTTTGCCTTGGGAAAAAGTTTTATTACGGCGTGCTGCATCGTAAATTTATAGAAATCATTGTCTAAAATAGATTTCAGGAAAGTTGTTTCCATAGCCATTATTGCATTTCAACAGTTCAACAGACTGCTATCATTAAATTCATCTCTTTATCGCTAAGGTACGGCAATTCTGTAAAAGAAGAAAAATCTTTAAGCAAACATCTCTGATAGGTCTATTTTCGAATTATTTTAAAAGAAACAATACTAAACGTATCCAGATAAATAGTAATATAATCACCTATATTTTTATCATAGACAATTTGAAATTCCAAACTGCCGCGTTTCTCTTTAGAATTCTGAATTTTAACTGCCTGATTCTTTTTATTTAAATAGAAAAGCAAATTGGACTTGGAGACATTTTTAATTTCAAACGTCATTTTATCCCCTTGTTTAGCTTCAATTATTCCAGAGTCGGGTGATTTTATTTTATAGTCACCCTGAATTGTTTTATTATAAATCAAAGGTCCGTTCAGAAATTTTTCTTTATTTAATTTGTTCCCCAGATAAGAACCAGAATCCGGAAAATGTTTGGCAAAAAAATAATCGGGATCTGTATCAAAATAAATGGGATCAAAATCATTTACCATTCTTCCTTTGCTGCTGTCATAATATCCCTGACCCCAGGTAACATCTATCAATCTCCATTTTTTATCAATCAAAACTATATTCCAGGCATGATTTGACGAAGTATTTTTTCGGCCGATATCTGCCAGTCTTGTTTTAGAATCTCCACGAATTATTTCTGATTTTAATCCAACCAATCCTGCCAAATGCTGGTATAAAGCTGTAAAACCTTCACAAACTGCTTTCTGGGAAGTAAATGTTTTCTGAATTAGTTTATCATTAATCTGCTGAATCTTTCTTTGTTTTTCAGCTTCGGTCGAATAACTAAAACCTTGTGTTCTGGGTGGGTTTAAAAAAACTTTGTAATCGTATTTTATATTTAAGGCAATCCAACTGTAAATAGCCCGGGCTTTATCCTGATCTGAAGAGAAATCGTCCTGAATTCTCTCAGCCAAATTATTTGCAGAACTAAAATTTTTAGGATATTTGGCTACTATTTTATCAACATCACTATACTTTTGGGAGTAAGAGGAATGCAAAAAAAGTATATTAAGAAAAAGAATTATAAAGGCAATCTTTTTTATTTTCATAGATTTAAAAACATTCTTTTATAAGATTTTTTAATTCTTTGTCTAATTCTGCATTAGAGATTTTATTTTCTTCTAAATCAAAATTAGCATTAAAAGCCGGTAATGAAAATGTAGCTTTAATTTCGGCTCCATATCTTGGTAAAGCATTACGTCCTATTTCTAAAACCGAAGCACCACCTCTTGTTCCAGGTGAAGTTGCCATTAGTAACATTGGCTTTTTCTGAAAAACTTCTTTGTCAATTCGGGATGACCAATCGAATACGTTTTTAAATGCTGTAGAATAATTGTTGTTATTTTCTGCCAGGGAAACTACTAAAATATCTGCGCTTGCCAGTTTAGCCAAAAATGCTTTTGCAATTTCGTGCTGTCCCACTTCTTTTTCGAGATCAACGCTAAATAATGGCATAGCAAAATCATTCAAATCCAAAACTTCAACTTCAGCATTTTCAAATAAACCTGCTGCGTAAGTAGCTAAGTGTTTGTTGATAGAATGTTGACTGTTACTTCCTCCAAAGGCTATAATTTTCATAAGTGTGTTTTTTATTAATTAAACCATATAAGTCAATTGTTTAACTATATTTTATTTGGTTTCTCGATTTCGTAAATTTCTTTTTGAATTTCTACGGAGTATTCATTCGGGTAAATTTTTCCTCCGTACGATTTTGCATATACTTTGGTAAATTCAGCTCCAAAATACAGAATAATTGCCGAATAATAGACCCAAACCAAAATAATTATCACAGAACCTGCTGCGCCATAGACTGAGGCAACTGTTGAACTGCCTAAATAAAAACCTATTGCAAATTTACCAATCATAAAAAGTATGGCCGTAACTCCTGATCCGATAAATGCATCTTTCCATCTTATTTTTCCGTCGGGCAATGTTCTGAAAATAATGGCAAAAAGAAGCGTTATACTTGCCAGTACAATCACGGTATTAACGACATAGAATAAATAAACTGTACTTTCCGGAAAATATACTTTTAACCGTGCACTCATTAAATCTAATGTGGTACTCACAAAAAGACTCACCAGCATTAGAAAACCAACTGAAGCAATCATCGAAAATGACATCAGGCGATTTTGAATGAATTTCTTAATTCCCTTATCCGGTTTTGCGCGTAAACCCCATATAAAATTAATAGAACTTTGTATTTCCGCAAAAACTCCCGATGCCCCAATCAGCAGCATCACGACTCCAAATATCGTCGCGAAAAAATTGTCACCTGATAACTGTACATTTTTTATCGCTTCCTGAATCTGACTTGCTGCTCCGTTTCCTACCAAACCATTTATTTGCCCATAAAGCTGACCTGTTACAGCTTCTTCTCCAAAGAAAAAACCACATACAGTGATAATAATAATCAATAAAGGCGGTAATGCAAATATGGTGTAATAAGATAACGCAGCACTAAGCTTAATAGCGTTGTCGTCATTAAATTCTAAAAAGGTATTCTTGAGCAGAAACCATGACTTGGAGAATATATTTTTTACTTTCACGATACTTCCGGTTTTAGATAATTACTCAAATTTAAGAAATAATTAAAAAAACCGAATTCTTGCTTTTAAGGGAAATTTTACATTTTTACCATGTTAAAATTTGTAAACAGATTCACTAATATGAAAGCGTTATTTTTTTACTTTGTCTTTTATTTTTCTCGAAGATTATGCAGACAAAGCAGATTTGGCGGGCTTCGTCTTCGCTGAACCTGGCAGCCGTTAATTTTAAGCATAAAAAAACTGCTGAATTTCTTCAGCAGTTTAATCTATTCTCTTTATTCTTTATTAAATTACACGTTGAAACGGAAATGCATTACATCACCATCTTTTACGATATATTCTTTTCCTTCAACTTTGAATTTTCCTGCTTCTTTTGCTTTTGCTTCTGATCCGTATTGAACGTAATCTTCGTATGAAATAACTTCTGCACGAATAAATCCTTTTTCGAAATCTGTATGGATAACTCCGGCTGCTTGTGGCGCTGTTGAACCAATGTTGATGGTCCAGGCGCGAACTTCTTTTACACCTGCTGTAAAATAAGTTTGTTGTTTTAATAATTTATAAGCGGCACGGATTAAAACTGATGCTCCCGGCTCTGTTAATCCCATATCTTCAAGGAAAACCTGACGCTCTTCGTAGCTTTCCAGTTCTGTAATATCTGCCTCTGCTCCTACTGAAAGGATGATTACTTCAGCATCTTCGTCTTTTACTAATTCACGAACCTGATCTACATATTTGTTTCCGTTTACGGCTGAATTTTCATCAACATTACAAACATATAATACTGGTTTTGCGGTAATCAACTGAAAAGATTCCATCAGAACTTCTTCGTCATTTCCTTGAGGTACAATAGTACGCGCTGATTTAGCCTGCAATAATGCCTCTCTGATTCGGTCTAAAAGTGCTTTTTCAGTTTGCGCTTCTTTGTTACCTGTTTTAGCGGCACGATTTACTTTTTCTAAACGTTTTTCAACCGTTTCCAAGTCTTTTAGCTGTAGCTCAATATCAATGGTTTCTTTGTCACGAATTGGATTTACATTTCCGTCTACGTGTACAATATTATCATTATCAAAACAACGCAATACGTGAATAATAGCATTACACTCTCTAATGTTTCCTAAAAATTGGTTTCCAAGACCTTCCCCTTTACTTGCTCCTTTTACCAAACCTGCGATATCAACAATATCAACTGTTGCCATTTGTACGCGCTCTGGTTTCACCAACTCTTCTAATTTGTTGATTCTTGGATCCGGAACGTTTACAACACCAATATTAGGTTCGATTGTACAAAACGGAAAGTTGGCACTTTGCGCTTTTGCATTAGATAAACAATTAAATAATGTTGATTTTCCAACATTTGGTAATCCTACAATTCCTGCTTTCATCTGTTGTTTCTATTTATTTTTTATTAGATCCTGATTCTCTCAGGTCTTATCACTATTACTTCTACCTTAATGTATAGGTCGTTACTTTAATGATTATAATTTATGTATCGATTTTTCGTTTCTGCCAAAATGATATTTTTTGGCTTTAAAATTTTGCAAATATAAGATTTAATAGCTGGTAAGTGAAGTAAAAATGATGATTAATCTATTTTAAAATATCTCCTTTCAAATACATCAAATATTTTAAAGAAAAAGAAGCTTTTAACAAACCAATTAAAACGGAAAAAATCCTTATTGCTGCAATTAGGATCTTTTTCATTTGTATCTGAGTTCTGAAAGTTACATCTTAAAATCTAACGCTTTTATAATGGCTTTTTCCTGATCTGTAGCTGTAAATCCTGAAATATCCCAGTAATTGGTTAGAATTTTATTCTGTTTATTAAAAAGTGTTTTCTCCTTAAAAACATCACTTTCACGATAGGTGAAATTTTGTTTATTAAAATTGGTCGTGATAAAACTATTGCGAACCTGAATATTTTTGACTTTATCTTTTAAAATAAGATTATAAGCAATTTCTTCATTCGAATTTAACAGATAATAATCTTCGCCATCTAGTCTATAATCTACTTTTATAAATGATCTTGTAATATTTTTAGAACCAATTGCCGTTTTATCTGCTATTTTATCAAGGTTTTGCTGCGTCGTAGTAATAGTAAACTCTATAATTACTTTCTTTTCCGGATCGTAGATGATTTCAAAATCCTCCAATTCTTTTTTAGAAGTGTTTAATGGAGTAACTTTCATTATATAATAATTCTTATTATTAGGATGTCCACTTATTATATAGTCATATTCTTTTTTCTTTTTCGAATCTAAAACAGGGTCAAAATAAGTGAGGTTCGAATAATTTTCCATGATATTATTCAAATTATATCCTCTTAGATCCGTACTGACATCTGCCTCTAACAAACCATAAGATCGATTTTGCTCTACCAACAATGTTGTTGTATTTTTTTTCTCATGACCTGAAAACTGAAAATTCACAAGTCCGTCATTATAATAAGAGTATTGATTGTCTAACATAAAAAATTCTCTTACATAGACTTTCAAACGATAGGGAGACGAAAGTTTTTTTATCGAATGAGAAACAATTTTTTGTAATATTTTCTGCGGATTTTCCCTAGAGACAACAATTTCATCTAATTTATTGTTCTTATCCTTTAGATAAACCACAAAGTCATTGTCTTTTAATGTTGTCCAGCGAAGCGTAATATGATCATAATCCATATCAGAAACCTGAACATTTGATGCGCCACTTAACACAAAACTTACTTTACCCTCCTCATTAGTCAACAAAACTTGTTTTGTTTTCATAATAAGTACTGTTGCATTTTCGATGGGCAATTGGGTTTCTATATCTTTAACAATGATAGAATATTCTGTATTTTGTGCCAAAATCCCAACGCTAAAAAACACAATAGGTAAAAGTAGTAATCTCTTCATAGACAGTTATTAAATAAAAATTAATCACTATAAAACTACAAATAAAACATTAAAAACCAATACAATACAAAAAAAAGTCAACGGCATAAAAAAAATCCTGAGCGTTGACTCAGGATTTTTTTCTATTTAAAACTTAAATAATATATTATTCATCACCGTGCAAAAACGCCTGTCTGTTCAACAAGGTTTCTTCATCTTCTACGTGGTTATCATCTGGTACACAACAATCAACAGGACATACTGCAGCACATTGAGGTTCATCGTGAAAACCTTTACATTCAGTACATTTTCCAGGAACAATATAATATACTTCGTCAGAAATTGGTGTTTGTGCATCATCAGCATCAACCTCAGTTCCGTCAGGTAAAATTATTTTTCCAGAAAGTCTTGTTCCGTCTTTATATCTCCAATCGTCAGCTCCTTCATAAATTGCTGTGTTTGGGCACTCTGGTTCACAAGCCCCACAGTTTATGCATTCGTCAGTTATAATTATTGCCATCTTGTTCTTGGTTACATGTTAAAAGTTAAAGGCTTTGAGTTTAAAATGCCAAAGATTTCATTCTACTTTGCCTTATAACGTAATATAGCTTATTTTTGTGCAAAATTACAATCAAAACAATTCATAAACAAACATTATGACATTAGAAACAAAAAAAAGTCTTTTTGTTGAATTAGGAAAATTTTTAAGTCAGTTTTCCGAAGGCAAATCCGTAAAGAAAACGGGCGTTTTACACAATGAAGCCTTTTTTGATGATTTTGAAAAACTAATACATTTATCTCAATCACACAACGGGTGGTATACACCTGAACAAGTGTACTTTGCAATACAATCATGGGCAGAAGCACTAACCGAAGAAAACATTGACAAATGGATTTCTAAATATTCATTTGATGCTGCCGGAGAAGAAAAAAATCAAAAAAATGTAGCGCTAATCCTAGCCGGAAACATTCCTTTGGTTGGTTTTCACGATTTTTTATCGGTTTTAATTACAGGAAATAAAGCGTTAATAAAAACGTCATCCAACGATCAGCATTTATTACCTTTTTTAGCCAAATATTTAATTTTCGCTGATGAAAGTTTAGAAAACGAGATCACTTTCGTAGAGGGTAAACTGGAAAATTTTGACACCGTAATTGCCACCGGAAGCAACAATACAGCCCGTTATTTTGAATACTACTTCAAAGACAAACCTTCGATTATCAGAAAAAACAGGAACTCAGTTGCCGTTTTAAACGGAAAAGAGTCCAAAGAAGATCTGGAAGCTTTAGGCGAGGATATCTTCAGGTATTTTGGTTTGGGATGCCGCAATGTTTCTAAACTTTTTGTTCCCAAAGACTATTCGTTTGTCGCTTTCTTTGAGGCTATTTTCAAATATCAGGACGTGATTCATTACGAGAAATACGCTAACAATTATGATTATAATAAAGCTGTTTTTTTAATGAGTAATTTCAAATTACTGGATAACGGTTTTTTAACTCTAAAAGAAGATTCAAGTTACGCCTCTCCTATTTCGAGTGTATTTTATGAATTCTACGAAAACATCGAAGATTTACAGACCCGCCTTGAAACTGATGCAGAACAAATTCAGTGTATAGTGAGCAACGATTTAATCACAAACAGCATTGCATTTGGCCAAACTCAAAATCCTCAATTGTGGGATTATGCAGATAACGTAGATACTATAACGTTTTTGTTAACAACAAAGTAAAAAAATGTTTAATTATTTCGAATTATTTATCGCTTTTTCAGCTCCTATTGCCGAAATTTGCGTCTTTAAATTTTTGGACTATTAACAACAACCATGAAAAAACACAACTACAGCGCAGGACCAAGTATCTTACCTCAAGAAGTTTTTGAAAAAGCATCAAAAGCTATATTAAATTTTAATGATTCAGGACTTTCTATTCTTGAAATCTCGCACCGAAGCAAAGATTTCGTTGCAGTTATGGATGAAGCTCGCTCCCTTGCTTTAGAGTTATTAGGACTTCAGGGAAAAGGATACCAAGCCTTATTTTTACAAGGTGGTGCCAGTACAGCATTCTTAATGGCTCCGTACAACTTGATGAAAGAAAACGGAAAAGCAGCTTATTTAGATTCAGGAACCTGGGCTACTGCAGCTATTAAAGAAGCAAAATATTTTGGAGAAACTGTTGTTGTAGCTTCTTCAAAAGAAGAAAATTACAACCATATTCCAAAAGGATACGAAATACCAAGTGATGCTGATTATTTTCACTGTACAAGTAACAATACCATTTTTGGTACTCAAATGAAAGAATTCCCTGCAACTAACATTCCTGTTGTTTGCGATATGAGTTCTGATATTTTTTCACGCAATTTAGATTTCTCTAAATTTGACTTAATCTACGCCGGAGCTCAAAAAAATATGGGCCCTGCAGGAACTACTCTGGTAGTTGTTAAAGAAGATATCTTAGAAAAAAGTGGAAGAACAATCCCAAGTATGTTAGACTATGCAAAACATATCAAAGCAGAAAGTATGTACAATACTCCACCTGTTTTTGCAGTGTATGTTTCATTATTGACTTTACAATGGATCAAAGAAAAAGGCGGAATCGCTGCTGTTGAAAAATTAAACGACGCAAAAGCGGATTTACTTTATTCTGAAATCGACAGAAACCCATTATTCAAAGGTGCTGCAGCAGTTGAAGATCGTTCTAAAATGAATGTTACTTTCTTACTGAACAATGCTGATCATACAGCTGCGTTTGATGCTTTATGGAAAGAAGCAGGAATTTCAGGATTGCCGGGACACCGTTCTGTTGGTGGTTACAGAGCCTCTATTTACAACGCTATGCCTATCGAAAGTGTTCAGGTTTTAGTTGATGTAATGAAAGCTTTGGAAGCTAAAGTTTAGTTTTTTTCGGTTAATCGTTAATTTGTTTAACTGTTTAATCGTCAAAAAATGTTTCCTTTAAAATATCAAAAAAGAAAAATCAAATAGCTGGTTTATCGATTAAACAATTAAACGATTAACCAAATAAACAATAAATACAATGAAAGTATTAGCAAATGACGGAATTTCTAAAAGTGGAATTCTTGCCTTGGAAAAAGGTGGATTTGAAGTTATAACTACAAAAGTAGCTCAGGAACAAGTAGCTAATTTTGTAAACGAAAATAATGTAGATGTAGTTTTAGTGCGTAGTGCAACTAAAGTTCGTAAAGATATTATTGATGCTTGCCCGGGACTTAAAATTATTGGCCGTGGTGGTGTTGGTATGGATAATATCGATGTTGATTATGCAAAAAGCAAAGGTATTCACGTAATTAATACACCTGCTTCATCATCAGAATCTGTTGCTGAATTGGTATTTGGACACTTATTTTCTGGTGTTCGTTTTTTACATGATTCTAACAGAAACATGCCTCTTGAAGGGGATTCAAACTTTGACGGTTTGAAAAAAGCATACGCAAATGGAGTTGAATTAAGAGGTAAAACTCTTGGTATTGTTGGTATTGGCCGTATTGGTCAAGCTACTGCAAAAATGGCTCTTGGTTTAGGTATGAAAGTAATTGCTGCAGATAGTTTTATTCCGTCTGTAGATATTAAAGTGGAGTTTTTTGACGGTCAGTCAATCACAACTACAATCGTTTCTCAGTCATTAGAATCTTTATTCAAAGAAGCTGATTTCATCACATTACACGTTCCTGCTCAGGATGGTTACATCGTTGGTGAGAAAGAATTTGCAATCATGAAAGACGGTGTTGGAATCGTAAACTGTGCACGTGGTGGGGTTATTGACGAAGTAGCACTGGTAAAAGCTTTAGATTCCGGAAAAGTTGCTTTTGCAGGTTTAGATGTTTTTGAAAGCGAACCAAAACCGGAAATGGCCATCTTAATGCACACTAAAATCTCTTTGACTCCGCACATTGGAGCTGCAACGGGAGAAGCACAAGACAGAATTGGTACTGAATTAGCATCACAAATTATTACTTTGTTGAGCTAAGTAAAAATAAATTAAAATCAATTAAAGGGATTTACTGCTTAGCTGTAGTAAATCCCTTTCTTTTTTATATTTTTGACGCATAACTAAATTATACTATGAAAACGGATAAAAAAAGTTCTGGCCGTAAGCGGATTATTCTTTTTATACTATTTACTGCTGTAATTCTTTTACTCTGTACCTCTATATTTGGAAATATATTCATGCTTGTTATCGAGAAAGAATATTTTATTCCGAAACAATCATCAATTTTCACTTTTAGTGAAACCGTTCAAAATGATGGCTCAAGTGATGTATGGAGATATGGCGAAGATTTTACCAATTATTATTTTAACTTAAGCACGTTTACTAATGAGGTTTTATTTTTTCCTAAAAAAAATATCCCGGATTGTCCCGGATTTAATCCTGAAGATATCACTACCTGGTGCGGGGTAAAAGCACCAAATACCAAATACTAACATCGGCTTTAATCTAAAAGCCATACCAATAAGCTTTTGAATAATTTGGTAAATGCATTGCGCTAATTAATTATAATTAAATCGTTTAGAGAGGATTTATTAATACTATTTAATTAATTCCTTTCTTTTTTTGATTAAATTTGAGTTCTAATCTAAATTTTTTAAATTATGTTTGAACAATTAACACAATTAGTACAGCAATACGGAGGCAACGCTGTTGTAAATAACGCTGCTGTCCCAAATGAGCATAATGAAGCTGTAATAAACGAGACAAGCACATCAATATTTGCAGGACTGCAAAAGATTGCTTCAGAAGGCGGAGGAGAACAATTAGCCGATTTATTTAGCGGAAAAACACCTATAGATAGTTCTAACCCTATTGTGCAACAAATAACACAGCAATTATCGGGAAATCTTGGTCAAAAATTTGGATTAAGCAGTGAGGCTTCCGCAGGTGTCGCTTCAGGGATGATTCCTCAGATTTTAAGTTCTTTAGTAAATAAAACAAAAGATCCGAATGAAAGCGGTTTTCAGCTTTCGGATATTATTAGTTCAATTACAGGAAATGGCGGACAAGCTTCGGGTATTATGGAAACTATTAATAAATACGGAATGCAGTTTGGCTTAGACCAAAACAATGACGGAAAAGTAGATGTTGCCGATGTTCTGGTAGTTGCCAAAACCAAAGGTGGAATCGCAGGATTTATCGGAAAAATATTTGGCAGCAAATAAACAACCAATAAAACACTAAGGTTCTGCACATTAAACCCAAAGACATAAATTATTACAGGCCGTTTACTTTAGTGTAAATGGCTTTTTTTTAAATTAAAAACTAAAAATGGCAAGATTTTAGTATTTCAATTAGTTCAATAAGCTTAAATCTGCAATTCAAGGAATTACAAGGCTACTTTTAAACAGCAAAATAGTACGTTGATTTATCTGTAAATTAAAGTTTGAAATTAAAAAATCATGAAAAAAATACTCTCCGCATTAGTTATCCTGCTTACTATAGCAGCGTGTTCTACCTCTAAAAATACTGTTGCCGTAAACCCTTCAGATAAAACAAGTATTGCCGTAAATGATACCGTACGAATTGCAAATGATTCTTTAGAATATGAAGTAATTATTATAGACAATGGTTTTAGCACCTGGCTGGCTTCAACAGCACTTCCCCGAAATTACTATTCGTTGTCTTATCTTGAAAACAAAAATTATTTATACGTTACTGAATGGAACAATCGTGTTTTGCAACCACAAAGATATAGCCCGAATTTATACGAAATGACGATCGATTACAGACCAAATATTCACTACGGATATGAAGTAAATTATTTGATTTATAATTATATGATTTATTTTCAAAATACATACAAACAAAAGCTGGCGGGGCATGTTCCTATAAGATAATGTTCTTATATTTGTAATTATTGCAAATAAAAATGAATAGATTAAAGAAACGTTGGGGAATTACCTCAAATCTACAAGCCATCATTATACTTGTTGTTTTTGCCATCACCGGATCGGCATCTGCATGGTTGTCTAAACCCTTTTGCGTTTTATTAGGTATCACCAAAGAAGATTTTGGCGGCTGGTTTACTTTAATCCGATTGTTGATTATTTTTCCTATCTATCAGGTTTTGCTGGTTACGATTGGAGCCATTTTTGGTCAGTTTCGATTCTTTTGGAATTTCGAAAAGAAAATGCTTAAAAATATGGGACTGGGATTTTTATTTAAAGATAAAAACTAGGCGTCATTATTATTTCTTTGAAAATAATAAGTATAAATCCATGTAAGTGTAAAGGATGGAATTACATCTGTAAATGGTATTATCTCTTCAACAAAAGTCAAAATACCCGCTACTCGCCCTACTCTGCCTTTATACATTCTGGTCATTATAAAAGCCGCAACCGGCGCCCAGACAACATCCGTAAATTCTCCAACTAACGGAATTGTAAAGGAAACCATTCCAATAGCATCCAAAAGCAAACCCAAAAGCAGCTTTCTGGTTCTCTCATCTTCGTTTATTGTTTTTACTTCCTGCATTTTATTTTAAATTATATATTATTCGAATTTATAAAGAATTTGTCACATTGAAATTATTTCTAAACATAATTTTATTTCTTAATTACCATATAATCATCGACTTAAAATAGCTTTAATTATTTCTCAGATCGAGTTACTGCAAATAACACACCAAAATTTCCGTCAGTCTGAATCCAATTTTCAGACGGAGCAAATGCACGTGATACAAATCCGTCTAAATACAAAGCATTTCTGCAACCTAAGCTTTTAAAATAATCTGCAAAATCATAAAAATTTATTTCTTTTTTAGACATTACAAAGACTATTTTTCCGTCCGGTAAAATTCCAACCCCATTTCGAATGTTTACATTAGCAGATCCTTTTTTAAATTCCGGATGAATTTGCCCGTCAATAATCAACATTGGACCTGATTGGGTCGCATATTCTATTTTTGCATTGTTTCGAAAATCCTGCGTCGTACATATAACAGCAGTTTTTTGTGTTGTGAAATAAAATACGCCGTTAGGTTTTAAATAGAAATTCCCCGCCGCTTTTGTTGTATCTAACGGGACTAACATTTTTCGCTTTTCAATATAAAGTCCCTGAGGAGAATGGTCTTTTTTGTACATTCCGGCATTCATCGCAAAATCTAAAGTTTGGTTCTTTCCTTCCAGCCAAAGTTTTAAGTTCTGAATACTTCCTATATTCTGCCCTTTATCGTTCTTCCAGTATAATTTTAAATCTTGTTTTATAAGATCGGCTTTATAAACTAAAAAAGGATCATCAGCGTCTGTTTTTGCGTTTATAGCTATTGCGGCAAGTGCCATTATCACGACTAATAATCCAATTTTTATTTTCATCCTTTAAAATATTGATGATAAATGTAAAATAATTTTTCAATACTCATTTAAATAGTCCTCTTCTTAAAATTCTGCTACAACACATTTTTATATCGGCAGAATCTTTGTTTCTTTGTAAAAACAGTTTCAAAATGATACACGCAAAAAATATACACAAGTTCTACGACAAATTAGAAGTTTTAAAAGGAGTTGACTTGCATATCAAAAAAGGAGAAATTGTTTCAATTGTTGGCGCTTCAGGTGCCGGAAAAACAACTCTTTTACAAATTTTAGGAACACTTGACAAGCCTGAAATAAATACCGGATCTTCTCTGACCATTAACGGAGAAAATGTATTAAAATTACAAGATGTCGAAACTGACAATTCAAAACAGGAAAAAATTTTTAAATGGGTATCCTGGATCGGTTCTGTTTACACAATTGCTTTGGTAATTTTTGCGTCCTTTTTTAAACATACAATTCTTGATGATTTGGTCAGAAACATTACCATTGGCATTTTGATTTTTCCAATTTTAATTCTGGCTATTTATATGAATCGTTATTTCAAAAAGAAAAGCAGGCAAGACAAAGTATTGTCGAATTTTCGAAATTTAAATCTTGGTTTTATATTTCAGTTTCATCAATTATTACCTGAATTTACAGCTCTGGAAAATGTTTGTATTCCCGCTTTTATGGCGAATAAACCAAAAGCCGAAACGGAGAAAGAAGCTAAAAGAATTTTAGAATATTTAGGTTTATCGCACAGAATAAATCACAAGCCAAACGAGTTATCGGGCGGAGAACAACAAAGAGTTGCTGTTGCAAGGGCTTTGATTAACAAACCGGACGTTATTTTTGCAGATGAACCTTCAGGAAACTTAGACACTCATTCTGCCGAAAATCTGCACCAGTTATTCTTTCAGCTTCGTGACGAATTTGGGCAAACCTTTGTGATTGTAACTCACAATGAGGAATTAGCCAATATGGCAGATCGAAAATTAGTAATGGTCGATGGCTTAATTAGTAATTAGAAGCTAATCCTGCTGTCCGCTGTATTCCCTATAAACAAAAACTACGGCTAAAAAGCCTTGTTTTTCTAAATCGGGAGATGTAGCTTCCATCAGGGCCAGGACACCTGAATAACAAGAACTTTCATTTCAATCATGACCCAAAAAGAACTCAAAGAATTCCTCGACGAAAAAGTCATTCAATATAATAATCAGGATTTTATCGATAGTGATCCTGTACAAATTCCGCATTTATTTTCTCATAAAGAAGATATTGAAATTGCCGGTTTTCTAAGCGCTACAATTGCCTGGGGAAATCGAAAAATGATCATCAAAAACTCCCATCAAATGATGGACTTGATGGGCAATACACCTTATGATTTCGTAATGTCGCATTCTGAGGAAGATTTAGTACGATTAGAAAATTTTGTTCACAGAACCTTTAACGGAAAAGATTTTGGCGGATTTATAAAGGGACTGCAGCACATTTATAAAAATCATAATGGCTTAGAAGCTGTATTTGCTAAACATCAGGAAAAAGACAGTTTACAAAAAAGCATCCACGAGTTCAAGAAAATATTCTTTGAAATCGATCATTTGCCAAGAACTCAAAAACACATCTCAGATCCGTTGAACAATTCTGCTGCAAAACGAATCAACATGTATCTGCGCTGGATGGTTCGTAAGGATACAAAAGGTGTCGATCTGGGAATCTGGAAAACCATTTCGCCAGCTGCATTATCCTGTCCGCTTGATGTGCATTCCGGTAATGTTGCCCGAAAACTTGGCATTCTTACCAGAAAACAAAATGACGGAAAAGCATTGACTGAATTAGACCTGAAACTGCGAAAAATGGATCCTCAAGATCCTGTAAAATACGATTTTGCCTTGTTTGGACTAGGTGTTTTCGAAGGTTTTTAATATTGATAATTAAGGCATTACATCATTTAATTATGAGATGATTCGAAAATTTTAGCGATCTAACCGTCATTTTAACGTACATTTGCACAAAATTTAATGTAAATGAGCACTTTCGAAAAATTCAATCTTCCAAAATCAGTACAAAAAGCAATCGACGAATTAGGCTTTGTTACGCCTACTCCTATTCAGGAAAAATCCTTTGCTGTGATTATGTCTGGCCGCGATATGATGGGAATTGCGCAAACCGGTACCGGTAAAACATTTGCTTACTTATTACCCCTTTTAAAATTATACAAATTTACACCAACCAATACGCCTAAAATCGTAATTCTGGTTCCAACCCGTGAATTAGTCGTTCAGGTTGTAGAAGAAGTCGAAAAATTAACCAAATACATGTCGGTTAGTACACTTGGTATCTTTGGTGGGGTAAATATCAATACACAAAAAAAAGCTGTTTACGAAGGTGTCGACATTTTAGTTGGAACGCCAGGCCGTACAATGGATTTAGCATTGGACGCTGTTATTCGTTTTGATGAAACTCAAAAATTAGTTATTGATGAGTTTGATGAAATGCTTAATCTGGGTTTCCGTACGCAATTGACAGCACTTTTAGCGATGATGAAAACAAAACGTCAAAACATTCTTTTCTCTGCCACCATGACGGATGAAGTAGATGCTGTTTTGAATGACTTTTTTGATTTTCCGGAAGAAGTTACACTTGCTGCTTCAGGAACTCCGCTTGAAAACATTACTCAGATTACGTACAACGTACCTAACTTCAATACAAAAGTAAACCTGTTAAAACATTTATTAGAAACAAACGAAAGCATGGAACGTGTTTTGGTTTTTGTGAACAATAAAAAGATTTCAGATATGCTTCATACCAGAATAGAAGAAGATTTTGAAGGTCAGTTCGGGGTAATTCACTCGAACAAATCTCAAAATTACCGTTTGAGTACGATGGCTGAATTCCAGGAAGGAAATCTACGCGGATTAATTACTACTGATATTATGGCGAGAGGTTTAGATATTTCGAATATTTCTCACGTTATCAACTTCGAACTTCCTGAATTTCCTGAATTGTATATGCACAGAATTGGTCGTACAGGTCGTGCAGATGCAACCGGAACTGCTATTAGTTTTATCACGCCCCGTGAAGAAGAATTTAAAGTTGAAGTTGAAGTGTTAATGAATACCGAACTTGCAATAGCAGATTTCCCTGAAGAAGTTGAAGTTTCGTCTAAGTTAATCGAACCTGAAAAAGATAAACAACCGATTAAGTTTTTAATGAAAAAACAAAAACTAACAGGTGACGGTGCTTTTCATGAAAAAGACAAAAAGAATAAAAAAGTGAATCTTGGAGGTCCTTCTAAAACCAAAAAGAAAACCCACGGATCTGTCAATCGAAACATGTTGAAAACGAGAGACAAGAAGAGAAAAGATAAGAATAAATAGCCTTCTTGAGGGACAAAGGTTCAGAGAAACAAAGGTTCAGAGAATAATATAGGGTCGAAAATGTAAATTTAAGTTTGTAACTTATTTACATTTTCGATCCTTTTTTTTACGCTAGATAGGAAACCTTTGAGCCTTTGTTCCTCCGAGCCTTTGAACCTTTCGATTAAATTTTGGTAAAAACCAATCCAACCGGAGAACACAAATCGATCTTTTTTCCGGTATTCTTAAGTTTTCCTGTAATTTTATCTCTTTTGAATATTATAATATCATTTGTATATTGGTGCCCCACTAACAGATAATTCCCTGTTGGATCAATAGCAAAATCTCTTGGGCCTTTTCCTAATGTACTTTCCTGCTCTACAAATTTTATGTTTCCGTCTTTCTGAATTTGGTAAACTGAAATAGAATTTGCATCAACACGATCTGTCACGTATAGAAACTTTCCGTCAGGCGAAATTTTAATCGCGGCAGCACCTGTACCTCCGGTAAATCCTTTTGGCAGAATACTCGTTTCGGCAATTAATTTTAAAGCGCCGGATTTATCATAACTAAAAGTAGTAAGAGTTGCATCTAATTCCTGAACCAGATACACAAATTTACCATCCTTACTAAACGTTAAGTGCCTTGGACCGCTACCTTTTTTTACATCTACAGTTCCTTTTAAAGTTAACACTTCGTGGCTCGCTCCCGGATTATATTTGTAAATAAAAACCTTATCCTGACCCAAATCATTCGATAAAACAAACTTTTTGTCCGGAGAAAAAACAACCTGATGCACGTGTGCCTTTTCCTGACGTGCCGCATTAGGTCCTTTTCCTTCATGCTGAATCAATTGTTGACCTTCTGTTATACTTCCGTCAGCATTTTTCTTAAATACAGCAATGCTTCCGCCCGAATAATTAGCTACAATTACATTTTTATCATCATTAATTAAATGACAAGGATCAGCGCCCAGCGAAGAATGTGTATTCAATACTTTAAGCTGTCCCGTTGGTGAATCATAACTTAATGCAGTTACGGCACTCTGCGTACCGTTTTCGTTTACCGCATAAATAAATTTGTTATTTGCAGAAACGGATAAGTAACTTGGACTCACCACTTTTTCTGTTGAATTTTTTAATTTAAAATCACCTGACGTCGCGTCAAATTCATAAACGTAAATTCCTTTACTTTCGCAAGTATTAGTATACGTCCCAACCAGTAAATTGAATTTATTCTGAGCTTGTGAGGCCGTAAAAGCTAAAGTCGAAAAAAGAACTATATATAATCTTTTCATAGTTTTTTAAATTGTTTTTGAATAGGCTAAAATACTCAATAATATCTTTCGGAAAGTTATTTTTTGTTACAAAAGAAATTACATAAGTTACATTATTCAAACTCCTCAACAAGATCTTTAAACCATTTAAGACATATAAGAGATTATAAATGAAACTTCTTTTATCAAAAATTAAAGGAACTTATATTACTTATATGGTTTAATTAATATACCTGCATCTTTTGACTAAAAATTTGTATTTTTGACCAGTATCTACAAAAAGTAGTGAAATAAATCTAAGCCAGAATGCATTTTAAACATCCCGAAATTCTATACTTTCTGTTTTTATTGATTGTACCAATTTTGGTTCATTTATTTCAGTTACGACGTTTTAAAATCTCTTATTTCACCAATGTCCGATTCTTAAAAGAACTTTCAATTCAAACCCGAAAAAGTTCAAAAATCAAAAAAAGACTTTTATTAGCGACCCGTTTATTATTACTGACTTCTATTATTTTAGCTTTCGCACAACCTTTTTTTGAAGCTAAGGACAGTAAAAATGCAACTAACGAAATGTATATTGTTCTGGACAATTCGTTCAGCATGCAGGCCAAAGGAAAAAAAGGAGAATTACTAAAACGTACCGTTCAGGAATTATTAGAAAATACGCCGGAAACCACTCAGTTTTCATTGTTAACCAACACTGAAAATTACTGGAATACAGATATCAAATCGTCGAAAAGCGCTTTACAAAATCTAAAATACAGCGCGACTCCTTTTGAGCTTCCGTCTATAATGGCAAAGATCAAAGCGCACAAATCTGCTCATAAAAAAGATATCGTTATCATTACTGATGCTGTTGGCTTAGCCGAAAAAGATGTAAAAAACATTGATACGGATGAGAAACCATATTTTATTATCCCGAAAGCAGAACAAAAAAACAATGTTGCTATTGACAGCGTTTTTATCCAGCAGACTTTAGAGAATTTCTACGAGATCGGCGTTAATTTATCCGCTTATGGAGAAGATTTCAAACCTGTTTCTATGGCATTGTACAATCAGAACAAACTGATTGCCAAAACCATTATCAATTTCGACACCAAGAAAAAGAAAATCAATTTTACGATTCCAAAAGAAGCTTTCCACGGTTATGTAACCATTGAAGACAACGGTTTGACGTATGACAACAAACTTTATTTCAGTATTTCGAAAAGCAAAAAAACGAATGTTATCAGTATTGGCGAACCTGAAAAAAGCAATTTCTTGTCGCGCATTTACACGTCGGCGGAATTCAATTACAACAATTACCCGATTAGCAGTTTAGATTACAACAGTTTAGACAAACAAAATACCATTATTCTGAATGAATTAGTCGAAGTTCCTCAGGCTTTGCAAACGACACTAAAAGCATTTGTTTCTAAGGGCGGAAATCTGGTGGTGATTCCTTCTGAAAAAAGTTCAGTTTCCAATCTCAATTCATTTCTGGGTAATTTCGGAAAAATTCAGTTTAATACTCTTGAAAGCAAAAGCAAATTAATTACCAAAATCAATTTTGATCATCCTTTGTTTTCAGGTGTTTTCGAGAATAAAATCACGAATTTCCAATATCCAAAAACAAACAGTTCATTTGCTATTTCCAGCCCTTATCCGGCAGTTTTATCGTATGAAGATCAAAGTGTATTTGTAACCGCAATTCAGAATCCGGTTTCTGGGATTACTGTTTTTTCAGCACCTATTAATGCAGCGAATTCAAACTTTCAGCAATCTCCGTTAATTGTGCCTTTATTTTATAAAATGGGGCAAAACAATCAGAAAACCGGAGTTAATGCTTTGACCATCGGTAATAATCAGCCTTATTTTGTAGATGTTTTATTGACCAAAGATGCTATTCTGGAAGTAAAAGGAACTGAAGATTCTTTTATTCCGATTCAGCAAATCCTCAACAATAAAGTAAAACTAACATTTAATGATTTCCCTGAAACAGCTGGGAATTATAGTGTTTTTGATAAAAAAGAATGGGTAGAAAACCTGAGTTTCAATTACAAAAGAAGCGAGAGTGATTTAAGTCAGGTCAATACAAATGTGGTTTCGGATTTTAAAACTGCCGATACCATTTCTACCATTTTTAATACACTACAAACTGAACGAACTGACAGCCAAATTTGGAAATGGTTTGTTATCTTTGCACTGTTATTTTTAGCATTAGAAATGGCCATAATCAAATTCGTAAAGTAAAACTTAAAGTTTTACTTTTTTTTGAACCATTAAGAGATTAAGAATATTATGAATAAGCTTCTTCTTATATCTTAAATGCTAAAAAAAACTTAAGCAATATTTTTTGTTCATTGAGAATATTCAGTTTTTTCTTTATTAACTTAATTCCTTAATGACTCAGAAAAATCAAGTATTAATGTTTTAAAATAATTTAATTGTTTCAATTAAAATAAACTCTACATATGAAAATAATCATCAGAAGCGCCAAAATTATCGATTCAAAAAGTCCGTTTCATAATCAGACGGTTGATCTTTTAATTGCAGATGGTTTAATAGAAAAAATAGGAACTTCGATTCTGGATATCGAGGATTCTACCGAAGTTAAATTTGACAATTTACATCTTTCTCAAGGCTGGTTTGACAGCAGCGTTTCTTTTGGCGAACCAGGTTACGAAGACCGGGAAACGATCGCAAACGGATTGAATGTCGCTGCAAAAAGTGGTTTTACCGGCATTGCTCTGCAACCTAACTCCTTTCCTGTTATCGACAATCAGTCTCAGGTAAATTTTGTAAAAAACAAAGCGAATGGGTTTGCTACAGCTCTTTATCCAATTGGTGCTTTAACCAAAGCCAGTGAAGGAAAAGACATGGCAGAGTTATTTGATATGAAAAAATCCGGAGCTGTTGCTTTTGGAGATTACAATAAGAGTATTGACAATGCCAATTTATTGAAAATTGCTTTGCAGTATGTTCAGGATTTCGATGGTTTAGTGATTGCTTACGCACAAGATGCAAATCTGAAAGGAAACGGAGTTGCAAATGAAGGAATCGTTTCTACAAGATTAGGACTGAAAGGAATCCCGAATCTGGCAGAAGAATTACAAATTGCCAGAAACTTATTTCTATTAGAATATACCGGAGGTAAATTACATATTCCCACCATCTCTACAGCAAAATCAGTAGCATTAATAAGAGAAGCAAAAGCAAAAGGATTACAGATAACCGCGAGTGTTGCTGTACATCATTTGGTTTTAACCGATGAAAAACTGGAAGGTTTTGATACTCGTTTTAAAGTTACACCGCCATTAAGAACGGAAACTGACAGACAAGCTTTATTAAAAGGAGTTACAGACGGAACAATAGACATCATTACATCTGACCACAACCCAATTGATATTGAATTCAAGAAAATGGAATTTGATACGGCTAAAAATGGAACTATTGGCCTTGAAAGTGCTTTTGGAGCTTTATTAACTGTTTTACCACTTGAAACGGTAATCGAAAAATTAACTTCCGGCAAATCCGTTTTCGGAATTGAAAACAATACAATTACCGAAGGTTCTAAAGCGAACTTCACTTTCTTTACTCCCGAAGGAAAATCAACTTTTACGAAAGCCAATATTCTCTCAAAATCTAAAAATTCTGCTTTTTTAGGAACCGAAATCAGAGGTTCTGTCTACGGAATTTTAAATCAAAATCAACTTGTTATAACTAAATAATTACAATGAAGAATTCAATCGAAGAGGGAAAATCAATCGCCATTACCAGTTATATTTTAATTATTGGTATCTTGATCGCGATGTCTATGAACTCTGAAAATAAAAATAGTTTTGCCTCTTTTCACATTCGTCAGGCTTTAGGACTATCACTTGCCTTTATTTCCTTTGGCGCCATTATCAGCAATTTTGACAGCTTTATGATTACTTTTCCCATGTGGATTTGCATCTCAATATTATGGACTTACGGGATTTTTAGTGCTATTCAGGGCCAGACAAGACCAATTCCGCTGGTTGGGAATTTATTTCAAAAATGGTTTAAATCGATAGGATAAAATCAAATTCCAAATTCCAAACTTGAAAAATTTTGTCAAAGTTCACAATTCACAACTTACATTTCACAATTAAAAAATGAATCTATCTTTAGAATATAAAATACAAGAGCCAAAAGTAATTTTAGATAAAAATCCTGTTTTACTTTTATTACACGGATATGGCAGTAACGAAGCTGATTTGTTTTCGTTTGCTACTGAACTTCCGGACAACTATTACATTATCTCTGCCCGCGCTCCGTATGATTTGCAATATGGTGCATACGCATGGTACGCGATTAATTTTGATGCAGATCAGAATAAATTCTCAGATAATGAGCAAGCTAAAACATCACGTGATGTAATCGCTACTTTTGTAGATGAACTGGTTGCTAATTATCCTATTGATGCAAACAATGTAACTTTGGTTGGTTTCAGTCAGGGTTCGATTTTAAGTTATGCCGTAGCACTTTCTTATCCTGAAAAAATTCAGAGAGTAGTTGCCATGAGCGGGTATTTTAACGACGAAATTATCAAAGAAGGTTACGAGAAAAACGATTTTAAGAACTTAAAAATCTTCGCATCACACGGAACTGTAGATCAGGTAATCCCAATTGACTGGGCGAGAAAAACTCCTGCTATTTTAGAAAAACTAAACATTCCGGTAACTTATAAAGAATATCCGGTTGGTCACGGAGTTGCTCCACAGAATTTCTTTGATTTTAAGAATTGGCTGGCAGAGTAGTATCCAGTTTTCAGTCGCTGTTTGAAGCCTGAGTACATAACTATTTTAAATCCTAGAAATGAGTAATTTTCCAGCTATACTAACTGACGAAAAGATAAAAGATAGTAATAAAGACTTTAGAAACACCCTGTTTTCTTTAGATCAAAATAGTATCAATAAAGATAATTTCGCTCACTTGACAAGGATTTATTCTGCTACAAAACAACTTGATATCAGAAATAAGATCCTGAGACTATTATAAGATTTTGATCTTCCTGAATTAAAAGATTTCTTTGGTAATGCCTATAAAAAAGAAAGATATCTTGATATGAAAATCTATGCTTTGCGCGGACTTTCTCAATTTGTCAGCGAAAAGGAAATAGAAAAATTATTGCAGAAATTCAATCTGACATTATCTAAAAGACAGGAAACTACACCTTACAATTATCAGGAATACGAACTTTTAAGAGGACAAAACTCTTTACCATACCTGATACAGAAATACAACTATAACTGTTTTAAAGAAACACTGAATCAGGTAGACCAACAATATAACGCAATGCCAGAAGCTTTTAAAGGGCATTTTACGATAAATGAAAATGCCGAATTCGTATCACTGAGAAGCCCGGAAGAAAGTTCACGAATGATTAAAGATTTTTTTAATGGCAAAAAAGAACAATAAGAGAAGTGAATTAAAATTGACGAGTAACTATAAAATACTGAATTCCAGGAATATTTTTATAATTACACTCATTGTCATATTCTTAACTATTATAACAGTATGGCTTTTTGGATTAGGAGATCATAGATCTTTTTTTGAAAATTCACTATTATCAACTACAATTTTATCGATAGCCTTCTTTTTATTTATATCTGTTGGATTATTTAAAGGAATTAAAATAAGAGACAACCTGGGCGAAATAACAGATCGTTTTGATGCTTCAAAAATTGATTATATAAAGGAAGCTGCTGCAGACCGCAGTATTGATGATTTACCAGATGTGGGCGAAGGAATTTTTGGAATTGTAATAAGCCTTATTTTATGGTTTATTATGGCAATCGTAATTAGTTACTTATGCTGGGCGTTTGGCGCCATATTATGGTTTTCTGTCTTAACTTTTATCGCAATGCTTTATTGGATTTTCTTCAGGGCGTTACGACTCGTTTTTAAAAAATCTTCAAAGTGTAAAGGTCACTATTCAAATAGTATTTTATATGGATTAAGTTTTACAATACTTTATAACTTTTGGATTTATGCTATAATCTTTATGATGCATCGTATTTTTTAAAAAAGCCGCAATATTCAACTCAACAAGTGAGACTGAAAACTGCGACTGTATACTTTCAACTTTATTCTCCTGTATAAATAACCTTATCTGCTTTTTTCAGGACATAACCTTTCCAGGGAATGAGCTGGTAATCGTCGTTACTCCAGGATTCTCCTTCGGATTTTCTTTCTAAAAGGATTGGCTCTTTTTGAGTATCCAGAAAAAGTTCGGCCTGGTTTCCTTCAAAGATTACGTAGGCAACTGTCGAATATGTTTTTCCGTCTTCGGCGTGTGCTAATTTTGTACCTACTTCAAAAAGACGAACGCATTCTTTTTTAAGACTTGACCACGTATAACCCGCAGAAGCTTTGCAACCGTGGGCATCAGCATCGCCTCCAACCACAACTGCCGGCTTTGACTCTTGGTCTTTTGGCGTTTTACTCTCTTCCGAAACTTTTTTAGCACAAGAAAACGAAAGCCCAATAATAATCGAGAATAAAAATATTTTTTTCATACATCCCATTAATTTAAAAGTTAAAAAACAGGATATTATTTCCTATTTCTGATACAACCAACTTTGAATTACTTCAAAAGTAATACTTTCATCATCAGCAACAAAATATTTTAACAGGACTTCTCCCCACATTTCTCCATTGCTATAATCAGCGATAATCCATCTGTGGTTTAGAATCTTAACTTTATTAATGATAAATTTATTCGGGCCTATTTTATCCTGACCTGTATAAGGGTTTCCATTTGGGCTTGCATTCAGATCTAATAATTTCTCTGTTACAACAGGAATCAGTTTTTCGTATAAAATTACTTTTCCTCCTGAAGCACTATTGTCAAAATAGTTTTGCGCATTTTCGTTGTGCTCTAGCGAAAAATAATCTGCATCAGCTAATTTCGTTGTTACTAAACTGATGCTGTCTCTTAGTTTCTTAGTCGTTTTATCATATCTTTCCTGCCCGAATTTTACTTCTCTGCTATAAAACATATAGGTAAAAACATTCATAAGTATCGCAAGGATAAAAAGATAAAGCATTAAGGATTTTTTCATTTTTGTAATATAATTAAATTGTAATTTCTAAATTATCATAGGCCAGGAAAACGTTTTCAGGAAGCTGTTTTTGTACTTCTTCATGAAAGCCCAAAACGTGGCTAATATGCGTTAGATAAGCTTTTTCAGGTTTGACCAGATTTATAAAATCGAGTGCTTCCTGCAAATTAAAGTGTGTGTCGTGTGGTTCTACGCGCAAAGCATTTACCACTAAAACTTTAAGCTTTTTTAGTTTTTCGACTTCGGTTTCGTGAACTGTTTTAACATCAGTCAGATAAGCAAAATCATCAATGCGATAACCAAAAACCTGTAAATCACCATGCATGACATTCACCGGAATTGCTGTTTTATCTCCAACAGCAAAAGGCTGATCATTAATTACTTCTATCGTTTTAACGCTTGGAGCGCCAGGATATTTATTTACGGTTTCGAAAACGTAATCAAAACGGCGTTTTAGATTATCAATCACACGCTGATGTGCATAAACGGGAATTTCGCCTTGTCTGAAATTAAACGGACGAATATCATCTAATCCTGCTGTGTGATCTGCATGTTCATGTGTAAACAGGATTGCATCAAGATGCCTGCAGCCGCAAGAAAGCATTTGCTGCCTGAAATCAGGACCACAATCTATTACATACGAATGATCGCCCCACGTAATCCAGATGGATACGCGAAGCCTTTTGTCCTTAGCATCAGTGCTTTTACAAACAGGATGATCGACTCCGATTATCGGAATGCCTTGGGAAGTACCAGTACCTAAAAAATATACCTTCAATTGAACTTATTTTTTTTACAAAAATAGGATTATTTCTCTTTCATTAGAAGCCTAATTTGCTAACTTTGTAACAAATCTATTTAAAATAAAATGGGTACAGAAATAAAACTCAAAGGTGACAAGGTCATCGAACAGATTCCTTCTATAAAAGACAAAGCGTTACGCATTAATTTAAACGAGAATATTTACGGAACATTTGCTGAAATTGGCGCTGGACAAGAAACGGTCAGGCATTTTTTCAGGTCTGGAGGTTCATCGGGAACAATTGCAAAAGCAATGTCTGCCTACGACAAAGATTTCAGTGATGCCGTTTATGGAGTTGAAAGTGATGGCCGCTATGTGACTGAAGAGCGACTAAAAAAGATGCTGACTCTTGAAGGCCAAATAATCGAAGAACGATTAAGCAGAGAAAAACATCCTACCAAACTCTTCTTTAGTTATGCCAACACTGTTGCAACTATAGATTTTGCCAAACAATTTAAAGGTCACGGTTGGGTTGGAATCAGATACCAGATTGAACCTGACGAAGCTTATAACGAAATTATTCTTCATATTCGTTTTAAAGAAACTGACGCCAGACTGCAACAAGAAACACTGGGAATTTTAGGTGTAAACTTAATTTACGGTGCTTTTTACAAATACAACGATCCAAAACGATTACTTCGTTACCTATACGATCACTTAGACAAAGACCAACTCGAAATTGACACTATTAACTTCTCAGGACCTCGTTTTGCTGATGTTGATAATCGTTTGATTAGCTTGCAATTGGTTAAAAACGGAATGACTGATGCCGTAATGTTTAATCCTGAAGGAAAAAACATTCTTCCGGCTGCTATTTTATACAAAAAAAACCTTCTTGCGCTTAGGGGAAGTTTTCGTCCGGTTACGAAAGTAAACATGGACATGTACGAGAAATCGCTTAAAATGTTTCTTGAAGAAAATAAAGTTGAGAAAGACAATACACTGGTTATTTTTGAAATTACACTTTCGAATTTACGTTCTGATGGTGAAATTGATGAGCGTGATTTTATGGACAGGGCTGAATTACTCTGTTCCCTAGGTCAGACTGTAATGATTTCGAATTTTCAGGAATATTATAAAGTAGTAGAATATTTTGCTAATTATACCAAAGCCAGAATGGGATTGGCAATGGGTGTCAACAATTTAGTTGATATTTTTGACGAGAAATATTACCGTCATTTAAGCGGTGGAATTCTGGAAGCTTTTGGAAAATTATTCTACAGGGATATGAAAGTTTTCTTATATCCTATGTTAGACGACAATGGCGTTTTGATGGATTCAAACAACTTAAAAGTACATCCTAGAATGAAAGAATTGTACAAGTTCTTTAAATTCAACGGAAAAGTGGTGGATATTGCCGATTATGATCCGCACAATCTGGAGGTTTTCTCCCGCGAGGTTTTGAAAATGA
Source organism: Flavobacterium aquidurense (assembly GCF_002217195.1). NCBI lineage: Bacteria > Pseudomonadati > Bacteroidota > Flavobacteriia > Flavobacteriales > Flavobacteriaceae > Flavobacterium > Flavobacterium aquidurense. The sequence goes on along the minus strand of NZ_MUGR01000005.1, from coordinate 82,189 downwards.
TCAATCAGGGAAAACCAGGCTGGGAACCAATGCTTCCGTCCGGTATCGCCGAAATAATAAAAGAACACCATCTTTTTGGGTATCATCCGCAGAAAGAATTAGAGCAAAATGCTTAACATTAAAAAAAATCCCAAAAAAGAAAAATTTTTCTTTTTTGGGATTTTTTTTAATGTTTGTTTCAGGTTTCAAGTTTGTTTTGTTTCAGGTTTTACTCTCGGTTCTTTTTGCCAATCTTTGTCGAGTTACTTGTGTGACCTCTCCTTCGTCGAGGTGACACAATGGTACAGAATTATCTTGTAACCTCTCTATTTGAGGCTAAGCGGAATTGAAACTCTTTGCGCCCTTCGACTTCGCTCAGGGTGACAATTGGTGCGTTTAATCTTTGTCAAAGTTTAAATTTTGACAAAGATTATTATGAAAGAATAAACTTCCCGAACTTATAAAAAACTTGAAACTTGACACCTGAAACAAAATTTATTATTTCAAGATCTGAGCTGCGTGCTCTTTTGTTTTTACCTGAGAAATTACCTCATCGATAATTCCGTTTTCGTCTATTACGAAGGTGGTTCTATGAATTCCGTCGTATTCTTTTCCCATGAATTTTTTTGGTCCCCAAACGCCGAATGCATTGATTACTGATTTATCTTCATCGGCTAATAAGGGAAAAGGGAATTCGTATTTGTCTTTGAATTTTAGCTGTGCTTTCTGACTGTCGGCACTTACTCCAAGAAGTTCGTAGTTATTGGCTTTAAAACGTTCGAAATTATCTCTTAGATCACAAGCCTCTGCGGTACAACCTGGTGTACTTGCTTTTGGATAAAAGAATACTACTAATTTTTTTCCTGCGTAATCTGCCAGTTTGTGTGTTTTTCCGTCCTGATCTGTTCCTGAAAAATTTGGAGCTTTATCGCCTGCTTTTAATGTTGTCATATTTTAGATTTTTAGATTGTTAGACTAACTTAGATTATAAATTTAAACTAATTCATAATTAACAATTCATAATTCACAATTATGTTCATGCCCCAGATTGAAGTGAAAACCCCGGAGTTGTGGTAATTTACATTTTTTGTATTGGCAAAGCGACCGGAGGAAGCTCTTGCGAATGCTTAAAAATGTTATTGCCGCAATGAGGAGTTGTAACAAAAAGCTGGATTAGGCACATCATGAAAATTATGCTATTTTTACGGGATTAAAAATACGGAAATGAATAAAGAAGCTCGCGTACAATTTGTTATAAATACGTTAAAAGAACTCTACCCTACTATACCTGTCCCGCTTGATCATAAAGATCCTTATACACTGTTGATTGCGGTTTTACTTTCGGCGCAATGTACAGATGTGCGTGTGAACCAGATTACGCCTATACTTTTTGCAAAAGCTGATAATCCTTATGATATGATTAAAATGTCTGTGGAAGAAATCAAGGAAATCATTCGCCCGTGTGGTTTATCGCCTATGAAATCGAAAGGAATTCACGGTTTATCACATATTTTAATTGATAAACATGACGGAAAGGTGCCACAGAGTTTCGAGGCTCTTGAAGAATTACCTGCTGTTGGACATAAAACAGCGAGCGTTGTGATGTCGCAGGCTTTTGGCGTTCCGGCTTTTCCGGTTGATACACACATTCACAGACTGATGTTAAGATGGAATCTTTCGAACGGAAAAAACGTGGTACAGACGGAGAAAGATGCTAAAAGATTATTTCCAAGAGAATTGTGGAATGACCTGCACCTGCAAATCATTTGGTACGGACGTGAATATTCGCCTGCAAGAGGATGGAGCCTGGAGAAAGATATTATTACGAGAACTGTCGGAAAAAAATCACTGATAGAAGAAGCAATTAAAAAGGAAGAAGCTACTAAAAAGATTGTTAAGTAGCTTCTCTCTTCTTTTTACATACTGCTTTTAAGCGTATTATATTCGTTTGTCATATTTAATGATCTGTAGATTCCAAGAAGCGATTTTGTGGCATTTTCGTTTTTTGGCTCAATTGTCAATGCTTTTTTAAGGTATGGGATGGCACTTTTTACAATATCATCTTTTTGGGTGTCTAACTTATCATATTGCTGCATTTCCTTTGCACTATTTCCTAAAGTGGCCATTAGATCAAGTAATTCTTTTTTGAACTCTATTTTTATATAAGCCAGATTGATGTAACAGGTTATGCAATTTTGATTGACTTGCAAGCCGTCTTCAAAATATTTTTCGGCGTTGCAATAATCATTTGTCTCCATATAAGAGAAAGCCAAAGACGTAATGATTTCTTCTTTTTTTGATGGCGGATTTACATTTCTTGGTTTTTCATAAAGTCCTTCCTGAATACTTGCTTCCCTTGCACTCATTGACACAAAAGCTTCTTCTGTTTTTGTTTTTTTATTGGTGGCATAAAAAATAACGTTTTCACCGGTATAATTTAGCTTTTTAAGTTCCTCGAAATATTTAATGGCTGATTTGTAATCTTTAGCAGATAAGGAAGCGGAGGCGGCATTAAACAGATTTCGGACATCTTTTTTATCGAACAGATACACTTCATAGCTTTTATCAGCACTTTCTTTGAATTTTTCGGCTTTATAATCGCTGTAAGCTCCGTCTACCAGTTTGGCTTTCATCTCTTTTAGCGCTAAACTTGCCTTAAAAGCATATTTATAAACCTGAGAATCATTCTCATACAAAAGCACATCCTGATAAGCTCCGACTGCTACAGCAAAGTTAGCTGCTGCATCTATATTTTTGGTTGCTAAATCTTTATAAACATTTCCTTTTGTAAAATAAAAGTCGGACTTGACCTCAACCGGGGCATTTATGACGAGATATTCTATTTTTTTTAAAATAGCTACGGCTTCCTGGGTTTTTCCTTTGGCAAAATAAGATTGTGCTTCTTTAATTTCTTCTTTTTGAGCGTATGCTCCCGTATTTAGCAATAGCAGTACTAATAAGGTTTTGAGGCTCTTTTTCATTTTTGGTTAGGTTTGGTTGTTAAATAGATTAAGGGTACTACTTAAGAATTTGCCACACATTGATTAGAAGGCTAAAAGTTTCACTCTTGCCAATGATCGATATAAAACAAATACTTATTCTTTCTAATATTCTTTACTGGATACATTAAAAGGAACAACAAACAAAACGTGGTTAGGGTAATTTTGGGTCATAGATGGTTTGGTTTTTGGTTATACTTGGTTTTAGGTATTATTAATAATTAAGGTTTTCTAAATATTGAAAGGTTTTTAATACATAAAATTCTTTTAAAGCGCTTTTTAATTAAATAAAAAACTGTTTTTTAACTAAAATAAAGCTAAATATAAAATAAAATTTTGATATCCGTTCAAAATTCAAAATTTTAACAAAGCGACTATAAAACTACAATCAATTTATCACTAATAACAGGTAATATCTCCGATACTAAAATGGTTATTATTTTCGGTTATTTACTAAAGGAATTTGGAAATGCATTATGGAATATATTGTGCTCCCAAGGTTGAAACCGTTGACTATGCTTATTTTGTTGAGTTTTTTAATTCAACTCGCTTAGTATTAAAAACAAAAAACTCACTATCTGTATTTGGATACAAATAGTGAGCTTTTAACCAAAACGACCATTTGGTTTTTCTTTCGAAATAAACATCCGACAAATATAGTGGGCTGCTTAATTAGCTATAATTTCAAAACTTTTATTTTCAATTTTCACAACTGTTAATGCTTGTGAATAATTAAGTAAAAAAGAAACAACTTCTTTTTTAGGTTTTAAGTCTTTAGAAGCTAATGCCTTTTTAGAGTAAATTTTCGCCATACTATCAAAATGTTTTTATAATAGTATAACGAGCTATTAGTCAAAATAGTATTAGTTGGTTAAAATAATTTGATGTTTATCAATTATCTTTCTTAAATTCATTAGTGCATAACGCATTCTTCCCAATGCTGTATTAATGCTAACACCCGTAATTTCAGATATTTCCTTAAAACTCATATCCTGATACATACGCATTACCAAAACTTCTTTCTGATCTAGCGGAAGCTCTTCAATTATCTTTTTCAGGTCTACTTCGACCTGATCAAAAATCATTTTGTTCTCGATCGTTAAAGAATCGTCTGACATGACAGAAAAAATCGAAAACTCTTCGGTTTCTCTGTACATTGGCATTTTTTTGGTTTTACGAAAGTGATCTACAATTAAGTTGTGGGAAATACGCATTACCCAAGGCAAAAATTTACCTTCTTCGTTATAGGAATTACTTTTTAGGGTTTTAATCACCTTAATAAAGGTATCTTGAAAAATATCATTTGAGATATCTCTATCAGCAATCTTAGAATATATAAATCCATATATCTTAGACTCGTGTCTCTTAATTAATGTCGCAAGGGCATTTTCATTGCCATCGACATAATTTCTCACTAATAGAGCGTCTGGAATATGCAGATCAGCCATAGTACTACTTTTTTAGTTTCTGTTTAAAATTTGGAGTAATTTTATAAAAAGTAGTTTTACTATATAGGCGTGTCTTTTGGGTTTATGTGGTTATGTTAATATTCTGACCAAATTTAACAAATTATTATTTGAAAAAGCAAACAAGAAGAACAATAATTAACAATAAATCGTTAATTATTGTCTCACAAGCTTGATTTTTGCCTTTTGAGTACTAAAAAAGCTTAAATATTTTTCTTTCTTTAATGCAAAAAATCAGACATAAATATTTTAAAATTAAACAAGTAAGGTATTTACATCTGATTCAGCTACAATTTTTCAAGTGAATGCCTTACTATTGGTAAACACGAACATAATCGACATAAAATTTTTGAGGAAGTACGTTATCATCTACTTCAGGACCTCCAAAATTTCCTCCTATCGCTAAATTGACTATAATATAGAATGGTTTATCAAATGGCCAGGTATCTTCATTTTTCACTTCGGGATTAAAGGTGTAAACCAATGTTGTGTCTACAAAAAAGTCGATTTTATCTTTTGTCCATTCGATTGCATATACATGATATCCTTCTTCAATAGTAGGAAAAGGGGTTCTCTTTGTATTGATTGTATTACCGTGGCTGTCTTGTGTATGCAAAGTTGTATACACCATATGTGGATCTCTGCCTATGTATTCTAAAATATCAATTTCTCCGGTTTTTGGCCATTTTACTTCATCGATATTAGCTCCCAACATCCAGAATGCAGGCCATAAACCATGACCAACAGGCAGTTTTGCCCTGGCTTCGATTCGGCCATATTTAAACTCTTTTTTACCTTTAGTAGTAATTTTTGTAGAGGTATATTTATTTCCTTCTTTTCTGGCTTCGATAATTAAATTTCCATCTTTTAATTCGTGATTTGTTTTGGTATAAATCTGTCTTTCATTATTGCCATAACCACATAAGTCCGGACAACCATCGCCGACTTCGAAATTCCAAAAAGCTTCATTAACTTGTTTTTTACTAAAATTCTCTTCCCAAACTAATTTTCGTTTTATTTCCTGAGCGAAACTAAAACTGGTTATCATTACTAATACAATTATTTTTTTCATACCGTCATTTTAAAAATTAATAAAATAAGAAGGCCAGCCTTAACTGACCTTCTCACCTCATTCTTACTAATTAATTTATAATCTATTGATACACTCTTACGTAATCAATCTCCATCGAAGATTGTGTAAAGGCAGGATCAATATTACCGCCCAGATTACCTCCCATTGCAACATTCAGAATTAAGAAAAAGTCGCTGTTGAAAGGCAAAGTACCGTCATTAGGAACGGAATGAATTAGTACATCATCTGCAAAAGTCTGTACAGAAGCAGGGCTCCAAACTGTTTTATAGACATGAAATTCTGTTGAGACATTTGGTATCGTTTTAGAACCTGTATTTCCGTCTCCACCTGAATGTCCAGGATAATGAAGCGTACTTAGAATAACATTTTGATTTTTGCCTACATGTTCCATTATATCAATCTCACCACAGGCAGGCCAGGGTTTTGTCGCATAGTTTGAACCTAACATCCAAATTGCAGGCCAGGTCCCTACTCCGGTTGGAAGTTTGGCTTTTACTTCGACCTTACCGTAAGTAAATTTAAATTTACCATCTGTTTTTAATCTTGCAGACGAATAATCTGCTCCGCCTGAAGCTTCTTTTTTTGCTGTGATTTTTAAACTTCCACCCTGAACAATTACGTTTGCCGCTGCATTGGTATAATTTTGTTTTTCATTATTTCCCCAACCGCTGTCTCCTCTGCCAAGATCATAAGTCCATTTTGTAGCGTCAGGAGCACCATCTGTATCAAACTCATCAAACCACACTAGTTTTGTGTATTCTGCAGGTGGCGCCTGAGTAGGTTTTGTAGTGGTAAAGATATGGTACCATGCTAATGCGGGATTCCCTCCCATAACAGCTCTTACGACCATTCTATTGGCTGTGATCGACAAGATCTCATAAGAACTCTGACCAATATAATACCCCATAAATCCACCATCAGAAAAACTCATCGTTGTACCTCTTGTTTGTGTTGCATGGTTTGGATTGGCCATCACCACCGATTCTGAAGGACTTAATGAAACTATTTTTTTACCTGCACTATTATACGCTAAACATTCATCACTTGGCGAACTTCCACCTGCAATACTTGCAAACGAAGCATTAAAGAATGTGGAACCGCCATTGTCTAATTCAAATTTTAGTACGTCAGCATCCAGAGAGAATGTCAATACATTTTCGTATAAACAGCTGCTTGCCGGTGCTCCTGCTTTTTCCCAAACTCCTGCCGAATAGTAATTTGGAAAATAATTTTTAGTAGCATCGCCATCATTTTGGCCTACTCCTAAATGTCCCGGCTCAGAAGCTGACCAATACCATTTTTTTGAAGTTCCGTCTGTTAAAAGCTGAACTGCTTCATCATCTCTAAAATTACTCAGTACCTCGACTTCTGTCGTTATATTGGTAGCTATACCTCCTCTTCCTGAAGCGATTACGGTAACGATATATTTATTCAGTCCCGTTTTGGTAAAACGTTTGGTAAATATACCGCTTGGAGAATTCTCCGAAGTACCGTCACTAAAGGCATATTTATAAGAAACGGTATTATCTCCCGTTGCAGTAAACTTTACCATTCCTGATCCGTCCCCGTTTGGAGCATCGGCAGTTTTTCCTATAATTTCAGCTGTAATATTCAGATTTGTTGGTGCTGACAAATCTCCAAAAGAATGATCATCATTCTGACAACTTATTGCTAACACCAGTGCAAAAAGTAATACGATATTTATAATTATTTTTTTGCTCATGATTTTTTATTTTAATTGGATTGTTTTATATCATCAAAGTAATAAGTGTCTCCTGTTCCTCCTTTTCCAAAGTCAGGGAATAAAATTACTCTGTCGTATTTATTACTGGTACTAAAATTGGCTGCGCTTGTAAGATCGAATGTTAAAACGTTCCAGGCATTGGCAACTGTTGTTGTTGCATGTACTTCTATAAATACCGTTGGATTACCATTTCCGTCTTTTGGAGAGGTCGAAACTTCCATTTTGTATAATATATCAACTCCCGCTTTTGAAGACCATACATTTACTTTTACTTTTGTTCCTTTACTAAAATCAGGTGTGCTTTCAAGATTTAAACTTGCTCCGCCCCAGGTTTCTGCTCCTGATTTTTTGTCAATCTTAACTACTTTATCAGATACATTCGCTCCGGTTTTATCAGGGTTTGTTACTACAGAAGCATCTACATTACCAAATCCGCCCCAGGCAAAAGTTAAATTAGCAGATTCAAAATCAAGCGGCAATGCTACTGATTCTGCCGGTAGTTTATAAAAATAAATATTGTCTAAATAAATATTTTTACCATCCGGAGTTCCAACCAGTTTAAGTTGAAAAATATCAGCCACTGTAAATCCGTCCTGACTTGTAAATGCAGAAATTGGAATATCAATACTTGTCCATTGGTTTGCCACCAAATCTTTTGTGACTGGTCTTTCACCATTTATTTTATTATTGCTAATAAGGAAAATGGCTAGCTTTTCTAAATCTGCTGTCCAGACATCAAGATGAATATAATCCATTGCAGAAACATCCAGTTTTACACCATCTGCAAATGCAATTCCCTGATAATTTAAGTTTGTATAATTCAGCATTTTATCACCCGCCAATTCAAATTCTGATAAACCGCCGGATTGTCCCCAATTTGGATTAAAATTAGTTCCTTCTACATCTTTGTATTTCGAACTGTAGATAGAAATTACATTTGCGTCTAATCTAGTTGGAGGAACTGGTGCTGAAGCAGTTGGATTAACTATTAATTTTGCTGTAACCTGTTCTGTATGTTCAACAGTTTTAATTGCAGCACTTTTCGATACTACGCGAACAGTATAAACTCCTGCTTCTTTATACGTATAAGAAACTGACTCACCATTGTTTACTGAAACTGGTTCTGGTTTTCCCGCTTCTCCAAAATAAACATCATAAAACAAAGCAAAATCAGCCGTTGCCTGAACAGTTATTTTTTTAGAAACTGATACATCATTAGTAATTATTACTACAAGATTAGCGGGCGCATTAAACGAAACGATAACATCCTTATTTATTTCGGTTGTTTTTCCAGTTATTCCCATTGCTACAATCTTAGCTTTATAAACGCCTTCTTTATAGGTGTGGGTCATAGTTGCTCCTGCCGAAAAATAATCCGACTCAGGAGTTCCGTCTCCGTAATTTATTTTGTATTGTGTAACTCCTTCTCCGGTAGGCAAAAAAGTGACTTTACCTGAGTTATCCTGAGTTACAGTGGTCAAAACGGCTAGGTTTGCCGGTGCACTTAACCCGTCTAAATCAATATTGCTGTCATCGCCTGCACAACCCAACAGGATTGTAAAAACGAAAATGCTTATAATAAAATGTAATTTTTTCATAATAGTGTTTTTTTAGTATCCAGGGTTTTGCTGCCAGTTTCCGTTTGCAAACTGAATTTCTTCGATTGGTAATGGAAATAATTCGTTTTTATTCGCTTTAAAACCCGGTATTTTTCCAACTGCTTTTCCGGTTCTAACTAAATCAAAGAAACGATGTCCTTCTCCAAAAAGTTCTACTCGTCTTTCGGCTAAAATAAAATCTGTAAGCGCAGCTCCTGAAACTGAGATATCGTGATTAAGATCTCCAAAAGCACGGCGTCTTACCTGATTTAAGTAGTTTTTTGCTTTTGTCTCATCAATTCCTCCACGGTTATAAGCTTCGGCTGCCATTAATAATACATCAGCATAACGTATCGCCCTATAATTGTTTGGATTTGTTAAGTTTAAATCGCCTTGTGCTTCTGCACTTCTTTTTCTAGGTAAATACTTTCTGTTAAAGAAACCAGTGTCTTCATTTCCTTTTCCAAATGTTACTCCTTTTCCGTTATCATAAGATGTATTTGCTGCTGCCCATGCTGCGATATCCAATATCGTAACCTCTTTACGATTGTCACCTGCTTCAAAAGCATCTGCTCCTTCCTGGGTTGGGATATTAAAACTAAATCCCGAAGAAAAAAGTGGTCCTGAATAATTTCTGATTCCGCTAAAACCTACTGCAACGTTTCCTTCGCTACATTGCAAACATGTAAAAGCCGCTCCTTCTACATCTGTGTACTGCACTTCAAAAACAGATTCCGGCCCGTTTTCTCCGGCCATTTCAAACATTGTATCATAATCAGTTACTAAACTGTATTTTCCTGAACCTATAACGGCATCAAAAGATGCTGCGGCTTGTACAAATTTATTTTGATACAAATAGGCTTTTCCTAACAATGCCTGGGCAGCTCCTTTGGTTACCCTGCCTTTTTGAGATGCTGTTGGAGATAAATTAGCAGCAGCAAAAATTAAATCAGCTTCTATAGAAGCATACACTTCCTGAACTGATGAACGTGGTACTGTTTTTTCATCTCCAACTTTAAATCTTGCATCCCCTTTCATCGGGATTCCCCCAAACCATTTCACTAACTCAAACTGGTAATATGCTCTTAGAAAATGTGTTTCTGCGAGTAGTTGGGTTTTTCCCTCAAAATCTGTTTTATTTTGGAATTCAAGAATATAATTGGCTCTTTGAACTCCTGCAAACATCCAATTCCAGATATCTCTTAAATTACTGTTTACCGGTGTATGAATCATGTCGTCTACTTGCTGCCAGCCAATTACATCTGTTGGGCTTTCTCCTCCGGCTAATGTATTGTCTGAAGCAATTTCTCCTAATAAAGCATTTGCATAAGTAGACTGCAACAAATCATAAGCTGCAACTAACGCATTTTCATAATCTGCTTTTGAGTTGAAATAATTTTCAGAATCGATAGAATACTGCGGTTTTGGACTTACAAATTCATCTGAACAAGAAATACTTATTGTCGAGAACAGTGTAAGTGTTATGATGGTGGTAATTAAATACTTTTTCATTTTTATTGAAATTAAAAATTAATGTTTAAACCCAATAAATAGGTTCTTGGAACTGGATAAAACCCGTAATCAATTCCGGCACCAATTGGCGACTGAGAAACTCCGTCCTGATTTGTAGGTCCAAATGAAGCCCCGGGGTCAAAACCTTTATATTTCGTAAAGGTGTACAGATTGTTTACTCCTGTATAAAGTCTTAGTTTCGTAATTCCTGCTCTTTGAGTCACCTTTGGATTGATTGTATATCCTAATTGTATGTTTTGAATTCTGAAATAAGAAGCATCTTCAACATAATAATCTGAAAGAACATTATTAGCTGTTGCTCCCGTGGTTACTCTTGGCACAGAATTACTTGTTCCTTCGCCTGTCCATCTGTCTAAAACATAATCCAGTCGGTTGGCATCAGAAAGCACTCTCTCGTAATTACGGACCATATCATTTCCTATTGAAGCGAAACTATAAAGTGCAAAATCAAGATTTTTGTAATTCAGCTGTATATTGAATCCCATTGTGGCATTAGGAATCGGATCTCCAATATTGGTTCTGTCTTTGGTATCAATTACGCCATCGCCATTTACATCTACATAACGAATATCGCCAGGTGATGCATTTGCTCCCAGGGCCAATTGTGACGGATGAGCATCAACTTCTGCCTGATTCTGAAACAGACCGTCTGTTTTATAACCGTAAAAATATCCGATTGGTTTACCGGATTCCATACGTGAAGCTGCCGGCTGTCCTACTCCAAAACCTCCTTGTTCGATAAATCCCGTTCCGTTATTTACTTCTAATACTTCATTTTTAAGAAAGGTTACATTATAACCAATACTCATAGAAAAAGAATCTGAAAATTTCTCTTTATAATCTACTGCAAATTCAAAACCTGAATTTCTAACTGTTCCCGCATTCATGGTCGGGGCACTTGCTCCCGGAGCACCAATTCCTGTTATTCCTGAAACCGGAATATTCGGAATCAATAAATCTTTTCTGGTATCGATAAAATAATCTGCTACAACAGAAACTTTATCATTGAATAGTCTTAAGTCTAAACCAACGTCAAACTTTCTGGCTTCTTCCCATTTTAAGTTCTGATTAGGAATTTGTCCTGTAGCCAGTCCGTTTACTAAAACGCCATCAAAAACATAAGTAGCTTCTCCGTTTAGAATGCTTAAAAAACCATTATTTGGAATCTGGTCATTTCCTAAAGTACCATAACTTGCTCTTAATTTCAGGAAATTAACTGTTTTTGATTCTCCAAAGAAACCTTCATCAGAAATTACCCATCCTCCTGTAAGAGAAGGAAAATTAGCTACTTTATTACCTGGTCCGAATTTTGTCGAAGAATCACGTCTGATCATAGCCGAAAAAAGATACTTTCCTTTGTAATCATATTGGGCTCTGCCAAAATAAGAGAGTCTTCTTTGATCGTAAACATAACCTCCGGTATTAAGCGCCGTAGAAATTCCTTTTGTCAAGGAAAGATCCGCAAACTCCCAGGAATTATTAGGAACATCAAAACCTGTTGCAACGGCTGAATTCCCCCATTGTTTATAAATGGTATTTCCTATTGTTGCCGTAATATTATGGTTCTCTGCAATTTTTATATTATATGTTCCATAAATATCAAACGAATAATCGTTGTCATTTACAGTTCTTTGCGTTACAAAACTTCTCTGTACATCAAACACTTTTCCGCCATAACTTATTTGCGGGCTAAAGACTTTACTTTCGCTGTTTGCGGTATTAAAACCAATAGAACCTGATAATGTAAATCCTTTGAAAATCTTATAATCCAGACCAAAATTTCCGTTTAGCTTTTTATAATTGTAATCGTTATAAGTATTAGCAACTTGTGCCAGCGGATTAATGATTTCAGTTCCTAATCCTGTTGTACTTGGTACTAAAGTAAAATCACCTTTTGCATCATAAGGGTTAAGGGTTGCAGGTACATTTAGTGCATTAAACAATACAGATCCTAAACCATTTTCGTTAATTGTTTTTCTGTCGAAATAGGTATAGATAACATTTGTTTTTACTTTAATTTTATCACTTAAATCAGCTCCTAAAGCCAGTCTGGCAGTATTTCTTAAATAACCTGATTTACCTTCGCCAACAATACCTTCCTGGTCTAAATGGGAACCACTGATTGAATAGGTGATTTTATCAGAACCTCCTGAAATAGTAAGATCACTATTTAATATTGGTACGCCTTTGCCTAAAACTTCTTTTTGCCAATCCGTTCCGTTACCCAATCCACTTACATTTGGATAAGGAAGTGATTTTCCGCCATTGGCATAACTTTCATTAAGTAACAAAGCATATTCAGTAGCATTTAGCATTGGTAATTTTCTCGATGCTTCCTGAAATCCGGTATAACTATTAAAAGAGATCTTGGTTTTCGAATTCTTTTTCCCCATTTTAGTGGTAATCAAAATAATTCCGTTTGCACCAATAGTACCGTAAATAGCAGCCTGTGCATCCTTTAAAACTGTAATGGTTTCGATATCATTTGGATTAAGGATACTTAAATCCCCCATATAACCATCGATTATCGCAGTGGGTCCGTTCTGACCATTTGTGGCTATACCACGAATACGAACATCTAGTGGCGCACCCGGAGATCCTGACTGTGTAGTAACATTTACACCTGAGATTGTTCCTTGCAGCGCTTGCTCTATTCTTGCTGGTTTCAGGATATCAAGCGTTTTACTGTCTACTACAGAAACAGCACCGGTTACTTCTCTTTTCTTTTGAGTTCCGTAACCAATAACTACGACTTCATCAAGGGATCTTGCATCGTCGCTCAATTTAATTGTTATTTTGGATCCTGAAACCACAACTTCCTGTGTACGGAAACCTATATAACTGAAAACAATTGTAGTTCCTTTTGGAACATCTAATAATTTAAAAGATCCGTCGAAGTCTGTGGTTGTACTTTGCGACGAACTCTTAACTTTTACATTCACGCCAGGAAGTGATAATCCTGAGCCATCTAGTACTGTTCCGCTTACATCTAAGGACTGCGAAAACGCATAAGATGTAAACAGAATTAGTACGGTTAGTAATAATTTGGATTTCATAATTAGTTAGTTTTTATTGAAAGATAAATTTATCATATCTCCTTAGCAAAACGATAAAATTAACCACAACAAAAAACATACATCACAAAAAAACACATGCTATATTTAATATATCTCAAAAAACACCCTTATTTAACTATAAATTACGAATGTTAATTTCTTTAACATTTTCGAGATAAACTCACAACAAACCGTTAATGTTGAGGTAATGTATAGTTTTTTAAGCCGTTTTTTGATGTACTATACAGCTAAAATGTATTCGACTAAACCGATTTCGTGTTGCAAATCCATTTTTTTACGCAAACGATACCTTTTTATCTCTACACTTCTAACCGAAATATTGAATAAAGGAGCGATTTCTTTTGAAGAAAGATTCAATCGCAGGTACGCACAAAGTCGGAGATCATTAGGAGTTAATATCGGATGAAGTTGTTTTATCCTCTTCAGGAAATCTTTATCGGCATTATCAAATGCTTCCTTAAAAACATTCCAGGAATCTTCTTCGGTAATGTTTTTATTGATGGTGCTTATGACAGATTTTATGTTATTACTGTCATTTTGATTCGTTTTCTTCAAGTCTTCTTTAATAAAGGCCAGCAGTTCATTTTTACTGTTCAAACTCATCGTAGACACTGCCAGTTCCCTGTTTTTATTATCAACATCCTGAGACAGCTGTTCGTTGCGAAGTTTCATCAATTGCTGCTCGTTTTCCAATTCTTTTATCTCCAGTAAAAGGTTGTTCTCTTCTATTAATTTCTTTTCTTGTTTCTGATAATAACTTCTGTATGATTTATTGATAAAATAAGCCAGCACACACATCAGAAGAAAATAAATAAACCAGGCGAGATTTGTCAGATACCAGGGTTTTAAAATAATAAAAGTATAAGTCGCGGTGTTTTGCAAAATCGTATTCGCATATTTTGCCCTTACTTTAAAAGTATATTTTCCCGGTGAAAGATTTTTAAAATTCACGGTTGCCTTTGTACTCCACTCACTCCAGTCGTTCTGAAAACCTTCTAACAAATACTGATATTCTGAATTGATGTATTTATTGTATTCCGGAACAGTATAATTTAATGTGATATTATTTTCATTGGCATGAAAACTTCCTTCAGTACCAATAGCTACATTTTTTAAATTTTCATTCTGTTTATTAATGCTGATATCTGTTATAAAAACAGTATAATTTTTGAAACTCAGATCATCAATATTAAGCGTATAATAACCATCCGTAGTCCCTATTAAATACGTTGATTTAGAAATTTGAGTAATATTCTCAAAACCCAGCATAGAATTGGTTAACGAGGAAGGAATTGGAATAATATTTTGTTTTAACTGATTGCTCAATTTACTGGCAGAAAAATAATGAATGTAATTTTTAGAAAACAGCCATATTTTATTTGAATTGTCGACAATTAGTTTACCTGAAGTATATTCATCTTTTTCAAAAATAGAACTCAGTAACTTGTCTTTCTCAAACTGTTTTGTTTTTAGATTTAATTTGAAAATTCCTCCTTTATAAGCATAATAAATTTGATGATTGAATTTGACCAAACTCGCATTTTTGCCTTTATCGGGAGATTTGTAAGCATAGAAATCCTGAGTTTTTAATAACGACGGATCTAATTTTAATCTAAAAACCCCTTTGTATTCATGACTTACATAAACATCAAGATGATCCGTGACTTCAAAATAACGCGATGAATAATCAAAGCCCTGAATTTTGTTTCTGAATGTCCATTGATTGTTTACCTTTTCTAAAACCGAAATTCCGGAATAATTTCCCTGAAGTAACTGATTACGCGAATTAGGAACCGGTTCAAACTTCCAGGTTCCTGAACCTGAAAATATACTTCTGGCAGAATCATTTGTAACAATAAAAGTTCCCGAATCATGTCCGCAAAAAAGCGTATTATCATATACAAAAAGGGACCAAACCTGACCTTTTGTTCCATTTATAAATTTAAATTCCGAATTACTCTGACTGTTTTTACAAAACAAGCCCTGATTCGTCCCAACATACAGCAAACCATTAAAAGTCGCTGAAGCATACACCGTTCCCAAAACCCCGGTATCGTCTGTAAAACTATGTACCGGCGAATTGATATTGATACAATTGATTCCGTTGTCAAGTCCTGCCCATAAATTCTGATCCTTATCTTCAAAAAGAGACAAAGCCGTATTGTTGCTCAGCCCTTTGCTTTGCGAAATATGATATTTTAATTTTCCTTTATCAGACAGAATAAAGATTCCGTTAGAAACGGTTCCTAATGCAAAACTTCCATCCTGTAAAAGCTGGCTGCTGTATACAAAACTTGATTTTAGCTCCGCATCAACATCCGTTGCAAAATGTGTTAAGGTGTTTCCTGCCAATTTATAAATTCCGTCTAATTGTGTCTGAATCTGCAATCCATCCTCTGTGGTAAACATATTTACAATCGTAAACTTTTTAAGAATAGGATGATCCGAAACTAATTTAGCTTTTCCGCTTTCGATTTCAAAAAGCCCCTCACTGAGCGTTTGAAAATAAATGGCATTCTTGGATGCAAACGATTTCACGACACCTTTTTTAGGTGCAATTATTGTGAATTTTCCGGTTTTAGTATCATAAATATAAATTCGGTTGAGGGATTGAAATAAAATCCAGTGGTCATATTTAAGAATGTTCCAGAACTGTTCATCGTCTAAAATCTTATTTTTGATGGTATCGCTAAGCGAAGTATATTTTAATCTGCCATTAGCCTGCCTCGTCCAATACCCAAAATTCATGTAACAACCTGTATAAATTTTGTTCCCAATTACTTTTACAGACCGCACAATAGTTTCGTTGGGCGTAGGATATAACTGCCAATTTGTACCATTGTATTCTAAAAGCCCGTCATTATTAGCGAAGTACATATAGTTTTGATCATCCTGAGTAATCATCCAGCTCTGATTTCCGGCACCATAAACAGCTGACGAATATTTGACAATGGGCGGAAACTCCTGTGAAAACAAGAGAAAACGGACCAAAAAAAGCAGAAAAGAAAATTTAGTTTTCAAATTGGGGGGCGGTATTAATATATTACAAAAACAGTTCTAAAATAACTTATTTTATTATTGAAAGGAATAGTTCTGCATAATTATTTTTAACATTTAAAATCTATGATTAAAAAATACACAACGAATTAAGGTGTTTAAAATGATTCAATTGCGGGATGTTTTTTTGCCACGACTTGCACAAATTATTACAAATTGAATTGGCAAATTATTGTAATTCCCGCCAAAAAAGAATTAGTGGAAATTCGTTGCAAAAAAAAATCACTAAGGATTCTTGCAATTGCTTCGCCTGTAACATGAACTTTATCAGCAGTGATAACATGGTAATTCTGGAACATTTAGTTAAAATTTGTAACAATCTCATTAACAAAACTCAATTCAAAATTGATTACTTTTGTAAAAATTGACTTTTTTTATGCAAATTGATCTTTCTACACTCGACCCAAAACATAATATTATAATTAAAGGAGCTCAGGTACATAATTTAAAAAATGTAGATGTTGCTATTCCCAGAAATAAGCTTGTCGTTATTACAGGTCTTTCAGGATCAGGTAAATCCAGTTTGGCTTTTGATACTTTATATGCCGAAGGGCAGCGTCGTTATGTTGAAAGCTTATCTTCATACGCACGTCAGTTTTTAGGACGTTTAGACAAACCAAAAGTTGAATATATAAAAGGTATTGCGCCTGCTATTGCTATTGAGCAAAAAGTAAATACAACGAACGCACGTTCGACTGTTGGAACTTCGACTGAAATCTATGATTATGTTAAGCTTTTATTCGCAAGAATTGGCCGTACGTATTCGCCTATTTCAGGACTGGAAGTCAAAAAAAATACCGTTACTGATGTTGTTGCTGATGTAAAATCATTAGAATTAGACAGCAAATGGCTCTTACTTGCCCCTATTCATTTAGAAGAAGGAAGACAGTTAGAGGACAAACTAAAAGTGCTCCTGCAACAAGGTTTTGCCCGTATTCTGGTCAACAACGAAATGGTTCGTCTCGATGATTTTACACCAACAGATCTGCATAAATTAGACAATAAAGACATTTTACTGATCATAGACAGGATTGTTGTCAAAGACGAAGAAGAATTCTATAATCGATTGGCAGATGCGGTACAAACTGCTTTTTTTGAAGGAAAAGGAATTTGTTATCTGCAGGAATTAAACTCTGATAAAAAATTTACGTATTCGAATAATTTTGAATTGGACGGAATTACTTTTCTGGAGCCCAATGTTCATTTGTTCAGCTTTAATAATCCTTACGGTGCATGCCCGGTCTGCGAAGGTTACGGAAATATTATCGGTATTGACGCTGATTTGGTTGTTCCGAATACTTCTTTATCTGTTTTTGAAAATGCAATTTATCCGTGGCGAGGCGACAGCATGAGCTGGTACAAGGATGAATTGGTCAAACATGCCTATAAATTTGATTTCCCGATTCACAAACCTTACTTTGAACTTTCAGAAGAGCAAAAAGATTTGATATGGAAAGGAAACAGTTATTTTCAGGGCTTGAATGGTTTCTTTAAGGAACTGGAAGAAAAAAATTATAAGATTCAAAATCGGGTGATGTTATCTCGCTACCGCGGAAAAACAAAATGCCACGCTTGCCGTGGAAAACGTTTACGCGAAGAGGCTTCATACGTAAAAATAAACGGTAAAACGGTTTCAGATTTAGTTGATTTACCAATTAAACATTTGGTTACTTTTTTCAAAAACATCGATCTGAATGTTTACGAACAGCAAATCGCAAAACGTTTGATGGTCGAAATCAATAATCGTTTGTCATTCCTGACAGAAGTTGGTTTGGATTATCTTACTTTAAACCGAAATTCTGCAACCCTTTCAGGAGGAGAATCGCAGCGTATCAACCTGGCAACTTCATTAGGAAGCAGTTTAGTGGGATCGATGTATATTCTCGATGAGCCAAGTATTGGTTTGCACCCAAAAGATTCTGAGCGACTGATCAAAGTTTTACTTTCTCTTCGTGATTTAGGAAATACTGTGATCGTTGTCGAACATGATGAAGACATCATGAAAGCGGCTGATATGATTATAGATATTGGTCCTGAAGCAGGAACTTTTGGCGGTCATTTAGTAGCTCAGGGAACTTATGAAGAAATCTTAAAATCTGATTCATTAACGGCAAAATACCTCAATGGCGATTTAGAAATTTCAGTTCCGAAGAAGAGACGAAAATTCAAAAATCATATTGATATCATTGGTGCAAGAGAAAATAACTTAAAGAATATTAATGTTACATTTCCGCTAGACGTCTTAACTGTAATTACAGGAGTTTCAGGAAGTGGAAAAAGTACGCTGATTAAAAAAATCCTTTTTCCGGCGATGCAGAAAAAGCTGGAAAACGCCTCTGAAAAAGCAGGTCAGTTTAGCGACATAAAAGGTTCTTTTTCGCAGATCAAACATATCGAATATGTAGATCAAAACCCAATTGGAAGAAGTTCAAGATCAAATCCGGTAACCTATATCAAGGCTTATGATGAAATCCGTGATTTATATGCCAAAGAAAAATTATCAAAAATAAGAGGTTATCAGGCAAAACATTTCTCTTTTAATGTCGACGGAGGACGCTGTGAAACTTGCAAAGGAGAAGGTTCTATAAATGTTGAAATGGTCTTTATGGCTGATGTATCGCTGCCTTGCGAAACGTGTGGAGGAAAACGATTCAAAAAAGAAGTTTTAGAGATTACTTTCGACAATAAAAACATCAACGATATTCTAACGATGACTATCGATGATGCAATTGCCTTTTTTGATAAAAACAAGCAAACAAAAATCACTCAAAAACTACAGCCACTTCAGGATGTAGGTTTGGGATATGTACAGTTAGGGCAATCTTCATCGACACTTTCGGGTGGTGAAGCACAACGTATTAAGTTAGCCTCATTTTTAGTAAAAGGAGCCACAAAAGACAAAGCTTTATTTGTATTTGATGAGCCAACAACAGGTTTGCATTTTCATGACATCAAAAAATTATTAGCCTCTTTTGATGCTTTAATAGAAAAAGGGCATTCGATAATTGTCATCGAACACAACCTTGACCTGATAAAATGCGCTGACTGGATCATTGATTTAGGTCCCGAAGGAGGAGAAAACGGTGGACATTTATTAGCCGTGGGAACTCCGGAAGATGTTGTAAAAGAGAAGAAATCTGTAACAGGTATTTATTTAAAGGATAAATTGTAAAACAAAAAAAACTCTAAATTAAAAAAATTCCAAATTCCAATGACGTGGTTACCGTATTGGAATTTGGAATTTTCTAATTTGTGATTTAAATAATCACTAAGCGACTAAACATCTTTCCTCAAAAGGAAAACCATCTTCATCAATGGCAACTAATACTTTTTTTTGCTTTGAGGCCTCAATAGTTAAATAAAGCCATGCAAACGACCATAATCCCAAGGTCAGACAAAAAATAATAAAATTTAAACCATGATTTACTACTTTTCCGCCTTTAGACAGAACTGCAAAAAGAAATTCATCATTTCTTTCTTCTAATGTAAATCCGTTATGAACTTTGTTTGATATCATATTAGAAAATACCTGTAAGCTTTGCTCCTGACTAAGTTCATTCTTTTTCATAATCATCCATTAAAAATTAATCCAAATACTACTACAATTACTTCTCAAATTTGAATTTTGTAACAATTGTTACATTCCTAAAAACAGAACAACGTTTACTTTTATTGTCTTACATCAGTTATTTTTCAGATAAAAAAAGAAACTGTTGCTAAATTCGCACATAAAATTATATTTAATAAAATTAACAGCAAAATGAAATGCAGTTATTTTTTTTAGAATCTGCTCAGATTAACAATACTTTACTGTTTCTTAATATTAAAAGAAGGTGCTTCGTAATCGTCTTTCAAATAATTTTCGGGAATCGTAGTGTTATTCCCGTCACGTACCGCATTATAATGTGGTGACATAATCTCGATTCCGGCTGCATTAAATGAATCCTGAATATTTTGATGAAGCGACGAATAAATTAAAGGCTGTTGTGTGGGATGCTTTGTATAAACATTGATTTGATACGAAACATAAAAATCATCTAAACTAGTCTGCAAAACAAAAGGCTGAGGTGTTTTTTCTACCATTTCTGTTTTTAATGCGGCTTCGATCAAAGCTTTATGAATGGCTGCCCACGGTACATCATAACCTATCGAAACTGTACTATGAATTAATAAACCATTGTTGACCTGCTTTGTATTGGAGGAATAATTGGTAGAGGTACTTGACAAAACTGTAGCATTTGGTATCGTAATGTCTTCGAATTTTGGCGTTCTGATACGGGTAACTAAAGCAGTTTTCTCGATAACTTCTCCACTGACATCTCCTATTTTGATAAAGTCTCCAATCTTGAACGGACGCATATAAGTAATCACTAATCCCGCGACCATATTTGCAATAGCATTAGAAGAACCTAATGAGAACAGAATACCCACGAATACGGAAACTCCTTTAAAAATTGGGGAATCTGATCCGGGCAAATAGGGAAAAATAATAACAACCATAAAAGCCAGCAGCAAAAACCTGACAATATTAAATGTCGGCATTGCCCAGTCACTATAAAAACCATCGATTTTTATATTTTCTTTTTTAATTTCATCAAAAAAGAAACGGATCACTTTTATCGTGTATTTAAAAATAAAAACAATCACGACAATGGTCACCAAACTTGGTAAGAAATCTACAAATCCCATTACCGCTAATTTTGCCGGAGTAAGGATCCATCGCAATAAAGTTGTTGTATAAGCTTCTGTAGCCGGAAAAATACTAAACAATATAGGCAGGGACAGATATACAATTAAAACTAACGTAATCCCTTTGACAAAGCTGTACAATTGCATTAAGAGAGATTGCTGCTTTTGTGGCGACAGGATTTTTATATTATTATAATTGAACCCTTTAAAATACTTATCACTGTTTTTTAGGATATGCAGCTTTACGCGATTAAAAGCTTTGCCTACAAAATATAAAACTATGCTTATGATTAAGATCAGTAATGCTGTATATCCAAGTCTTTTGGGAAGCATGGAATAATTCTCATTCTGGTAAATAATTGCTTTTTTAATTAAACTTAGATTACGTTTGGCAATATAAGCGGCAGTTTGATTTTCGGCCTTTGCATCGATCTCTAAAATAGACATAATGACAAAATCGTTCTTGTACATAATATCCTGAGAGATATCTGAAGGCACGACAGAAATAGAATCTTCTTTAAAAAAAGAGTCCTCATAAAGCTTTCTTATTTTTCCGGCAATAGCATCTGCCCTGCTTTCAGCTGAGAAAGAACCAACTTTATTATACACATAAAATAGGGTGTCTCTAAAAGGGGCAACTGGATATTTTTTTTGCACTAGTTCAGGAACAGCTGTTTTTGATAGTTGTACACTATCTTTTTGAGCAAAAACTAATGAAGAAAATAACGTAATGAAGAACACTAAAAAACAAAGTAATTTCTTTTTCATATTTGCCGGCAATAAATTGATTATCCTTTGTAACAAATATAAAAACAAAATAGGTCCAAATTTCAATTACTTTGCTTTTCTCAATAAAATCGTACTAAATTTTAATTCTCAACTTTTTCAAAATGTTGTCAATAACCGTATTGATATCCGGAGAGATATTAAACCTGTAATTTAAATAGACGTATAAAACTGTTACTAAAATCGATTTTAAGGCAATCCCAATTAATGGATAAACCGGGAATTCCCAAAAATAAAATATCAAAAACAAAGCGCCTGTAACAGCCAGCGAATGTAGATTTTGCTTTGTAAACGGATATAAATCAAGCTTTTTAACCACAAACAGTAACTTGGCTAAGCTATAAAGAGTAATGGATAATAATGTCGCAAATGCAGATCCTATAATACCCATTATTGGTATAAAAATTATATTTAAAACAAAAGTTGCAACAACTAAAGCCAATCCCAAAAACAATACCGTACGGTAGTATTTAGTATTGAAGATGATTGCATTATTATTCCCCAGGATAAGATCAAAATACTTGGATAAACCAATCATAAAAACTACCGGAATACCTCCTCTGTACTCTTCAGGAACTATTTCATAGAGTTGACTAATATTAACAAAAATACACAGCATTACAAACCCTCCTACAATCTGAAGATTTATTGACGTTTTTTTATACAAAATATTGAGTTCATCATGTTTATTTTCGTGCATTAGCTTTGCTGTAATTGGATATACAATCTGATGCATCGCGCGGCTTGGAACTGAAATAACTAAAGCAATATATGTCGCCACCGAATAATAAGCAATATTCTCGATCTTCATGTATTGGTTCAGGATCAGCTTATCACCATCTAAAAGTAAATTGGCTACACTTCCTGAGAGAATAATAAAGAAAGTATATTCCATTACGTTTTTTACATTCACCGGAATACTGATTTGAAACTTCGGTTTCTTTATATAAAAGGCATAAAACATGGTTATTATAAATGCCACAAAATAAATAGCTGCCGTAAAATATACAAACTGAACAAGGGTCATCCAATTAAAATACAAACCTACCAAAGCAATAGTAGACACCAAACGCAAGCCTACCTCTTTTATGAAATTTCCAAAAACGGAGTGCATATGAACTCTTGCCCAGGCATAGAAAATCTCAAAATAAGCCATACAGATCCCTATAAACGGAATCAGGAGCATAAACTCTTTTACAACAGGATTTTTCTTTGTTACAAATGCCGTAATATCATCAAAAAAGAGAATCCCAATAATCCCTAGCGGAATACACATCAGAATAGGAAACAACGCCGTAAATGATAAAAACTGTTCTCGTTCTTCTTCGGTTTTATACTGCGAATAAAATTTGACTAACGTATTCTGCATTCCAATCGCAAACAGCGGCATGATAACATTCGCTGCAGACAAAATATAATTCGTTAATGCGTAATAGGTTGCTCCCAGGTAAATTGGGTACAGGTAAAGCGTATTAATAGCTCCAATAGCGAAGCCTATATAAGTAATAATTGTGTTTTTGAAAGACTGATTTAAAACAATACCCATGTTTTGATTGCAGAGTTTAGATTGTAGAGTTTAGATTTCTGATTTTCTACTCTCTATAGATTTTTTTAATTGTTATTGCTTTTTTAACTAATCAATTGTACCAATTGTCTGGTAAGGTTTTTTCTTGAATATTGCTGTAAACCAACGCCATTAGCTTGCAATTTTCCTTCCAGAAATTGATTATAAAAGTCCAAAATTACACTTTTTAATTTCGCTTTTTCAGAATAGTCAAAAAATACTCCCGTATTTGTTTCCGTGATGATGTCTGCAAAATCAGAACCTTTAGGGCCAATGGCGATTATTGGACGATTAGACACCATATATTCAAACAATTTACCCGGAATTATACTTTTAGTATCTTCAGAATTAATCTCTATTAAAAGTAAAACCTGAGATTTCTTTTGATGTGCAATTGCTTCGTGATGCGAAACATACCCTAAAAGGTTTAAATAATCATTTAAATGAAATTCAGCAATAGAATCCAGAACTTCCTGACTTACAGCTCCTATTAATTTAATTTCTAAATGTGATTTAAAATCCGGTATTTCCTGAAGTAATTCTACCAGACATTCCCATAAAAACTGAGGGTTTCTATCTGATAAAAACGATCCGATATGTGCTAAAGTAAATTTAGTATCCAGAGTTTGTTTCTCGACATTTTCGACATCATAGCCGTTTGTAATCACCGAAATAGGCTTGTTGGTAATGGCCTGAAATTCAGTTTTTGTAGTTTTACTGGTTACAATAATTGTATCAGCACTATTTAATACTTTATATTCTAAATCTTTATGTTTTTTAGCGGCATAAGCTGATAAACGCAAAGCTTTATGGTATCCAATAGTTGTCCAGGGATCACGAAAATCTGCAAACCATTTTACGTTTAGTTTTTCTTTTAGCTCTAAACCAATTAAATGCAAACTGTGTGGCGGACCCGAAGTTACAATAGTATCGATATTATTTTCCTCAATGTATTTTTCAAGATAAGCAACTGAAGGTTTCACCCAAAAAACGCGGGCGTCAGGAATAAAAAGATTTCCTCTGATCCAAAGAAATGTTTTATCTAAAAAAGTTTGCTTTTTCTTATGAGGAAAAATTCCAGAGCTAATTTTTTTGGTTTTGTTTTTCGAAAAAACAGAAGCCAGCTGATAAGGCTCCCAAATTTTATTCTTCAAAACAATCACTTTATCAGAGATTTGGCTAACCAAACCTTCATCTACTATTGGGTAAGTTGGATTTTCAGGAACATAAACAATAGGCTGAACGCCAAATTCGGGCAAATATTTTACAAACTTCAGCCAACGCTGCACACCAGGGCCTCCGGCCGGTGGAAAATAGTAAGTAATAATTAAAAGTTTTTTTTGTTCCAATTTATTCAATTTCTGAAAAATATCAGTTTATGTAGATTTAGTATACTATTCTGTTTTATTATTGGCCTTACCAAGTTCTTCAATATCTAAAATATCTTTAGGTCTGTTTGCAGCTTTTTTAGCAATGATTAAATTATCATAATCAATAAAATAAACAGGAGTTTTTCCTATTATTACAACTGTAGCATCTTCTAATAACGAAGCAAAAGATTTATCTTCTAAGCCTTTTACAGTTGTCATAATATCCAATCTTAAACCGTAATTTAAACTAAAGTCTATACAACCCGGAATAAACTGCATTGTTTCAATAGTTTCAAAATCTCCCAAATTAATTGATTTCAAAGCCTTTCTTAAATTGACACGATTTTCAATAGTATCTTCCAAGTAAATATCAATATCACCTGTATTTCTATTATAACCATATATATTTACAGCAAACCCTCCAATAGTTATATATTTAACTTTGTTTTCAAAAAAACTATTCCAAATAGCAACTATTTGTTCATTCATCGTTTTTTAGATTGAATTACTTTTGCTGTTTTCAGCATATAAGAGACCTCAATAATTGCCATCAATCTTTCTAATCTTTCCAAATAAGAAATTGATTGTATTTCAGCTATTCTATTAGCTTCCAACTCTTTTGGAGTACCAAAACTTAACACGTTTTTTTTCATTGTTTAGTCTTTAACATACATTTGGCAAAGATACTAAATGATCCGGCATTCCTTATTAAAATACCCACCGAGTCTCATTTTTAATTTTCATCTTCTTTCGTTCATAAAAAAATCAACGAAGTTTCGCAAAGATTTTTTACTATTTTTTTTGAATCTCTTTGTAGCTACTTTGTGAGTCTTTGCGAAAGAACCTTTCGAAATAAATCCCTCCAATCAAAAGCAATAACATACCTACTGAGCTCACCAAATTAATCATACCACCGGTTTTTATAACCTGAGGCTCAAATTTAAATTCGATAGTGTGTTGTCCTCCCGGAACTTCCATTGCTCTTAAGACATAATCAACAGGAAAATGATCTGTTAATTTACCGTCAATATAAGCGTTCCAGCCATTTTTGTAATAGATCTCAGAAAAAACAGCCAGACCATCTTTTGCATTGTCTGATTTATACTTAATATAATTTGGCTTATACTGTACGACTTTAATTGTTCCGGTTGTATCCCATTGTTTCTTTAAACGGGCACTTCTAAATTTGGCTTCATGTTCACGGACATTAAAAACAGCGACGTTTTTAGTATCAATATGATCTAAAGTTTTCATGACATCGTCCGGTTTATTTACCAATTTTACGGTACTAACAAACCATGCGTTTCCATTTGCATTTGGATTTATTGTCGGGAATTCTTTTCCTTCTTTATCAGTCTGGATAATGTACTTAACATTCAGCATATCCAAAACTTCCATATTATTTTTTGCAATCTGGTAATCAAATAACTGCTGCATTCTTCTAGGTTTTGCAGCATGATATCCTCCAAGCGAATGGTGGAAATAAGAGGCACGTGCACTTGACATATTTCCGTTTACTTCGAAAACCCTGTAATGTGTCGTGTCTTTTAAAATTTGAACATCAGAAGGTGTTTCCTGAAAAGGAGCTGCAATCTGTGCAGGGCTGACAAAATCTTTAGCGGAAACATATTTTTTATCTACAAAAAACAAATCAAAAATCATTAAAAGACCTACGATAATCAAGGTCGTATGCTGAGCCAGTTTATTTTTGATAAACAACCATAAAATTCCAAAAGTCAGCACAATAAAAAAGCCTGAACGCAATAGATCTGCCGAGTACAAACTCTTTCTGTCTTCTTTTAAGGCATCAACAAAAGCGGGGCCGTAAGACTCTAAGAAATAATTATCACTGCTTCCTGTAAAATGAAACATCCCTTTGGCAAATACAAGAATCACAATGATTCCCATAGCAAAAGTACCTGTTTGCACTAATGCTTTTTGCTGTAATTTAGGTTCGTCTTTGGCTTTAAAAAATGACTGAAGCCCCATAACTGCCAAAACAGGAAAACACAACTCAAGAATGACCTGAATAGAAGATACCGCTCTGAACTTATCATACATTGGAATGTAATCTATAAAAAAGTCGGTCAGCAACGGGAAATTTTTCCCCCATGAAAGCACTAAAGAAACCAATGCTCCAGAAAGGAATACATATTTTATTTTTCGATCATCAATAAATAATGCTAAAATGCCTAAAAAGAAAACGACAACGCCAATATAAGCCGGAGCAGCAACAATAGGCTGATCTCCCCAATACGTTGGCATTCCTGATACAAAGTCCTGAGCTTGTTCGGACGGAACTCCCTGTTCCAGCATAAAGGCATACATACGGCTATCAGTACCTACATTTTCGTGATTTGAACCTCCAAAAAGTCTGGGCGCGATAAGGTTAAAACTTTCCGGAATTCCATAACTGTATTCTGTAATATATTCACGGCTTAAAGCATTTTCGTTTACCTTTCTTGATCCGTCAGGATTAAACGTTAATTCGCTATTGCTGCGTGTACTGAATTTAGCATACTCGCTGGTAGCCATTAAATTGGCCGCATTTGCACCAATGGCAAAAATTCCTGCCACAGCCAAAACACCAATCGCCCTTAAAAGAGGCTTATATTCTTTTTCTTTGATAAAATTAAAAGCAAAATAACCTGACAGAATCAGTAAGAAAATCAATAAATAATAGGTCATTTGAAAGTGGTTCGCATTAATTTCTAACGCAACCGCAAACATGGTGAGCAGACCTCCCCAAATATATTTTTTTTGAAAAACCATTATAAATCCGGCGATCACAAGCGGCATATACGCAATTGCATGCGCTTTTGCATTATGACCAACCCCCAGAATAATAATTAAATAGGTAGAAAAACCAAATGCTAGTGCTCCTATAAATGCTTTTAAAGGATCCGTTTTCAGTACTAACAATAAGCCATAGAAGCCTAAGAAGTAGAGAAATAAATAATCAGCAGGACGAGGTAAGAAACGTAAAACATCGTCTATATGTCCCACAAAATCATTAGGATAATTAGCTCCCAATTGATAAGTTGGCATACCACCAAACGCAGAATTGGTCCAATATGGCTCAGAATGTTCTGTCGCTCTGAAATCATTTTGCTCTTTTGCCATTCCGGTATATTGAGCAATATCCGACTGGAAAATTTGTTTTCCTTGTAAAACTGGATAAAAATAAACTAAAGAAACGAGAATGAACCCCAGTATAACAAGGGCATGCGGATAGAACTTACTTACTATTTTCAATTTAGGCTGGTTTGGGTTAAATGATGAATCCTGCTAACTAGGATACAAACTTAATCTATTTCTTCGTAATCAACATAATCGCCTACCTTTTTGGTTTCGCGAGGCTTTTTTGCATTAGTAGTATCGATGATGATCTCATCGTTATTTGTACGCGTTTTTTGCCATGAATCTGTCTGGCTATATTGTTGTTGTCTCTGAAAATTTTCTCCCGCTTTTTCAACTGCTTTTTTTACCAATACCGGCAAAAAGATTCTAGCTAAAAATTTAAAAATATAATAAAATGCTACCATATAACATATAGCTTTTATTAAACCTGAAAAAGATGCTTCTTGCATAATTGTATAATTTTTCCCCAAAATTAATAAATCAATTCTTTAAAATTAAAATATCAATCTTAAATAAATAATAAAATATAGTACATTTGAAATGCGTTATTACTTTTTAATTTAAAAAAACATTCATGTTAAAAAATAAAAACATTTTTATTACAGCCCTGTGTTTGGTTCCACAATTTTTTTTCGCACAATATACTGACGTTATTAATTCAAATCGTCCGGGCGAAACGATGTCTGCATATGCAGTTGGAAAATCAGTCATTCAGGCGGAATTTGGTGTTTATGGTATCAAAGAAAAACACGATTTATTAAATTATGACGCAAGCGGTTTTGGTACAGATCTAACTTTGCGCTATGGTGCTTTTTTTGAACAATTAGAATTTATCCTGGATCTGCAATACCAAATGGAAAACTTTGATACTCCTTATACAAGTTACAAAAAGAATAATTTCAAACAAACCGTTTTAGGAGCTAAATATTTGATTTATGATCCTTATAAAAAGGAAAGAGAAGTCAATATCTACAGTTACAAAGCCAATCATAGTTTTAACTGGCACCAATTAATTCCGGCGGTTTCTCTTTTTGCAGGAGCAAATTTTACTGGTGCTGATAATCCGTATTATTTCTCTCCGCAATCAGCAATTTCTCCTAAAGTTGCTTTGATCACACAAAATTTATTTGGCGGCGGAAAATGGGTTTTCGTAACCAATATCATCGCAGATTACATTGCAACAGATTATCCTAGTTACGGTTATGTGTTGACATTAACGCACGGATTTAATGATAAATGGTCGGGTTTTGTTGAAAATCAGGGATATAAAAGTGATTTCTACAGCGATGCTATTGTTCGTGGCGGAGCTGCTTATTTAATCAATTCTAATCTTCAGGTTGATGCTTCTGTAAGTACTAATTTTAAGGACACACCTTCTATTTTATACGGAGGAGTAGGTGTTTCATGGCGTTATGACGGAAGATATAAAGAAAAGCAAATGGAGTTTAAAGCGAACGATAAAGCCAAAAAGAATAAAGATAATCAAATGGAACAGAGAGAAATCGATTATCAGGCAAAAGAAAGAAAACGTAAAGCAAAGTACGAATAAAGAAAGCAGGAAAATAAGAGAAACAAGTTTGGTATTAGTCTATAATAAATTTAAAAAGTTTTGCTTATAAAATGAAAAAAATCACCTTACTATTGATTTGTTTACAATTAATGTCCTGCGCATTTCCTACGTATGTTACCCAGGATCAAAAGATGCAAAGTGGTTTGGATTTTAATAATGGCAAATGGTTACTGAATACTATTGATGCGCCTTATTTTGTCAGTAAAAAATTAACCAAAATCGTCATAGAGGATTTTAACAAACAACTAAAAAAAGACTTAAGCTATGTGCCTCTTACAAAAGGTTTATTGTTACCTCCAAATATCTCGTTCAATCCAGATCGAAAAGAACTCACTGATTTAAAAGAAGGAACAAAATTTGATTATTTTATCAACATAAAGGCTAAAGTGGTAAAAGAAGAAATAGCAGCCGTTGACTATTCTTCGCATAACAATTTATCGCAGGAACACCATAATGAGATCGTTTTTGTACTTGAAATATACGACTTAAACAATTTAGAAGTTATTTATTCCAAAACTATTAATGGGTCTGTCGCCATAGATAAAAACTCAAATAATTTAATTCTGGCAAAAACAACTGACGGCCTGATTTTAGGAGCTTACAAAAAAATAAAAAAAGACATAAACAAAAAATCCCTATAAGGCAACATGATAAAAATTCTCTATGCAGCAATATTGTGTTTCGCTTTTCAAACTAATTATTCTCAAAACACAGGGGTAGAAAAATCAATTTACAACGCACAAACTGGCTTTCTGGGATTCTGGATCAACAATGAATCCCGTTTGTTCAACGAAATAAGCCTAAGAAGCGAAATTGGTCTAGATGTAGGATTGCGCGGCTGTTCTGATTGTACCACACAATACGCCCTGGCGCCGGTGATTACTTTAGAACCAAGATGGTATTACAACATTAATAAACGAAACAGAGCTGATAAAGGCAGAAATAACAGCGCCAATTTCCTGGCTTTGGGAATCAACTACCATCCGGATTGGTTTGTTATTTCAAATGCTCACAATGCATACGTTTCAAATCAAATTGCTATTATTCCGAAGTGGGGAATCAGGAGAAATATCGGAAACAGCAATTTCAATTATGAAGCCGGAATCGGAATTGGATATTTATATTATCTGGATGACAACTTCTCTGAAACTACCGCAGACTTGCATCTTCGAATAGGATATACCTTTAAATAATAAAAAACCAAGCCCACTTATTTGAATATGCCCCAAAAAGTTAGACACTATTTGGGGCATTTTTAATATCAGATCTTTTTTCTTATAGTAAAGATAACTATATTCGTTGTCACCAATTCTATGAGTTATTTTACTTAGAATATTCTTAAAACAAATACGATCTTAATGATTACACTTAAAGAAGCCAAAACAAAAAAGGAATTAACAGACTATATAAAATTTCCGTTTTCACTTTATAAAGACAATCCATATTGGGTTCCGCCTATTATTGCGGATGAATTAGAGTCTTTTGACAAAACAAAAAATCCTGCTTTTGACAATGCTGAAGCTTATTTTTATCTGGCATACAAAGACAATGAAATTGTGGGGCGTATTACGGCTATCATCAATTGGTCAGAGGTAAATAATCAGCACAAAAGAAAAGTTCGTTTTGGCTGGTTTGATGTTATCGATGATGTTGAAGTGACCAAAGTTTTATTAGAAAAAGTATACGAACTGGGAAAACAACACAATCTGGAGCATGTTGAAGGCCCAATGGGTTTTTCGAATTTGGATAAAGTGGGTGTACTGACAGAAGGTTATGACCAAATGGGCACTATGATTACCTGGTACAATCATCCTTATTATGTCACTCATTTTGAGCAATTAGGCTTTAAAGTAGAGAAAGAATATATCGAGAGTATTTTTCCGTTCTCCAATGTTAAACCTGAGTTTTTTCTAAAAGCGCAGGAATTAATTAAAAAAAGATACGGTTTAAGAGCACTTACTTTTACAAAAACAAAAGACATTATGCCTCACGTAGACAAAATGTTTGATTTGTTTAATGAATCGTATGCCAAACTATCTTCATTTGTAGCAATTTCAGATGTTCAGAAAGAATATTTCAAGAAAAAATACATCAGTTTTATCAATCCGGAATACATCAAGTTTGTGGTAGATAAAGAAGATAATCTGGTTGCTTTTAGTATTGTAATGCCTAGTTTTTCTGAAGCACTGCAAAAGGCAAAAGGAAAATTGTTTCCATTTGGATTCATTCATTTACTAAGAGCACGAAAAAAGAGCAAAGATGTTGTTTTCTACCTCATCGGAGTTCATCCGGATTATCAAAACAAAGGTGTTACCGCCATTATTTTTGATGAGTATTTTAAAACTTTCTCTGAAAAAGGAATTAAAAATTGCATCAGAACACCGGAATTAGCAGAAAACACAGCGATTCACTTATTATGGAAGAACTTTGACCCAAAGATTCACTGTCAAAGAAAAACGTATTTAAAATATCTTTAGAATCAATTTCAAAATACATAAAAAAATCCATTCGACAAATCGAATGGATTTTGTGTTTTACAATTTTTTTATTTCTTTATCTCTCCTTTAAAGAGGGCAATCAACTTTTGTCAGCGTATTTTTTGTGTCAAATTTTAATTTCTTTTTATCTTTAAAGGTTACTTTATTATTTGCATCTGTTACATCACCATATCCCTCGATAAGTGTTCCGTCTTTTTGCAAAAAAACTACTTCTCTTACAGAAGAAACTCCTTCAGAGATAAAAGTATAATCTGCGATTAGCGTATCACCTTTCATATTTCCTACCAGAGTACCTTCGTTTTTATCTTTTCCGGTTAGGTTATAGCTCAATTTTCCGTTTACTTCCTGATGCGAATTTACATTAAAACTCAACGCTACTATATTACCATTAAGTCTTGATGAATAACACTGATCTCCTGAAGGCTCAAGAACCTCAACCTCTTTTGGATCGTTTGGAACAATTTCCGGTACCGGAGCTGTTTTTTTACAAGAAATAAAAACAACTAAAACAATTACTGTTATTGCTAATACTTTTTTCATACTATTTCTTTTTTACTGTGATTTACAAGTATAAATTTAATGGAAATAAAAAAAATCCATTCGCATAACGAATGGATTTTTTTATATAATTCCCATATTAGGAATCTATGATTAAGAAATTAAGCGTCTAAATCAACTTTAGTTCTGCTTGCAATTTCTTTGTAAGTTCCGTTTTCTAATTTTTCACGAATGGCTTCAAATGCAACTAACGTTTCATCAATATCAGCTAATGTATGAGAAGTTGTCGGGATCATTCTTAACAAAATAATACCTTTTGGAATTACCGGATAAATTACAATCGATAAGAAAATACCGTAGTTTTCTCTTAAATCGTTTACCATTACCATTGCTTCCGGCACACTTCCTTGTAAATAAACTGGTGTTACACAAGTATTTGTATCTCCAATATTGAAGTTTCTGGAACGTAATCCGTTTTGTAACGCATTTACATTTTCCCAAAGTTTATCTTTCAATTCAGGGTGATTACGCAATAATTCAAGACGTTTCAAAGAACCAATTGTCTGAATCATTGGCAATGCTTTTGCAAACATCTGAGAGCGTAAGTTATATTTCAAATAATCAATAATATCTTGATCTGCAGCTACAAATGCTCCAATATTAGCCATTGATTTTGCAAAAGTAGAGAAGTAAACATCAATATCGTCCTGAACTCCTTGCTCCTCACCTGCTCCGGCTCCTGTTTTACCAAGAGTACCAAAACCATGTGCATCATCTACTAATAAACGGAAATTGTATTTTTGTTTTAAAGCAACAATTTCTTTTAATTTACCTTGTTGTCCTCGCATTCCAAACACACCTTCAGTAATAAATAAAATTCCGCCACCTGTTTCAGTTGCCATTTTAGTAGCACGTTGCAGGTTTTTCTCCATACTTTCAAGATCATTGTGTTTGTAAGTAAAACGTTTACCCATGTGCAAACGAACACCATCAATAATACAAGCATGAGAATCTACATCATAAACAATAATATCGTTTTTAGTCACCAAAGCGTCAATAATAGACACCATTCCCTGATAACCAAAATTCAATAAATAAGCAGCTGGTTTCATTACGAACTCCGCCAATTCATTTTCTAATTGTTCGTGGTATTTCGTGTGTCCTGACATCATACGGGCTCCCATTGGGTAAGCTGCTCCAAACTGAGTTGCTGCATCAATATCTGCCTGACGAACTTCCGGGTGATTTGCAAGACCTAAATAGTCATTCAAACTCCAATTTAAAATATCTTTTCCACCAAATTTCATTCTAGGACCAAGTTCTCCTTCTAATTTAGGGAACACAAAATATCCCTCAGCTTGTGAAGCCCATTTTCCTAATGGTCCTTTATTGTTCTGAATTCTTTCGAATAAATCTTTTACCATAAATATATTTTGAAGTAATAATTTTAATTTATACAGGGTGCAAAAATAATGATTATTATTCTAAAATTCAGTTTGCCATTTATTTTTATCGAAAAATAATCTGAATATCAATCTTTAAAAAATAATACCTATTTCAACCCCTTCAGTTTAACAAGATTAAACTCAAATATCAAGACAAAATTAAATTGTAATTTATTTCGTTATATGACTTTTATCATAATAAAAGACTTTTTTGTCTTTTATATTTGTATTAAGATTTAAAACTAAAATAAACCAAACTTGTTATGAAAAAGACATCTAAAATGCCCCTAAAATTAAAAGCTGTTTTCTGTATCTTTTTTGCAATGCTGTTGTTTACATCATGCAAAAAAGCAGAAGAATCAACTGATTATACCGCTATAGTAACTGATGGAGAAAAAGAAGCTGAGCTTACTGCCCCGCCAATGGTACCCAAACCGGTTGGAAACAGACCTGCCATGAAACTAAAGGTTAATATGGAAATCAAAGAGCAGGAAGGAACGATGACTGATGGTGTAAAATATACATATTGGACATTTGGAGGGACTGTTCCGGGAAGTTTTATCAGAACACGTGTTGGTGATGAAGTCGAATTTCACTTAAAAAACCATCCTGATAATAAATTACCTCATAATATCGATTTACATGCTGTAACTGGTCCCGGAGGTGGAGCAACGTCTTCATTAGTCGCTCCCGGTCACGAAAAAGTCTTTAGCTTTAAGGTGATAAATCCCGGATTGTATGTTTACCATTGTGCGACGGCTCCGGTTGGAATGCACATTGCAAACGGAATGTATGGTTTAATTTTGGTAGAGCCTGAAGGCGGACTTCCTCCGGTAGACAAA
Source organism: Flavobacterium aquidurense (assembly GCF_002217195.1). Lineage (NCBI taxonomy): Bacteria > Pseudomonadati > Bacteroidota > Flavobacteriia > Flavobacteriales > Flavobacteriaceae > Flavobacterium > Flavobacterium aquidurense. Next base: position 47,240 of record NZ_MUGR01000005.1, on the reverse strand, counting down.
GAATACTACGTAATGCAGGGAGATTTCTATACGCAGGGTGAGTATGGAGCGAAAGGACTACAGCCTTTTGATATGAATAAAGCCGTAAAAGAAACTCCTGACTATGTTGTATTTAACGGAAAAGTGGGTTCGCTGACAAACGGAGGTGAACTTACCGCAAAAGTGGGAGAAACTGTTCGTTTATTTGTTGGTAATGGCGGCCCTAACCTGGTATCTTCTTTTCATGTTATTGGTGAAATATTCGACAATGTGCATGTAGAAGGCGGAAGTATGGTGAATAAAAACGTTCAGACGACATTAATTCCTGCCGGTGGAGCCTCTATAGTAGACTTTAAAGTTGAAACTCCCGGTAATTTTATCATTGTTGACCACTCTATTTTCAGAGCTTTTAATAAAGGTGCACTGGGAATCTTAAAAGTAGAAGGTCCTGAAAATAAAAAAGTATATTCAGGAACGATCCAGGAAGGTATTTATCTGCCTGAAGGAGGAACAATTCAAAAAATGCCAAACAGTACAGCTGCTAAAACGGCAATTCCAAAAAGAACTGTAACTGAAAAAATAAAAATTGGAAAAGAGATTTTTGGTACAACCTGTTTTGCCTGTCATCAATCAGAAGGACAAGGAATCCCTAGTACGTTCCCACCTCTTGCAAAATCAGATTATCTTAATGCAGATCCTAAACGAGCCATTAAAACAATCCTGCATGGTTTAAGTGGTGAGGTAACTGTAAATGGCAAAAAATATAATAATGTCATGCCAAGTCAGAATTTATCTGATGACGAGATCGCAAATGTTATGACCTATATCTATAACAGTTGGGGAAATAATAAAACAGATGTGACTCCTGAAATGGTAAAAGCACAAAGATAACAACACAAAGCAATATGCAAAAAAGCATTTTCATTATTCTTTTCTTGGCTCTCATGGGAATGGTCAGAGCGCAAGAATCGAAAATGGCTCCGATAAAAGAGGGCTCATTTGTCCCTCTTTACGGGGCTACAGTAAAAACGCCTGTAGTGGTAAAATCTTTTTTTATAGATGTTTATCCCGTTACAAATATTGAGTTTTTGACTTTCCTTAAAAAAAACCCAAACTATAGCAAATCTAAAATAAAAGGAATTTTTGCCGACAAAAGTTATCTGGCCTATTGGAAAAGTGATTTTGATATTGGAAATTCAAATCCTAAAGCTCCTGTAACCAATGTTTCCTGGTTTGCCGCCAAGAAATATTGTGAATGTCAGGGAAAACGTTTGCCTACAATGGATGAATGGGAATATGTGGCGATGGCAGATGAAAAAAAGAAGGATGCCAGAACAAAAACTGAGTTTAATAAATACATTTTGTCGTGGTACGAGAAATCAAAAACCTATGAAAATCCTATTGGCAAAACGTTCAAAAATTACTGGGGCGTTTATGATATGCACGGATTGGTATGGGAATGGACTTCTGACTTTAATAGTATCTTTTTGTCTGGAGAATCCAGAAAAGACAAAAGCGACGATAAAAACCTTTTTTGCGGTGGTGCATCTGTAAATGCAACTGACCTGATGGATTACGCCGCTTTTATGCGATATGCTTTCAGAGGAAGTCTTAAAGCGAATTATTCTACCCGAAATCTCGGTTTTAGATGTGCTGCTGCAACTCAATTATAATTTTAAAATCATTTAAAATGAAAAAAACAATAATGGCAATTTTCATTCTTCTTCTTACTTTACAAAGTTGCAAAGATTCTAAAAAAGAAGACAATTCATTAGCCCAAAAAGACAAAGCAATCAGCGATTTATCGATTTATAATTTACCCTCAGAATGGACAACCCAAGATGGAAAAAACATTGAACTAAAAAGCCTGAAAGGAAATATTCTCGTCATGGTAATGATTTACACCACTTGCAAAGCTGCCTGCCCGCGATTGGTTGCGGACATGAGAAATATAGAATCCCGCTTAAATAAAAAAACGAAGAAAAACGTAAAACTTCTTCTGGTGAGTATTGATCCTGAAACAGATACTCCTGAAAAATTAAAGGCATTTGCGATTGCTAATAAAATGGAAAATGATCCGTGGATTTTCTTACGCTCTACAGAGGAAAACACAAGGGAATTTGCGGCAGTCCTTGCCGTTAACTATAAAAAAATATCTCCTATAGATTTCTCACACTCTAATATTATAAGTGTTTTTAATCCAGACGGAGAATTGATTTACCAACAAGAAGGTTTGGGGGTAAATAATGATAAAACGGTAGACAGAATAAATCTCGAAGCCGAAAAGATTAAACAGGTTAATTAATTCGTAAAAAAACAAGGGAAGATTTTAATTCATCGACTCTTGTTTTTTGTTTTTATATCCAATAGAAAAATTAATCCAAGGGATCGCAAAATCATAATAATCTGTGACAAAAAAACAGAATAGCTTATCTTTTTTCCTTAATAATTGAAGCTGTCATTAAACTTAATCCAGCTACAATAAGAACACTCGCGCCAAAAATCCCTTCGCGATAGCCAAAGAGAGCTTCGTTTCTGAAATAAATAAAACTACCTTGAAGAAACAAGAATATTTCTGTCACTATGAATCCAAAAATAAAGCTTTTTATTCCTGTACGAAGCAGCTGAGATTGGTGCGAAAGCAACTTATTCTGAAGTAACACTCCCAACAAAAATCCCGTAATGACTCCCAAAGATGTTAAGTGAATAAAGCCAATAACAAAATTGCGTACCTGATGCGAAACTTCGGCCAGATTAGGAATCAGAACCAATAATTGCACACCAATTTTCATAAGCAAAGAGCATAAAGCTAAACCATAAACCATTTTGGCTGTGGTATCTAAACCGGCTTTCAACTGACCTGATTCTGGTTGGAGCATTTTGTAAAAAAAGACAAAAGCAATCAACTGCAAAATCACTCCACAAGCGTTAATCCAGCTTAGAAAATTACATTTAACAAACCAACTTACAGGAAATGCAATCGTCAAAAATGTGGCGATGATAAGTAAAGTGAAGAATATACTAAATGATTTTTTATTGATTTTATCTTCAAATTGTCTTAAAAATAAAGCTAAAACTGCAAATAAAAACCAGCCATTAAACTGAAAGTGCAGAAAAAACTGAATCGCAATTTGATAAAAAATACTTTGCTTTCCTAACATACTTACCGCCGGACCTAAACACCAAACCCCAAAAGTAGAGAAAACCATAAATAAAACCGAAGTACGTAAGAGCATTGCTGCCGGAGTTTTTTCCTTAGCGATATCTTTCCAGACCAATCTGCAAAAAACATAACTCAATACAATATGCATGGTCGAAAAGATAATTGAAAATAAGGCATAACCCTGAACAGGAAAAGTAATCATCATACCAACAACTGAAAATTGAGTCCCCCAAAACAACCAATTGTAAACAGGTTTTCTTCTTTTTTCTATTGGTATAAAAAAGCGAACAATTAAAACATAAATCATCAAATATGCCCAACCCAACATCGCTACATGAGAATGCGCATGAAGCAAAAAACCATAATTTATTTCGAGTGGAAACAGATAAACAAAACGCATTAACAACCCAATAAGTGAAGCTGTCAAAAAATTAAAGAAACAACATATTAACCAACTTTTTTGAGAACTCATTTCAGATAACAATTTCATTTTTATTTAAATTAAAAGTAGTTCAAAACAACTCTATTATTATTCAAATTACAGAAATAAAAATGCACCGATGTAAATTCATGTATCGGTGCATTCTTTCATTAATTATACAATTTTATTTAAGCAAATTCTTTTTCCAAAACCACCGCTTTAGGAAACAAAATATTATTCTCTAAATGAATATGGGTATGTAAGTTCTCCTCAAACTCTTTTAACATCTGGAACGTTACTTTATAAGTTGTACATCCGTCGTCCGGAGCCTTATAATCATTGGTCAGGCTTGCAATTTCGCGAAAGCGGTCTCCTTCGGCATCATGCTCATGCATCATCATGGCAATTGGGTTAGAAACTGTGCCAAAAGGAGGCTGTACCAAAGCAGCCTCTGTATCTATGGCTTTTACCATTTTTTTTACGAAAGGAAACAACATCAGCTCCTCTTTTTTCATGTGCTGTGCCAATTCACTTGCACATTCAGTAAACAACATGTTTATTTTGAACAGCTCGGGATGATTTGCACCGTGCACACTGCAAAGTTTATTTAGAAACTGCATAATGATAACCGATTTTTCCTCTACATAACGGTGATGCGTTTTTTCGATATAATCTGCTAATAAATCTAAAGGCCATGAATTAAAATCGATTGTGTTGCTGTTTTCCGCAGACAAAGCTTCCTTAATTTTTTTAAGCAAGATCTTTGAATCAATTTCCTGCTTTTCGCAAACTTCATCGATGGTTCTGTTCCCTTTACAGCAAAAATCGATTTTATATTTTGAAAATACGGCTGCAGTTCTAAAATCCTCTGCTACAAATGCTCCTATTGTTTTATTTTGTAAATTTTCCATGATACTTAATTATTGTTTTTTTATTATTTTCTTCTGTTTTTTAATGTCAAATCAAAGACAAACCAGGCTGTAGTAATAATTCCTATCCCAAAGATAGAATCTCCTATTGCGCGCAGCCATTTTAGCGTAATCATTGCTGGCTGCTGCATTAGCTCTGACGAACGTGCGTACCACATTCCGTGATCAATACTTTCGATCGCCTGCCAGATTCCTATTGGCAGCAAACTCAATACCGCCATTAAAAACAAACCAATGTTTAATGACCAGAAAGTGATTTTAAGCAATTTCTCGTTCCAGGTAATATTTCGGTACAGGCTTCTCAGAACAAAAAGCATTAAGCCAATTCCTAACATTCCGTAAACACCAAACAATGCAGTGTGTGCGTGAAGCGGCGTTGTGTTTAGACCTTGTACATAATACAAGGCAATTGGCGGGTTGATTATAAATCCGAAAACTCCGGCTCCAAGGAAATTCCAAAATGCCACTGCTATCATAAAGTAAATTGGCCATTTATAATCTAATATCCATTGTGTTGATTTTGACAATTTATAATTTTGATAGGCTTCAAAACCAATTAAGGTTAACGGGACAACTTCCAAAGCACTAAATGAAGCGCCTAATGCCATAATAGCCGTTGGAGTTCCGGAGAAATACAAGTGATGAAAAGTTCCCAAAATACCTCCGGACATGAAGATAATAGTGGCAAATAGCACATTCAGAGTTGCTGTTTTCGTTTTCAATAATCCCAAACGAACGAATAAAAATGCAATAACAACTGTTGCAAATACTTCAAAGAATCCTTCTACCCAAAGATGAACAACCCACCATCTCCAATATTCCGCTATGGCCAGATTGGTTTGTCTTCCCCACATTAATCCCGCACCATAAAACATTGCGATGGCTGTACAGGAAATCAGGAATAAAACGATTAGGTTTTTCTCTTCTGTTTTTTTCTTTAAAACCGGAATTAATGGTCGGATCATTAGCGCCAGCCATAAGAACAATCCCACTAACAGGAATATCTGCCAGAAACGCCCAAGATCTACATATTCATAACCCTGATGTCCAAACCAAAAGTTTTGAACCAGATTTAATTTTTGCATTACACCAAACCATTGTCCTGCCATTGATCCTAATACGATAATCAACAAAGCAATAAACAAGAAGTTGACTCCAAAACACTGAAATTTAGGATCTTTACCCGAAACTGCCGGAGCAATATACAATCCTGTTGCCAGCCAGGCTGTTGCGATCCAGAAAATTGCCAATTGGGTATGCCAGGTTCTCGTCACTGCGTAGGGCAAAATCTGATCAATAGGAATACCGTATAATCCATTTCCTTCTACACCATAATGCGCAGTAATGATTCCCAAAGCCATTTGTAAAATCATCAATAAACTCACAACCCAAAAATATTTTTTGATCAGGTGCATCGATGGTGTCATTCCCTGATTGATTATAGGATCTTTTGCAGGAAGCGGAAACGCTTCGTCTTCGCCTGATTTTGCGTGATAAAAGACCAGAATTCCAATACTAAAAATCAATAAAATAATACTAACGCCGGACCAGGCAAGCAATTCTTTTGTAGCCTTGTTCCCTACAAGTTCATCTGATGGCCAGTTGTGTGTATAAGATATATCCGAATCCGGGCGTTGGGTGACTGTGGCCCAGGTTGCCCAAAAGAAAAATGCATTCATTTTATGCATTCTTGCCGCTTCCTTTATCGAGTTTTTAGGAATCGCATACTCTTCTCTTAATTTATCAAATTTAGGATCATTGGTAAAAAGCCCTTCATAATATTGACTTAGATATTGAATTGCGGCAACTCTGTTTTCAGAAATAGTAAGTGTTTGTGATTTTTCGTCATAACGATTTGTTCTTACGTCTTTTTGCAAACGAATCTTTAATGCTGCTTGTTTTTCGGTATCTAAATCATTAAATTCTTTACCAAAATCCTCTTTCGAATATTTGTTCAGAATAAACACAGCTTCGCGATGCAGCCAATCTGCTGTCCAGTCCGGCGCAACATAAGCACCGTGTCCCCAAATAGAACCCACTTCCTGCCCTCCTATACTTTGCCAGATGTTTTGCCCGTCTTTGATTTCATTATCAGAAAAAATTACTTTGCCGCTATCTGAAATTATTTGTTTAGGAAGTGGCGGCGCCTGCTGGTAAATTTCATAACCATAATAACCAAGCACCGCAAAAGAGATCGTCATGACCAAAGTAAAGACGATCCATAGTTTTTTTTCTCTTTTCATTTTATATTTTTACAATAAAAGACATTTTTATCTTTTATTAGTTCTTAAAAAAACTCCAAACCTTTATAAGAGATTCGGAGTTCTTATATTTATTCCACAATCAAAACACCTTTCATCATAGCCACGTGACCAGGGAAAGTACATAAAAAGTTATAAGTTCCTTTTTTATCAATTGTAAATTCGATCGTATCTTCTTCTCCCCCGCCCAACAATTTAGTATGGGCAACAATTGAAGTTTTTTCTGAAGCCGGAATATAATCTGTGTCTTTTGCCGTGATCGCTTTTGCTGCAAAAGCTGCTTCATCAGTTCCTTCCTGAAGAATAACTAAGTTATGCCCCATTGCCTCTTTAGGGATTTTACCAACGTGTTTTAAAGTCAATTTAATTGGTTTTCCTGCAACAGCTTTTAGTTCATTTTTATTAAACTGCATTTGGTCATTTCCTTCAATAACTAATACATTTTCTTCTGCTGCCGGAGCTGCTTCACCTTCTGTCGAAGTTTCATTTACTTCTGTTGATTCAGCTGGTGCAGTTTCTTTTTTCCCGCAAGAAGTTATTGTTAAGAATCCCATTAGAATTAATAACGAAATTTTGGTTTTTGCATTCATTTTTAAGATATTTATTTAAATGTTAATCGTTTGTATTTATTCCTTTCAGGAAAAAGTCTCCTGATTTTACTCCCAAAGCAAGCTGTTCTAAAGTGGTGGTGGTAAGCATATCCAAAAGAAGTCCCCTGATCTTTTTAAACTCAAAATGCACCGGACAAGGATGTTCTTCTGAGCATTCTTTAAGCCCAATACCGCATCCTCTGTATATTTTATCTCCATCGATAGCGTCGACAATCTGAATTAATTTTATTGTTTTCAGGGCTTCTTTCGAAACTTCAAAACCGCCTCCTACTCCTTTGGCCGAATGAATAATACCATTCTTGGTCAAAATTTGCATGATCTTGGCAGTAAACGGTTCCGGAGAATCAATTTCTTTGGCAACATCTTTTATCCCAACCCTAATCCCTTTAGAAGATTTTGTCGCAATAAAAATAGAAGCCCTAATTCCGTATTCACACGCTTTTGAAAACATATATTAATTCATTAATTCCATACAAATGTAGTGAAGCTTATCATAAAAGACAAATTTATCTTTAATTAATTTTATAAGCAAAACCCTTATTTATAACCAAAATAATTAATAAAAAACAAAACACTTATTCCCGATCAAATTCTACGAAAAACCAATTTTAGTTTTACCTTTGGAAGTACTAATTTTTCTAACACCTGAATAATGGCTTTAAGCAACTCAAAAGATCTCAAACTAGCCGTTCTTATTGATGCCGATAATGTACCTTACAGTAATGTAAAAGGCATGATGGAAGAAATAACAAAATTTGGCACACCCACTACAAAACGTATTTACGCTGACTGGACGAAACCTAATGCTAATGGATGGAAAGCTGTTTTACTGGAACATGCGATTACTCCTATTCAGCAATACAGCTATACGGTAGGAAAAAATTCTTCAGATTCTGCTTTGATTATCGATGCCATGGATTTACTTTATTCAGGCAAACTGGATGGTTTTTGTATTGTTTCGAGTGATAGTGATTTTACCCGTCTGGCCATCAGACTAAGAGAATCCGGTATGAAAGTAATTGGTATTGGCGAAAAGAAAACGCCAAATTCTTTTATTGTTGCCTGTGACCGATTTATTTATATTGAAGTTTTAGACGGAGCAATCCAAAAGAAAAAACCTAAAACAGCTGTCGCAGCTTCTGCCACTGATGCCAAAAAAGTTATTGAAAAACCTGCTGAAAAAGCATTACATAAAATAGACAAACAAACCATTGAACTGATTGAAGCTACTATCGAAGACATCGAAGACGATGATGGCTGGGCATTTCTTGGTGATGTTGGAAATCTTATTGTAAAGAAAAAACCTGAATTTGACCCAAGAAATTACGGTTTTTCTAAGCTTACACCAATGCTAAAATCGCTAACGGATATTCTTGAAATTGATGAAAGAGAATCTGATAAAAAAGGCATTAAACATGTTTATGTACGCCTGCGATTCAATTAATTATTAAACTATTACCTTTTAAATCTTTACAAACATGAGAAAAAAATTTTTTATCTACGGATTCTTATTGTTTCTAATTGTTCTCGCCATCTATCTTAAAACTGAACGTGGTTTTTTACTCGTTATTATTATACCGGTATTGCTGGTTGTTGGTTTTTATAATACACTTCAAAAAAAGCATGCTATTTTAAGAAACTTTCCTGTTCTGGGGTATTTTAGGTATTTATTTGAAATGATTGCACCTGAAATTCAACAGTATTTTATCGAAAGATCTACTGATGGACGTCCTTTTTCCAGAAATCAGCGTTCTTTAGTTTATCAAAGAGCCAAAAATATTGATTCTAATACGCCTTTTGGAACACAGCAAAATCTAAATCACGATAGTTACGAAGGTGTAAAACATTCTATTTTCCCGGCAAAAGTTAATGAGGACTTACCTCGTGTGCTTGTTGGCGGAAAAGATTGCAAACAACCCTACTTAGCTTCTTTATTTAATGTTTCGGCCATGAGTTTTGGCTCATTAAGCGAAAATGCCGTTCGTGCCATAAATATTGGTGCGAAAAAAGGAAACTTTTATCAAAACACAGGAGAAGGTGGTCTAACGGATTATCATCTTGAAGGCGGCGGAGATATTACCTGGCAAATTGGTACAGGATATTTTGGCTGTCGTGATGCCGAAGGAAATTTCAGCCCTGAGAAATTCTCCGAGAAAGCGAATCTTCCCAACGTTAAAATGATTGAGATTAAGCTTTCTCAAGGAGCGAAGCCAGGTCACGGAGGTGTACTTCCGGCTGCTAAAAATACGGAGCAAATTGCCAAAATCAGAGGAGTTCAGCCACATACTATGATTCTTTCTCCTCCCGGTCATCATGCTTTTTCAGATACTAAAGGACTGATTCATTTTATTGCACAATTACGTCAGTTATCAAACGGAAAACCTATTGGATTTAAATTATGTATTGGTAATACAGCTGAATTTGAATCTATTTGTCACGAAATGATTGCCGAAGACATTTATCCGGATTTTATTACGGTTGATGGTGCCGAAGGCGGAACAGGAGCTGCTCCTTTAGAATTTGCTGATGGTGTTGGGATGCCTTTTGAGCCTGCTTTGATATTTGTAAATAAAACTTTAATAGGCTTGAATATTCGCGACAAAATACGCATTATTGGAAGCGGAAAAATTATTTCCGGTTATTCGATTCTACATGCAATCGCGTTGGGTGCAGATATGTGTAACAGTGCCCGCGGATTTATGTTTTCGTTAGGCTGCATTCAGGCGTTACGTTGCCATAATAACGAATGTCCTACGGGAGTTGCCACTCAAAACAAAATGCTGATGAAAGGTCTTGTGGTTACGGATAAATCAGATCGTGTATATCACTTTCATAAAAATACGTTACACGCCGCCAATGAACTTTTAGCAGCGGCAGGTAAAAAGAGTTTCTCTGATGTTGATATTAATATCTTTATGCGCGGAGATGAATTTGGCCATCTGTCAGATTCTTATTTCCCTGATATTTTAACCAACGTTACCAAACGATAAAAACAAAAGCAAGCCTCTTTGAAATATACAAAGAGGCTTTTTTTATTTGCTATATAGTTTCAATTAGAGTTTCGCAGCGGTTACCTTTTCTTCTTTACTACCATCTGTATTTTCTAAAACTGCCAATTCTTCTTTATCCACTACCCTTTGAGCCAAAATAGCATTATTATACGCTAAAAAATAAACATCAAACTTTACTCCTTCTTCAATTAACGTTCTGGAAATTTGATCGTTTTTAATCATTTCTTTCAATAAATCAGGAAACGAATCTTTGTAGGTTAATTTATTCGCTTCATTTTCTTCCAGGTTGGTTTCAATTCTGATTTCGATTTTATTATCATTTAAAAATGCTTTGGAACTGGTGCTGGTAATACCGCTGCCTTTGATAGATGAAGAAATATTATAGATGTTGACGTGTTCCTGCATTTTTTGCTTGGTATTTTTACAACTTACCAGCAATAATACAACAATAACACAAAATGCGATTTGGGTAATTTTTTTCATAATTTTTTATGTTTATAGTTATTTTTTAACTCAAACATAATGAACTTTTTAAATAAAAACAACTTCAGAACATAAAAACAAAAACTACAATCATTTGATTACAAATTAATTATCCGAAAACAAATAACAAAACAGATTAAAAAGAACGAACGATTCCTAGCCGATTTATGCATTGATACAACTTAAAAAGCCGCTTTAAAAATAATTAAAGCGGCTTTCAATAGTGATTAATTTCAATTATTGCTGTAATAACTCCCCTACAGATTCTTTGTTTATTATTTCTTTTACGAGAACAGTATTGTCATCAGCTAAAAAATAAGCATCAAACTGAATCCCATCTTCTACAAGTTCTTTAGGAAGTTTATTATCATCTATCATTTCTTTCAACAGCTTTGGAAATGATGTATTTGCTTTTACTCTATTAGATTCATTTTGTTCTAAACTAGTTTCAAAACGCAATTCGATTTTATTGTCATTGATATAACCTCTGGCCGTTGTAAGCGTAACATCATCTGCTTTAAAACTTGCAGCCGTACTATTATAGGTCGTTACATATTCCTGAAGTTTTTGTTTTGCATTTTTACAACTTAACATCAACAGTACCAAAATGACGGTACAGGAGATTTGGATGATTCTTTTTATCATAACTTTTAGTTTTTTAGTTTTTGCAGTCTTAAAAGCGCTTCAAGATAATAATAATCTGCGTAATTTATAGCACAATCTATTTCGCTTCCGCCAGGTTTATGACCGGTTGAATGCAACAGGAAAGCTGAATTCACATCATGACTTTGATAATGATCTGAAAGCGAAACAATCATCTTTTTAGACTTTATAAGATATTCCGTTTTCAGTTTTGCCTCTTTTGTATAAGAACTCAACTCTATAAGTGCCGACGATACTATTGCAGCAGCCGAAGCATCTCTTGGTTCATTTGGAATTCCCGGTGCATTAAAATCCCAATACGGAATCAAATCTTCGGTCGTTAATCTGTCTAAATATACCCGTGCCAGTTTATGCGCAAAATCTAAAAATTGAGGATCTTTTGTTTCTCTGTACACCATTGTATAACCATATATTGCCCACGCCTGGCCTCTTGCCCACATACTGTCATCACTATAACCCTGCGCAGTCATCCCTTTAATTTTTTTGCCTGTTTCATTATCATAAATAACAACATGATAAGAACTGTGATCCGGTCTAAAATGATTGTTCATTGTCGTTTCGGCATGTTTTACGGCCATTTCATATAACTTTTTATTCCCTCCATTTTTAGAAGCCCAAAAAAGCAGTTCTAAATTCATCATATTATCAATGATTGTATTATGACCTTCATATTTATGATGAGGCCATGACAGGATCGTTCCTGTTTTTGGATTAAAAAGTGTTGCCAAAGTATCAGCGGTTTTTAAAATAATCTCTTTGTATCCTGGATTTTTTGTCAAACGGTATCCATTTCCGAAACTATTAAATATCTGAAACCCTAAATCATGATCATTTGCTTTACTAACTGACAGAGGAATTAAAAACCTACTGAATTTGTCTGCTTCTTTTTCCCATTTTTTATCTCCTGTTGCTTCATATAAATACCACAACTCCCCAGGCCAAAAACCGCTTGTCCAGTCTTTATAATCAACAAACTTCCATTCTTTGCTTCCATTAGGAACGGTTCTTGGCGATGTTCCGTCATCCGGAATTACATTTAAAGTTTTCGAAGCTTGTCTCGCACAATATTCGAGTTGTTTTTTGATGTTAAACGAGTTCTTTTTTTGAGAATAACCCATATTTCCTAATAGAAATAAGGTAAAAATAAGAGTTGCAAATCTTGTATTCATGTGGTTATTTTAATTTTAGACAGATAAATTATTTATAATTTTACGCAATTGATAAATTTATAAAATAAAGCAGACGTAACCGAATCTTTGTATTTTTGTATCCCTAAAAAAGTACTAATGATGCCGTCAAAAATCAAAATTTGAAAAAATACAGACCTTACTATTTTATTTTACTTCTCCTGATTATTTTTATGGGAATCATGTCCAGAAAAACGGATCTCATCCCATTGTATATAGGAGATTTTCTTTATGCTGTTATGATGTATGTTTTTATTCGGACACTATTGATCGAGAAAAAAAGCATTCAGATTATGATAACCTCGCTATTAATTTGCTATGCTATTGAATTTTCTCAACTCTATCAGGCAATCTGGATCAACGAACTTAGAAACACCCTTGCAGGAAGGTATACTTTGGGGCAAGGTTTTCTATGGAGTGATATTCTGGCTTATACTTTGGGGATTTCACTTACTTTTATGATTGAAAGAATGCTTTTAAAACATAAATTTTAATTGGTCTTTGACAAAGTTCAAACTTTAACAAAGAGCGCGTCGAAGGCAACAATTAACTAATCAAGAGTCTGTGTAATCTTATCAAGATTCAGGCTATTTGCCATTGCCGTAAATATCTGGTAATAGGCAGATTTATTATCGTACAATTCGTCGTGGGTTCCTTTTTCGACACATCTTCCCTGTTCTAAAACTATTATGTTTGCAGCATCAATAATCTGAGAAATACTATGTGAAATAATAATGACAGTTCTGTCTTTTTTTATCGCATCGAGAGACTTTTTAATCTGTTCTGTCGCTATGGCATCTAAGCTTGCGGTAGGTTCGTCCAGAAAAATAATGGGTGGATTTTTCAAAAACAATCTTGCAATCGCAATTCGCTGCTGCTGTCCGCCGGAAAGCAAATGCGCATCAGAATCGTAACCTTTAGGCAATTGAATTACTTGTTCATGAATATAAGCTTGTTGGGCTGCCTCTATAATTTCAGATTGTGAAGCATCTGGTTTTCCGTACAAAATGTTTTCGGCTATTGTACCTTTAAAAATATGATTCTTCTGTAATACCAGTCCAATGTTTTTTCGCAAAAAATCAGTATTGTAATCGTTTAAATCTACGCCATCCAGATATATTTTTCCGGATGAAGGCAAATAAAACTTATCCAGCAAATTGATAATTGTACTTTTTCCCGCGCCGCTTAATCCTACTAAAGCGGTAGTTTCGTTTGGTTTAATGGTAAAATTAATATCAGAAAGTGCCTTTGTTCCGTTTGGATAAACAAAATCAACATTTTTAACTTCTATAAGTCCCACAATTTTGTCAGGGATATAATCACCGCTTACCTCTTTTTCATTATCCGATTCCAGAATATCAAAAAATCCTTCAGAATAAATCAAGGCATCATTTACTTCGTCATAGATACGATGCAATTGCCTGATTGGCGCAGATACATTATTAAACAACATAATATGAAACATGATTGCGCCAATTGTCATAGTATTATTAAGAACAAAATAGGCCGTTAGAATAATGATGATCACTACTCCTATTTGCTCCACAAAACCTTTTACACTTTCAAAAATAAAACTGGTTTTTCTGGTTGCTAATTGATTTTCGGTCATTTCAAACTGAATATCCTTATGACGATCTGCTTCCATAGGTTCCCGAACAAAAGATTTAATCACCGTGATAGATTCGATTAAACTAATGATTCCGTTATTTTTAGTTTCACGATAATTACGCATCCGTCTCCTGAAACCACTCAACTTAGTAGCTTGTAACTGACTGATATAAAAATAAATCGGAATAATACATAAACTCACCAAACCCACATATACATTGGCATAAAACATAATCGCCAGGGCCACAAATGCATTTGCAAATAATGGCAGGATATCAATAAAAAAGTTCTGAACCAATCTTGTTAAACTGCTGATTCCTAAATCTATTCTGGTTTGAAGTTTTCCACTTTCGTTTTCATTAGAAGTATAAAATTCCATTCGGTAACTTAGGATTTTTTCCACTATTGCCTGCGAAATATCGCGGGTTATGAATATTCGCAGCTTTTCTCCATAAAATTTTTGTCCAAATTGCACGACAGAGTAAACCAGTTCTTTAGACAGCAAAACAATACTAATGATACCTAATAAATGAAAGCCTTTTGACAATGGTTCGTGTGCTACCATTAAATCACTAATCGAATCTACAGTATATTTTAATATCAATGCATTTACCTGAGCGGCAAACGATCCTAAAAAAGTAAGCAATAAAGTCGCAATAACCATTTTTCTGTAAGGCCTGACAAAAGGGGTTATTTTTTTATACAGTAAAGAAATCTTCATTTATTTTAATTTTTCGTCACATATCAAATATAAGAATTCTAAATTTGTGTTTAGATATCAACAACCTATAAAATATATTTTCATGCAACTGGTTTTCGCTTCAAACAACCTTAATAAGATCAAAGAAATTCAAGGTATCTTAAACGGATCGATACAATTATTAAGCCTGGAAGACATTGGCTGCCATGAAGAAATTCCTGAAACGGCGAATACTATTGAAGGAAATGCTATTTTGAAAGCGAATTACGTCACGGAAAAATATGGATATGACTGTTTTGCTGATGATACCGGTTTAGAAGTTACCGCTTTAAACGGAGAACCTGGTGTATATTCAGCCAGATATGCGGGAGAACAGCGCAATGCTGATGACAATATGAACAAGCTTCTGGAGGCTTTATCAGATAAAGAAGATCGCAGCGCTCAGTTTAAGACTGTTATTGCATTAAATTTAAAAGGAAAACAGCATTTGTTTACCGGAATCGCAAAAGGAAACATTATTTTTGAAAAAACGGGGAATCAGGGCTTTGGTTACGACCCCGTTTTTCAACCTGAAAATTATACTGAGACTTTTGCAGAACTGGCCTCAGACATTAAAAATAAGATAAGTCATCGGGCAAAAGCAACCCACCAACTAATTGATTTTCTGAATGCAGGAAAATAATTGTTTAGAATACAACATTTTAGAGCCCAAAATTTATAATTCACGACGTATTTTTCCTGAATTTTCCGGATTGTCAGAAAAAAAACATGCTACACTAAACATAACTTTTTGATAATCAAATCATAACAAATACATAATTCTTAAAATAGCATTAGTTTATCTGAATAATTAACAGTAATTTTGCACCCTATTTTAAAAATACATATGAATAAATTTGAACAATTAGGATTGAATGAATCGTTACTGAAGGCGATTTTAGATCTAGGATTTGAAAATCCGTCAGAGGTACAGGAAAAGGCGATTCCCCTATTATTAGAAAAAGACACAGATATGGTTGCGTTGGCTCAGACAGGGACAGGGAAAACGGCAGCTTTCGGTTTTCCGCTAATTCAAAAAATTGATGCTGACAACAGGAATACACAAGCATTAGTTTTATCGCCAACACGAGAACTTTGTTTACAGATTACCAACGAACTTAAAAACTACTCAAAATACGAGAAAGGTATTAATGTGGTAGCAGTTTACGGCGGGGCTAGTATTACAGAGCAAGCTAGGGACATTAAGAGAGGGGCACAAATTATTGTGGCTACTCCGGGGAGAATGCAAGACATGATCAACAGAGGTTTAGTAAACATTAAAAATATAGATTACTGTATTCTTGATGAGGCTGATGAGATGTTGAACATGGGATTCTATGAAGACATCGTATCTATTTTATCAGATACTCCAGATCAAAAAAACACATGGTTGTTCTCTGCAACTATGCCACAAGAGGTTGCCAGAATTGCAAAACAATTTATGAGCGATCCGGTTGAAATTACTGTTGGAGCTAAGAACTCAGGTTCTGCAACAGTTTCTCACGAGTTTTACTTAGTAAATGCACGTGACCGTTACGAAGCTTTGAAACGTTTAGCCGATGCAAATCCAGATATTTTCTCTGTGGTTTTCTGTCGTACTAAAAGAGATACACAAGCTGTAGCAGAAAAATTAGTTGAAGATGGATACAGCGCTGCTGCATTGCACGGAGATTTATCTCAGGCACAACGTGATGGTGTAATGAAATCTTTCCGTGGAAGACAAATTCAGATGCTTGTTGCTACTGACGTTGCTGCACGTGGTATTGATGTTGATAATATTACTCACGTAGTAAATTACCAACTTCCTGACGAAATTGAAACTTACAATCACCGTTCAGGACGTACAGGTAGAGCTGGAAAATTAGGAACTTCGATTGTAATTGTTACAAAAAGTGAGTTGCGTAAAATTTCTTCTATCGAAAGAATCATCAAACAAAAATTCGAAGAAAAAACTATTCCTTCCGGAATCGAAATCTGCGAAATTCAATTATTGCACTTAGCTAACAAAATTAAAGATACTGAAGTTGATCACGAAATTGACAACTATTTACCAGCAATCAACAATGTTCTTGAAGGTTTATCTAAAGAAGAGTTGATCAAGAAAATGGTTTCAGTAGAATTTAACCGTTTTATTGCTTACTACAAAAAGAACAGAGATATTTCATCTCAAGCCGGAGAAAGACGCGAAAGAAGTGATTCTGAACCAAGAGAATTCAATAACAACGGAGCAGTTCGTTATTTTGTAAACATAGGTTCAAGAGATAACTTCGATTGGATGACACTTAAAGATTACCTGAAAGAAACATTAGACTTAGGTCGTGATGATGTTTTCAAGGTAGATGTAAAAGAAGGTTTCTCTTTCTTTAACACTGATCCTGAGCATACTGACAAAGTAATGGAAGTATTAAACAACGTACAATTAGAAGGACGTCGTATTAATGTTGAAATTTCTAAAAATGATGGTGGCGGAAGACGTGACCATAACGGACGTTCTGGTGGCGGAAGAAGTTCTGGCGGACCAAGAAGAGAAGGTTCCGGCGGTGGAAGTTTCGGACCAAGACGTGAAGGTTCTGGTGGCGGAGGTTTCAGAAGCGACAGAAACGCTGCTCCTAGAGAAGGTGGTTTCAGAAGCGACAGAAATTCATCTGCTCCAAAAAGAGAAGGCGGTTTCAGAAGCGCAACTCCAAGAACTGAAGGAGGTTCAGACAGAGCTCCAAGACGTTCTGAAAGCTTTGGTGATTCACCAAGACCAAGAAGACCAAGAAGAGACTAATAAGTCAATATCTTAAAATACAAAATCCCAAATTCCAGACATAATTGGAATTTGGGATTTTTTTTATATTCAGAATCTTCCTGTGAATTGATGCTTCTTATAATTCAAACCACTTAGTTTATACCTCCTTGCTCCTTTTTAGCTGAATACTAAAGTAACACCTCTTGCTTTGTTAATTTTCTGATAATTATATTCGAAGACTGCGAAATATTTAATCCCTATTTAGTACTTTTAGTGCTT
Organism: Flavobacterium aquidurense; assembly: GCF_002217195.1. Classification (NCBI taxonomy): domain Bacteria; kingdom Pseudomonadati; phylum Bacteroidota; class Flavobacteriia; order Flavobacteriales; family Flavobacteriaceae; genus Flavobacterium; species Flavobacterium aquidurense. The sequence continues at coordinate 29,172 of NZ_MUGR01000005.1, read as the reverse complement.
TAAATCAGGATATGAAATATTTCGCAGTTTTCTTTTTTACACTATTATCAGCCGTTGGTTTTGCACAAGACGTTGAGTCTACAGCACCACAAAGAGTTTCGGGTTATATCATTAACGATAACACCAAACAAGCCCTTTCTAATGTAAATATTATCAACACCAACAAAGTACGTGGTGCAAAATCCGATGCCAAAGGATATTTTGAGATCGATGTTCAGCTTAACGATACCATCCACTTTTCTATTTTAGGATTTCAATCCTTAAGAATCAGAGTAACAAATGACTGGATAAAAAATAAAGTAACCAGAATACAGCTTACTGAAAAAGCAATTGCTCTTGAAGAAGTAGTGATTGCCCCTTTTAATTTAACAGGTTATCTTGAAGTTGATTCAAAATTAATTCCTACTAAAGAAAACTATCGTTACAGTATTTCTGGTCTTACGCAAGGCTATGAAGCCGGTGAATATTCTCCAAATGCTTTTGGAAAAGTACTTGGATCTATTTTTAATCCTGCCGATGTACTCTATGGTTTCTTTGGAAAAAATGCAAAAGAACTTAAGAAACTAAAAGAAATGAGGAAGGACGATACTGTTCGAAATCTCCTTGAATCTAAATATGATCGTGAAACTGTCTCCGTACTTTTAGGCATTAGCAAAGATGAAATTCCTGAAATTCTTCAGCGTTGCAACTATTCGGAATCCTTTATACAATCTGCAAATGATTTACAGATTATGGATGCAATTAATGGCTGTTACGAACAATATAAAGTTCTAAAACGTAATTAGTTTTACACTTAAAATAAACACCTAAATCCCCAATTCTTAAGATTGGGGATTTTTTTATCTTCTAAAACTAAAGCAACACCATTTTACTGAGATTTATAATCCTTTACCTAATAAACAAAAGGTTTAGTCCTTTTTTTTGACTAAATTAGACATTGTTATTCCTATAAATTTTACTAAAAACGATAATCTTATCCTTTAGCCATGACAGATATAACTAAAAAAGTTTTAAATTTTATTGATCTTCATAAAGGCGAAGAAAATAAAAAATCGGTAATTGAAAACATAACAAGCGCCATATCCTTTAAAGGCTCAAATATTTGGATTTTGGCATGTGCTATTATTATTGCTTCTGTAGGTTTAAATGTAAACTCAACAGCCGTGATTATTGGGGCTATGCTAATTTCCCCTTTGATGGGACCAATAGTGGGTGCCGGTTTTGGGTTGGGCATGTATGATTTTGAACTTTTAAAGAAATCTTTAAAAAACTTAGTCATTGCAACCGTAGTTAGTTTAGCCACCTCTGCAATATATTTCTATATTAGCCCTTTTAAAGAAGCCCAATCAGAATTATTAGCCAGAACCTCTCCCAACATTTACGATATCTTAATTGCCTTTTTTGGAGGTCTCGTTGGTGTGATTGCAGTAACGCGTGTAGAAAAAGGAAATCCTATTCCCGGAGTAGCTATAGCAACCGCTTTGATGCCGCCGCTTTGTACAGCAGGTTATGGTTTAGCACTTGGTAATTATCTCTACTTTTTTGGCGCCATGTATCTCTATACTATTAACTGCGTCTTTATTTGTATCGCTACTTTTGTTATTGTAAAATATCTAAATTACCCTATTACGCAGCAATTAGATGTAAGACATCAAAAACGCGTTAAATACGGAATAACCATTCTAATTTTACTTTTAATTGTTCCCAGTATTTATTTTGCCTATCAGTTATACGTTCAAAAAAGTTATAATTCAAGAACTGAAGTGTTCATTCAGAAAGAATTTCTTGATAAAGATTATCCCATTATTTATAAAAAAATAAAATACAATACCGATCCAAAAAGAATTGAACTGGCTTTTTTAGCCAAAAAATTCGATGATACCGAAATCATAAATCTTAATAAAAAACTCGTCAATTATAATCTTCCAAACACAAAACTAATCATCAGGCAGGATACTGTAAATTTAAGAAAAGACATCATGAATCAGATCAACAATAATCAGAGTGTCGTAGATCAAAAGGATATTTTAATTAATAATTTACGAAATCAACTAGCCCAATATCAATTCAATAACAATCAGATTAGTAACGAAGCTAAAATACTTTTCCCCACTATTACAACTCTTACTATTGGAAATTACACCACGGAAAACGAAACTAACAAATCAAAAATAATCCCTGTTATCCTTTTTCAAAGCAAGAAAAAAGTTGACGTCGATACGAGACAAAAAATGAAAATGTGGCTAAAAACAAGACTTGAAAAAGATTCAATTGAGATATATCAGCAAAATAATTAGTTTAAACCCAAAAATAGAACCTATATTTACTTTAAAAATATGTTAACTATCTAAATCGGAATATTATGGCAAAGAGTCAGGATGCTAAAAAAACAGCAAAAAAAGAACCGTTAAAAACGGCTAAAGAAAAGAAAGAAGAAAAGAGAGAAAAGAAAAACACTCCTAAAAGAGACTAAAAAAAGTGGTCAGTGATCAGTTTTTTAGTATTCAGATTTACTGAGTGATAAAAAGTGTTCAGCTTTTTAGTTTGCAGCAATTACTGACTACTAAAAAACTGAACACTTAAATACTATTTATTTAACTGGAATATTAGACAGAATTTCTAATACAAATTTCCAATATTTCTGAGCTGAAGAGATACTCGCTCTTTCATCCGGAGAGTGCGCACCGTGAATTGTTGGTCCAAAAGAAATCATATCCATTTCAGGATAATTTGTTCCAAGGATCCCACATTCCAAACCAGCGTGACAAGCCACAACTTTAGGCTTTTCGTTATTTTGTTTTTCATAAATACCAACCAAAGTATCTAATATTTCAGAATTTACATTTGGCGTCCATCCCGGATATGACCCCGAAAGCTCTACTTCGCAACCTACCAATTCAAAAGCAGAACGCAACGCATTCGCTAAATCAAATTTTGAAGTTTCTACAGAAGAACGTGTTAAGCATCCAATAGATATTTCTCCGTCTTTTATGATAACCCTTGCAATATTATTCGAAGTTTCAACCAAATCAGCCATATCAGCACTCATCCTGTAAACACCGTTATGAGCAGCATAAATAGCACGAATAATTCCTTCCTGAACACCTAAATCCATTACTTTTGATGGCGTATCGCATTTTACGATCTCAATAGATAAATTAGGTTCCGTTGTTTTATATTCTGTTTTAATATCATTGATGATTTCCTGCATATCAAAAATATACGCCTCATCAAACATTTCAGAAATAATTACTTTTGCAACACTTTCTCTTGGAATCGCATTTCGTAAACTTCCTCCATTAATTTCTGCTACCTGCAAACCAAAGTTTTCAAAAGCATCAAACAACAAACGGTTCATGATTTTATTCGCATTCCCTAAACCTTTATGAATATCCATTCCTGAATGACCACCATTTAACCCTTTTACGGTAATAATATGCCCTACAGATCCTTCCGGAACTTCTTCTTCATGATAGCTTCTCGTAGCCGTTACATCAATTCCTCCAGCGCAACCAATATCAATTTCATCATCTTCTTCTGTATCTAAATTCAACAGAATCTGTCCCTGAAGAATTCCTCCTTTTAAGTTTAAAGCTCCGGTCATTCCGGTTTCCTCATCAATTGTAAACAAAGCCTCGATCGCAGGATGCGGAATGTCTTTACTTTCTAAAATAGCCATAATTGTCGCTACTCCTAACCCGTTGTCTGCACCAAGTGTTGTTCCGCGAGCGCGAACCCAGTCACCATCAACATACATATCAATTCCCTGGGTATCAAAATCAAAAACAGTATCTGCATTTTTTTGGTGCACCATATCAAGATGTCCCTGCATAACAATTGCTTTACGGTTTTCCATTCCCGGAGTTGCCGGTTTTCTGATAATTACATTTCGAATATCGTCTTCAAAAGTTTCTAAACCTAAGCTGTTTCCAAAGTTTTTCATAAACTCGATCACACGTTCTTCTTTCTTTGAAGGACGAGGAACTGCATTTAAATCGGCAAACTTATTCCATAGCACTTTAGGCTCCAGATTTCTTATTTCTTGACTCATTATATTTTGTTTGAAGTTTAACAATTAAGAACTTCAAAGTTACAAAGTTTATATTTTTTTTCGCCACGAATTTCACGAATTAGCACTAATCTTAATGAAATTAAAATACAATTTCACAAATGCTATTCTGTTTTGTAAAATTATAAACTAAAAATTAATGAAAGTTCGCGAAATTCGTAGCTCACTTTTTTTAATTGTATTTATATTTACCTTTCCAAAATTAAAATTGTGAAATCAAAATACATCTTACCTTTATTTTTTCTTCTACAAATCATTCTTTTAAAGATTCTTCCCTATTTTCCGGAATTCATAGAAAGCTTTTACAGCAACGGACTATATCTAAAGATCTCTCATTTTTCAAGAATCGTTTTCGGCAAAATTCCGTTTTCAATTGGCGATTGCCTCTATTCTGTTTTGATTTTGTTCCTGATTCGATGGATTTGGAAAACGAGAAAAACATGGAAAACACAATGGAAAGATAATCTTCTTCAGGCTCTTAGTGTGCTTGCTATATTTTACTTTTTCTTCCATTTGCTTTGGGCACTGAACTATTACAGAGAACCTCTTTTTGAAAAAATGAAAATTCAAAGAGAATATACTGACGCTGAATTACTCGCTTTTACAAAAAAACTTATTGCCAAAACAAACGAAATTCAGTTTCAGATAACTAAAAAAGACAGCGCTAAAATCGTTTTTCCGTATTCTCAAAATCAGGCTTTCCAAATGAATTTAAGCGGTTATGAAAATCTGGCAATTGAATATCCTTATTTTAAATACGAAATCCCAAGCATCAAGAAATCACTTTTCAGCCTCCCTCTTACCTATATGGGTTTTGGCGGTTATTTGAATCCGTTTACGAATGAAGCCCAGGTAAATGATTTATTGCCAATGTACAATTTCCCTGTTACGAGCTGTCACGAAATGGCACACCAAATGGGTTATGCCAGCGAAAGTGAATGTAATTTTATTGGTGTTCTCGCTTCTGTCAGAAATCAAAATTTATATTATCAGTATTCCGGATATAGCTTTGCACTTCGCTATTGTTTGGGAATCTGGCAGGCAAAAGACGAAAAAACATTCAAAAAACTAAAGAGCACCGTGCATATTGGTATTCTGAAAAATTACCAGGAAAGTCAGGATTTCTGGAAACAATATGATACTTTTATAGATAAAGGATTCCACGTTTTTTATGATAATTTCTTAAAAACAAATAATCAAAAAGATGGTATGGAAGGATATAGCAAATTTGTAGACCTCATGGTGAATTATTACAAAACGCGGGAATTATAAAAATTAATCAGGGATATAACGGGTTAAATGGATTTACACCGATATTTTTCTGCCGCTCCCGATAGCTATCGGGATAAAAGAATTAATCCCTAATTAAATTTTTGAAAGCTGGAAAATCTTTAAAAAAATTACCGTGATAGCTATCGGGAGCTTAAAAAAATTAAAAATTATTGTAACAAAAGTGATTTCAGCACTACTAACAGATTATGAGCGAAAATCTAGAACAGTCATTTGTTGTGCAATTGCAGGCAAATCAGAATATAATCCACAAGATTTGTAGATTATATACTGCTGGCGAAGATGCTCACAAAGACTTGTTTCAGGAAATTACCATTCAGTTATGGAAAGCTTATCCTAAATTTCGGGGCGATAGTAAATTTTCGACCTGGACATATCGTGTCGCTTTAAATACTGCGATCACCTTATACCGAAAAACCAAAAGAACCATATCAACCGTTGAGTATGAAAGTCATCAGCATTTTGTAAAAGATGTTGATTACAATTATGAAGAAGAAGAACAGATTAAATTGATGTACAAAGCAGTTTATCAGCTTAATGACATCGAAAAAGCATTAGTTTTTATGTATTTAGAAGACAAAGATTATCAGGAAATAGCTGAAACCTTAGGAATCAGTGAAGTGAATGCACGTGTGAAAATGAACAGAATTAAAGGGAAACTTAAAAAAATACTAAATCCTTAAAAATTATTATGAAAGAACTGGATTTACTAAAAAAAGACTGGAAAAAGAACGAAAATTCTTTTGAACAAATTTCTGAAAAGGACATCTATAAAATGATACATAAAAAATCTTCTTCTATCGTAAGGTGGATTTTGATTATTAGCATTTTGGAAGTTTTACTCTGGACATTTTCTAATTTATTCATTAATACGGATGATGTTTTAAAAAGAATGAACCATCCTGAAATTGTATTGATTCTGGAGTACCTAACCTATATCAATTATATTATTGTATTAATTTTTATTTTTGTTTTTTATAAAAACTACAGAACTATTTCTACTACTGTAGCAACAAAATCTTTAATGGGTGCAATTTTAAAAACCAGAAAAACGGTACAGTATTATGTATGGTATAATTTGGGGATGATCATTGTCTCGACTATATTGAGCTTCTTTGTTGGCTTTGTTTACAATCCTGACATGGCATTTTTGAGAGAAAAATTAGCTGCCAACGGAAAAACAATGCTGGTATCTGCAGGGATTTTAATTCTGATAATACTAGGCTTCTTCGGGATATTCTGGTGCTTTTACAGACTGCTCTACGGAACTTTATTACGTAGATTATATGCAAACTATAAGGAGTTGAAAAAGATAGATATTTAAATAATGTAAGTTGAAGAGTGGCACAGGTTCAAAGTTTTTTTCCATCTCAATTAAAAACCGGAAAACTAAAACAACTTTTTTAAAGTCTAATTTTCTTCTGATGCCTTATAACTCCATCTTCTCATTTCATTAAGTTCTTCCTCTACTTTGATTTCTTCGGCGGGAATAACTTTCAGGAATGATGGATGCTGCTCTATAGCATATTCTACTTTTTCAACGATTTGTTCGATTGTATCGTTTTCATAGTCAATATCAAGAGGTTCTTTGATGATAAAAGACTGTAGAATTCCTTTTTTCTTCATTCGTAATCCTTTTTTATCAAACGAACGGCGGAAACCGTCAATAACAATCGGGATTACAATGGGTTTGTGCTGTTTAATGATATGTGCTGTTCCTTTACGAACCGGTTTAAACGATTTTGTCGTTCCCTGAGGAAACGTAATTACCCAACCGTCTTCAAGGGCAATTCTAATATTTTCAGTATCATTTGGGTTAACATCTCTTTTTTCTGTAACATCAACACCTTTTGCACGCCAGGTTCTTTCGACCGTAATTGCTCCAACATAAGCTAAAATTCTTGGCAACAAACCTGCCTGCATGGTTTCTTTGGCCGCAACATAATAAATATTCATCTTTGGCTGCCACAGATAACCAATATTCTTAATAGTATCCTGACGTCCGCTTAAACTTGCGTTAAACACGTGAAACATGGCAACAACATCTGCAAAATAAGTCTGATGATTGGATATAAACAAAACATTCGTATCCGGAAGCGTCTTAATAATTTCAGATCCTTCGATCTGCAAATCGTTAAAACCCCTGTATCTTCTATGAGTCATGGAACCCAAAATACGGATTAACCATTTCTTGATGAATAATATATGTCCGAAAGGATTTCGTTTAAACAATCCCATAGCTGTGTATTGTGTTTTTTTGTTATCACGCAAACATACAAAAATTATTCTTTTAGCTGTACTATAAAGCAATTTCGCAAATAAATTGATAGTATCATGAATATCAAATTGTTATTTTTTTGATTTTATGATTTTCCGTCAAAAGTTATTTTCAAAACATCTCTCAGTTCACTTAAAATCATTGCGGTTGCTCCCCAAACAATATGATTTTGAATATTAAATGCAGGAACTGAAACATTATTAGCGTAAGAAGTTGACAATGTGGCTTCGATAATGATTTCATCGTTTAAAAAAACAGAAAGCGGCAATTCTATTATATCGGCTACTTCTCTGATATCCGGATAAAACGAAAGTTCTTCTTTTGAAATTCCTAAATATGGATGCACCAAAAAGTTACTTGGCGGAATGTACATTGGGGTAAATTGTTTGATCACTTCTATTTTTTCCGGAGCAACACCTACTTCTTCATGTGTTTCCCGCAGCGCTGTTTCCTCATAATCCGCATCTGTAGTTTCATACTTGCCACCGGGAAAAGCAATTTGAGCCGAATGAACGCCGTTGTAAGCGTTCCTGACAATTAAAACCAAATGAACTTTTCCGTCTTTTGGATAAAACAACATCATAACAGCAGCAATTCTGGGATTCTGCTGTTTCAAATCCAGATTTTTCAAGGATTCCATGCGTTCTTTTGGAGCCATTTTCATGTGCGATGCAAATGCCGGTAGTTCAACCGGAATTAAATCAGGAACATATTGCAAAAAATCTTGAAAATCCATATTCAAAGTTTATTTTTGTATTTTCAAATAAAATATAAATATAGTTTAGAAAACGCGTTTCTACAAGCTTTCTAAAACCAAACCCATAAAAATGTACAGCAAAGAAGAATCACAAAAAATAAAAAGAGAATTTTGGGTGGCTTTCGCCGAAAAATATCCACGTAAATGGGTGCTTTATGATACGAAGATCAAGGATTTCTCTTTTAAATTTTATGTCGACAATAAAAAAGCACAGGTTTTAGTCGATATTGAACAAAGAAGCGATGAAAAACGAAATGCTTATTTTGAAAAACTGGAAGCTTTAAAAAATATTCTGGAAGAGGAATTTATCAAAGATCTTGTTTTCGAAAAAAACTATACGCTCGAAAGTGGCAAAACAATTAGTAGAATCTGGATCGAAATAACAGGTGTAGGTTTTAGCAACCGCAATAATTGGGATACTATTTTTGATTTCTTTTTCGAAAAAATGAATGCTTTAGAAATGTTTTATCTGGAGTATGATGATTTTATTAAAGATATTTCTTAGAGTTACTAAGGTTCTGAGATGCTAAGGTTCTAAGATTTCATATACCAAACCCAACAGGTTTAAAAAACTGTTGGGTTTATATTTTGAAACTTTATTCTCCTTTTATATACCTATTTTCTGAAACAACAGTATCAAAATAAAGATTGTAGCAAGTCGATAATAGTTGATCCAACCTTCTTTCTTTTTTTGATCTTTAGAAGCATTTTCGCTGTACTTATACCACGAATATCCATTGTATAGCAAGATCAATATATAAAGTCCTATTAACAAATTACTCCAAATCATAACGTCTTATCTTTTATATTAATATCAAAATATTATTTAAATTTCGTTATTCAAATTTATGCCGTTTTTTAAAATTGTCTTAGTCGAAAACCGGGTATTATCATCTCTCCAGGATATTAAGTAAGTTTTTTTTAGCAAACCCGACAGGTTTGGTTAAACCGTTGGGGTTTTGTTACTATTATTCCTTAATTGTTATTTTGGGTAACTCTTGTGATGTCATTACATTTAACAAATCTGTTCTGTCGTTTTTCAAGTTTTTAAGAAAGGATGTTATTTTATCATCATAACTTCTTTTTGAATAGGCATAAATAAGCAATGCTTTTTTATTGTTTTTTAATTCTATCTGTTTGTAGCGATAAACTATAAATTCTACTATATCAATTTTATCGTTTTTTCCTGAACTTAATAAGCAATCTAAAATACTTTCTTTTCCGTCCGGACTTTTTATCACACTAAAATTGCTCACTTTATCCGTTTCTTTTCTTTTGTTGAGTTCACTTACTTTTTGACTTATTGCATCATCAACAGAAAGATCCGTTACAAAAACATGAATCGTAAGTAATTGATTAAAATGTTCTACTGTTTCATTTTTAGGAAGATATTCCTGGGCATAATAATTGTCTTTTGGATGGGCCGTCCATGCCAGAGAAAATTTTGTTTTATTGAATTCGATCGGTCCTTTTACTCCTATCCTTTCAACCGGTTCTTCATTTATTGTTGAAAACGACATTAATAAAACAGCTGCCAGACAAAGCATTTTTTTCATTTTTTTTGAGTTTAGTAAAGAGTGAATCTTAGTATCGGTACTGTTTATTTAAACACTAAAAATATTATAAACAATAATATGATCGTCGTAATTAATATAAAGCTGTTTGCGATAATCTTGTTTTTTACGGGTAATGATAGAGAGTTTGCACTCTCTGCCGTCATTGTCTTTACACATAAAAGAATACACAATATCTGTATCGTTTTCTTCGCGTTCGATATAATCCTCAATATTAAAAAGCTGTATTTCCTGCGAGTACACTACAATTCTGTGTTTATTGGTATCCAAAATTACCGATAGTTTGACTGAATCAAGGTTCGACCATTCGCCCCATTTTCCTCTTTCATTTTTCTCTAAAACACTAAAACCCGATGTCTTAAATTGATAAGTCTGACTATAACTTTGGTGCAAACCAAGCGTTAAAAAAAATACTATTAAGTAGGTACGTAGAGAATTCATATATTATTTGATGCAGATAATTAAAATTCAAATTTAGACTTTTCCTGACAAGCAAATTCAAAATCAGCGATCATTTCCTGAACAATTTGCTTTACGGGCAAAATTTCATGAATTAATCCTGCAATTTGTCCTATTTCTAGTTCCCCTTCTTCAAGATCTCCTTCAAACATTCCTTTTTTAGCTCTTGCTCTGCCCAAAAGCTGTACTAAACCCTCTTTTGAAGGGCATTTTTCGTACAAATCCTGAACATCATTGTAGAACTTATTTTTAATCAGGCGCACCGGTGCCAATTCTTTTAATGTCAATTGCGTATCGCCTTCTTTTACAGCAATGATTTTTTGTTTGAAATTATCATGAGAAGATGATTCTAAAGATGCAGCAAAACGGCTTCCAACCTGAACACCATCTGCACCTAAAATCATAGCAGCAAGCATTCCGCGTCCCGTTGCAATTCCGCCGGCAGCAATAATCGGGATTTTAATTTTTTCTTTTACCATTGGGATCAAAGTCAATGTCGTGGTTTCATCACGTCCGTTATGTCCTCCAGCTTCAAAACCTTCGGCCACAATTGCATCGACTCCCGCTTCTTGTGCTTTTAGAGCAAAAACACTGCTGCTCACCACATGCACCACCGTAATTCCTTTTTCTTTCAAAAAAGAAGTCCATGTTTTAGGATTTCCTGCCGAAGTAAAAACGATTTTCACTCCTTCATCGATCACAATATTCATGATTTCTTCGATATTGGGATACAACATCGGAATGTTTACCCCAAAAGGTTTATTGGTTGCTTTTTTACATTTCTGAATATGTTCCCGCAATACTTCCGGATACATCGATCCTGCGCCAATAAGTCCTAAACCTCCTGCATTACTTACAGCAGAAGCTAATTTGTAACCGCTATTCCAAATCATTCCGCCTTGAATAATTGGATACTTTATATCAAAAAGTTGTGTGATTTTATTCATTCAAAAATGCTATTATTGTTTGATTATTTTTCCTGTTTTGTGCAAGCCATCGGCCTCAAAAGTATAAAAATAGAGCCCGCTTTTTAAACCTTCAACAGAAAGAATTGGATTTTGTTTCGTAATTTGTTTCTCTATCAGCTTTTGCCCTAAAACGGAGTAAACTGAAACGGAAGCTAAAGCTGTCTCAAATAAAAATGAAACGGTTGTCCGGGCAGGATTTGGAAATACTAAAAAAACGGAAGAAGAGTTCAAAGTCTCCGCCTCTAAAGTCAATCCGAAATCAGGGATTCCATAACCGTAATTATTATCAGGAGCAGTGTATCTGTCTGAAGACTGAAGTACCATTTGCCTGATTTCTTTATTGCTTTTCAATGAAAAAGCCTGCCACAAACAGGCAATCATTCCGGCAATAATTGGACAAGAAAAGGAAGTTCCGTTTGCTGTTACAATATTCCCTGCCGAATTCGAAACCATTGCGGGACCGCCTTGCGCCATAACATCCGGTTTTATTCGATTATCGAAACTTGGTCCAATTGAGCTACTAGACGATTTTACTTTTGAAGACGTAACAGAACCTACCGTAATTACTGACACGACATCAGCTGGTCCGCCAATATGAGGCTCGGCAGTATTTCCTTCATTTCCTGCTGAAGCCACTACAATTATTCCTTTACTAAAAGCAATTTCGGCACCACGCGAAATAAAATTTGTTGCGCCATCCATATCGCTATAAGTGTGCGTATAATCAGGATTATCAAATTCAAAATAACCCAGTGACGATGTGATAATATCGACTCCTAAACTGTCTGCTTTTTCTGCTGCCTCAACCCAATACGATTCTTCTACAGGATTCTCTGCAGGATCATATTCGGTTATAAATAAACAATACGAAGCATCAGGAGCAGTGCCTATAAGGGCATTTTCTGTATAAGCGCCCATGGTCGAAAGTACCATCGTTCCGTGATCGTCACCTGTATAAAAATTGTCGTTTCTGTTGACAAAATCATAACCGCCTAAAATCTGATGATTATCGATGAGTTTTTTAAACGGCTGTGCAGTATTTACACCAGGAAAACCCGCATCTAAAACGGCAATAATTTTACCTGTTCCTGTATAATTCTTTTGATGTAAAACCTGTCCGTTAAGCATTTGAACCTGATTGGCAGATGATCCATACACATAATCAGCCTTATTTTTAAGTGGCTTCTCCGTTTTTAAAACCTCATTATTCATCACCTTTTTAGAGGTAGAATTCAAAGTTTTATTGGCAAAAACTACTTTATCTACAAATGATAAGGATTTTAGAGCGGAAATATTCGATTGCGTTCCCCGAATATGAAGTGCATTGAGCCATTTAGACTGTGCCATTATCGTTATTCCTGCACTCAGTCTGACCTGACTTACATACTTTTTTTCTACGGGAACATCTGTAAAATCTAAGGCAATATTTTGATTGGATCTGCGCTCTAAAGCACGCACGGAAAGCATCTGTGACGGAGTATCAAAATATGTTTGTGCATTAGGTTTGCCTTTAAAATAAACCCAGGCATCTTCTTGCGAAAACATCACAGAAGAAAACGCCAGCAAAACAATCATAAAATAACACTTCATAGTTTACTTTTTCAAAAGTCAAAACCTTTGTAAAAAGTATAAAGCTAAGAAATTACTCCCGAACCAACTAATTCGTTCTCTAAATACCAGGCTACAAACTGACCGTCTGTTATTGCCGATTGCGGTTCATCAAACTGAACGTACATTCCGTCTTGAAATTGGTGTAAAGTTGCTTTTTGCAAAGGCTGGCGGTAACGAATTCTCGCCATTACTTCCATACTTTCACCAACTTTTAAAGTCATATCAGTACGAATCCAGTGTACTTCAGATTTTTCAACAAACAATGCTTTTTTAAACAAACCAGGATGCAGACTTGTTAAACCGGTATAAATTGTATTGGTTTCAACATCTGTAGCAATAATAAATAACGGATCTGTTGTTCCGCCTACATTCAGTCCTTTTCGTTGTCCTGTCGTAAAATAATGTGCTCCCTGATGTTTACCTACTACTTTACCCATTGTTGGAAGATAATCACGCTTTTTTGCCTCTGATTTTAATTCCTCTTCAAATGATACTCCAACAGGTTTTTCGATAGTATAAATTGGATCATTTTTATCAATCTGTACAATCCTACCTTCTTTAGGCTGCAATTTTTGCTGCAGAAATTCCGGCAAACGTACTTTTCCGATAAAACATAATCCTTGAGAATCTTTCTTTTCAGCCGTTACCAAATCCATTTCAGCAGCGATTTCACGTACCTCCGGTTTTGTTAAAGCCCCAATTGGGAATAAAGATTTCGCCAATTGCTCCTGTGACAACTGACATAAAAAATACGATTGATCTTTATTGTTGTCTTCACCGGCAATCAATTGATACACTGGCTTTCCATCAACTTCAATTTCATTTTTTTGACAATAGTGTCCTGTTGCCACATAATCAGCCCCAAGACTTAAGGCAATTTTCATGAAAACATCAAATTTGATTTCGCGGTTACAAAGTACGTCAGGATTTGGAGTTCTCCCTTTTTCGTATTCGTTGAACATATAATCAACGATTTTTTCCTTGTATTCCTCACTCAAATCGACAGTCTGAAACGGTATTCCGAGTTTTTCAGCCACTAATAATGCATCATTGCTATCTTCTAACCACGGACATTCATTAGAAATAGTAACCGAGTCATCATGCCAGTTTTTCATAAAAAGGCCAATAACTTCGTATCCTTGCTGTTGCAATAAATAAGCAGCAACACTCGAATCTACTCCACCGGAAAGTCCAACAACTACACGTTTCATTCTAAATCGTTTATATTTTAACAAGGGTGCAAAGATAAGTCCTATTTTTGATAATTGTGACAGTTTTGATTAGTTTATATAATGCCATAGTAGATAAAATTGATTGCTTTTTTAATAATCAATAAAGAGGCAAAACCAGAATCAAAAAAATCGTCCCTAAAGTTCGCTTAAACCCATTTGATCAGAGTACTAGAAAATCAAAAATAGTTTCCCACAAATTTCACTAATTTTTCTTCCCACAGTAGTAATCAATTACCAATTCGTAAAATTACGTCACCTGTTCGCAATCGCTCGGATCATGATAAAAAAAAGTCCGCTTAGCGGACTTATAAAATTCATTGCGTTTTCGGTTTCGAATCAACCTGATAACTACTTTTAGGATCACTCATGTTCACTTCTTTGGTCAATTTACCTTTTAGGTAAAATTGCCACATATTTGCTTTTTTTCCGTTTACAAACTTTCCTTTTGAAGCTACAACTCCATCGGCATCATAAAAAACAGCATCCCCGTTGTATTCATTATTCTTATAAGTCGTTTGCTCTAAAAGAGTTCCGTTTTGTCCGTATTTTTTATATATCCCTTCTTTCGAACCATTGATATAATTCATTTCCTCAGCGATTTTAGCGTTCGGATAATACACGGTTCTTAGTCCTTCTAACTTTCCTTTTTTATAATTTTCAAGTGTCATAACGACTTTCGAAGCTTTATGATAGTACTTCCATTCGCCTTCGCGGGCTTTCCCAATTTCTTTTCCTTCACTGACTTTATTCTTACTCTGATCATAAAAAATAGTATACGAGCTACCGTCATTTGCGGTAAAATCACGAGTGGCAATAACATCTCCTTTTTTAGTGTCATCAAAAAACTTAAACACACCGGTTTCTTTTCCATGATCAAAAGTCCCTTCGTAACGCGGACGTTTAGAAACTTCATAAATCCCTTTCCATACGCCATCTTTTTTTCCGGCTGCATCTGATTTATTAAAATCCTGTGCTGATACCAGAACAGCATTTAAAAAAAGTAATCCAATTAATATTTTTCTATAAATCATTGATTTGAATTTTAAGCTTTAACGAAAATGACTCTTATAAAGTATATTTTAGATAAAAAAAAATCCCGATGACTCGAGATTTTTTTTTATAACTATGTTATTATTTTTTATTCTGTTTTTTTGCCGCTTCCTGCTGTTCCATCACTTCCTGAAGGCGTTGTTGAAACTTGCTTTGTTTTTTAGGCTCTTTTAATTTATTCTCCTGAATCTGAGCGTGAATTTTATCTGTATCTACAATGTAGTTTTTAATTACAAACATAATTCCAATTGTAATTAAGTTAGAGATAAAGTTATACAAACTCAAACCGGCACCATAACTATTGAAGAAAATTAACATCATTAACGGCGAAACATAAATCATGATTTTCATCATTTTTGCCATATCCGGCATACCTTCTTGCTGAGGCGCTGCCATTTGCTGATCTCCTGAAGTCATTTTCATATAAAAGAAAATTGCAATTGCTGCCAAAATTGGGAACAAACTGATATGATCTCCGTATAATGGAATGTGGAATGGTAATTTTACCACAGCATCAAATGATGATAAATCGTCTGCCCAAAGGAAACTTTTTTGTCTTAACTCAAAAGCTGACGGGAAGAACTGGAATGATGCATACATAAAAGGAAGCTGAATCAATGCCGGAATACATCCTGCCATTGGGTTTACTCCTGCTTTATTGTAGAGTTTCATCGTTTCCTGTTGTTTCTTCATTGGGTCTTTTTTGAATTTTTCTCCCAATTCTGTAATCTCCGGACGCAACACTTTCATTTTTGCCTGAGACAAGAAAGACTTGTATGTAATTGGTGACATCGCAATTTTGATGATAATCGTAAAGATAATAATCGCAATTCCTAATGACAATCCCATTGTTGAACTTAAAAATCCAAACAACGGAATAAAAATCCATTTATTGATCCAACCAAAAATCCCCCAACCTAATGGAATAATTTTTTCGAAATTTTTATCGTATGATTTTAAAATTTTATAATCTGATGGCCCAAAATACCAGCTCATTTTATAATCTACTTCTCCATTTGTAAAAGCCAACGGAACAGTTGCTTTAAATTGCTTGATAAAAGTAGTATCTATTGTTTCATCTTTTACTAAATCGTCAGATTGTAATTTTGATTTTTCAAATGGTCTATCAGTTGCTAAAATTACAGTAAAAAAGTGCTGTTTAAAAGCCACAAAACTCACTTTATCCGGAGTATCTTCTTTTCCTGTACCAAGGCTTACTGAACTGTATTTTTCATCTCCGTATTCATATTCCAGTTGCGCATAACGCTTTTCTATAGAAACACTTTTTTCATTTCTATATGATTTTAAGTCCCATTGTAAATCTAATGGTTTAGAAGAATTTAAAACTTTATTCAATCCTTGAGAACGAACATCAAAACCTACTAAGTAGTCATTTGATTTTAATACATATTTATATTCCAAAAATTCGTTAGCACCTGCTTTCAAACGCATCGTCAGGATTTGATCCGTTCCGTTTTTAGTCAGCGTTGGTTCAAAATAAAGATCTTTAGAGTTTAAAGTTCTGTTATCTGTAGTTTGTAACTGGATGTTTAAATTAGAATTATTGTCTTTGATCAATTCAACTAATTGTCCTGAATTTTTCTCAAATCTTTTGTATTCTTTCAATGTAGCCTCAACTATATAACCACCTTTATTGGCGATTTTTAGTATCATCTTTTCGTTTTCAATAGTTGTAAAACCTTCTTTAGCAGTAGGAAGTGTAGCTGAATAAGCAAAACCCCCTAATGTTTTTTGTAATTGCGCTAATTGAACCGTATCGCCGGGAGTTGCAGCAGCAACTGGCAAAACAGCTGTTTTAGTTTTATCAGCCTGAGCTTGTGCTTCTTGTTTAGCAATTAATTCTTTCTTGGCTTTTTCAGCAGCAATCTCTTTGTCAGAAGGTTGATTTTGGTACATAATCCAAATCAAAATTCCAAATATCAATACAAAACCAATGATTGAATTAAGATCAAATTTTTTTTCTTCCATTATAATTTAAAAAAGGTTATTCATATAAGGTTATTAGTAATGAGTTTTACTCAAAAGTTACATCCTTTAGAATATTAATTATTATTTTTTATGCGTATTCACATGCTTATTTACTGCTGCAGCCACAAAGTTTACGAAAATTGGATGTGGGTTTGCAACGGTACTTTTATATTCAGGATGGTATTGTACTCCAATAAAAAACGGGTGATTTTCAAGCTCAACAATTTCAACCAGACCTGTATCCGGATTTACTCCTGAAGCAATTAATCCTGCTTTTTGCAATTCATCTGCATATTTATTATTGTACTCATAACGGTGACGGTGACGCTCTGAAATCGTCTTTTGTCCGTAAATTTTATGCGCTAAAGTATTTGCTTTGATATCACATTTCCATGCCCCAAGACGCATTGTACCACCTTTATCTGTAACTGTTTTTTGCTCTTCCATTAAATTCACAACCGGATGTTTGGTTTTTTCATTCATCTCAGTAGAATTGGCATCAGCATAACCTAAAATATTTCTTGAATACTCGATAACTGACATTTGCATTCCTAAACAAATTCCGAAAAACGGGATATTATTTTCACGTGCAAAACGAACGGCTTCGATTTTTCCTTCAATACCTCTCTCTCCAAAACCAGGAGCAACTAAAACTCCGTCAAGAGGTCCCAGTTTTTCTTCGACATTATCACTATTGATATGTTCTGAATGTATAGAAATCACGTTTACCTTAGTTTCATTCGAAGCTCCTGCGTGAATAAACGCCTCTAAAATAGACTTGTAACAATCCTGCATTTCTACATATTTACCAATCAAACCAATATTTACAGTATGTTTTGGATTTTTTAATCTGCGTAAAAAAGTATTCCAGTTTTTCAAATCCGGAGCCGCTTTTTTAGGTAAATCTAATTTCTTTAAAGCCACAACATCTAATCCCTCTTCAAGCATTAAATTAGGAACTTCATATATTGTTGAAGCATCAATCGACTGAATTACGGCTTCTCTTTTTACATTACAGAATAAAGCTAATTTATTACGTAATTCATCAGAAAGCTCATGCTCTGTTCTACAAACCAATATATCGGCTTTGATACCGCTTTCCATCAAAGTTTTTACAGAGTGTTGTGTAGGTTTTGTTTTTAACTCCCCTGCCGCTGCCAAATAAGGCACTAAAGTTAAATGAATAACAATTCCGTTGTTTTCTCCTAACTCCCAAACCAACTGACGAACAGACTCTATATAAGGTAATGATTCGATATCACCAACAGTTCCACCAATTTCAGTAATTACAATATCATAATCGCCGGACTTACCCAACAATTGCATTCTGTCTTTGATTTCGTTTGTAATATGAGGAACAACCTGAACTGTTTTCCCTAAAAACTCTCCTCTTCTTTCTTTTTCGATAACAGAAAGATATACTCTTCCTGTAGTAACGTTATTCGCCTGAGAAGTAGGAACATTCAGGAAACGTTCGTAATGACCTAAATCTAAATCTGTTTCTGCACCATCATCTGTTACATAACATTCTCCGTGCTCATACGGATTCAACGTACCCGGATCCACATTGATATACGGATCAAATTTCTGAATTGTTGTACGATACCCTCTTCCTTGTAACAATTTTGCTAAAGATGCTGCGATAATTCCTTTTCCTAATGAAGAAGTCACACCGCCTGTAACAAAAATATATTTCGTTTGATTCATTCTGTTGTTGTTTGTATTGTAGTTGTGTAAAAAACTTGGCAAAAGTACAAATTTAATTAGATAATTTATCAATTAGAGAATGAGATAATTTGCAAATTTTTAAATAGAACGATTACATGTTTCCGTAATCGATAATTTTAACTTTTAATTAGATATTTTTTTGAATAATATTCGGTTCCTTCCCACTTTTTCAGATCACTACAAGATTGTAAAATGAAAAAACAAAGAATACTATACTTAACAAAATATCACAAGTTAATACTCTTTTCAAATTTGATAAACGAACTATCTTATTGATAAAGAAACGGGTAACTAATTGAATTAGAAAAAACAAAAAAACCTTTACACTATAGGGATTATAAGCAATTGCTTCACTAAAGTTGAATCTTATTATTTGAGCAAAAGCTCTGGTCAGACCACGGCTTTTGCAATAACTTAAAGGCATTCCTTCACAAGAGGAACCAAAACCAAAGTCTAAAAAAGGAGTTATGAAGCAATAAAAAAAGATAAACATGATTATTACAATAAAAATCATGTTTATCTTTTTATATGAATCTATTTCGTAAGAGAATTTTATTTCCACAAAAGAGATGTATTATTTTGTTACTTCAACCCTTACAGTATCAGTTGTTATTTCTACAGCATTTAGAGAATCCTGCACTTTTATTGACTCTACAGTTGCAGAATCGATAGCTTTTTGTATTTCATCTTTATGAGACATTACAGCAGATCCAAAAGTACCTACCACAACTAATACCCAAATAATCACAAAAGCTGTTGCAACGATTCCTAAAACCAAACCTGCTAATGGCATTGTAGTTGGGGCTTTTTCTCTTTTTGCCTGTGACAGACCAATTGCTCCAAAAATAATTGCAAGTACTCCAAAAATTACTGCAACTAAACCAAAGCAAGGGATAAATGCAGCAATAGCACCAACTATTCCTAATACTAAGGCAGCAATACCCATTCCTTGACCTGCAGTTGACGGTTGTTTATAATCTTCCATATAGTGTTTTATGTTAATTATTACAAAAATAGAAAAAGACTTACGTGAACAAGAGGGAATGAACCAAAGTTATTAACAAATAAATTAAAAGGGGATTTCTTGTTATTTTTAATAATCATAGTCTGTTACTAATCCCAAAATGACAAGGCTCCAATAATAAGACCATAAACTAATACGAGAATTACTGAGAACAACAGTGCAACGATTCCCAAAATCAAACTTATTTTAGCTAGCAAAGTTGGACAATTTGCATTTGTTGCCCTAAACAAACCAACTGCTGCAAAAATTACAGTTAGAAGTGACGTAACTAGCGCCACCACATTTATACAAGGAATGAAAGCTACTATAATAGAAATTATACCTAAAACTAAAGCTGCGATACTAAAATTTTCACCTGAGTTTGAGGTTTTAAAACTGTTTTCCATTTAGTTCTTCATGTTAATTTTTACAAAAATAGAAAAACACTCAGGGGAGCAATAGAGAATACTTGAAAGTTACTAACAAAAAAATCAAAAGAGATTTCTGTTTGTTATTTAAGAGATTGCAGGATTACGCATAAGAAGACTGCTTATAAAGCTTGCGGTTATACTTGCAATTGAAGTAATTTTTGGCATAAAAAAAATATTATAATTTTAAAACATTGACTTGTACACATTTAAAAAATTCAAGCTTGAATTCTGTGGTATCAATTTGTTTTTAAAAAATTATAATATTTTTTATGTATTAAATATTATAATTTCAAAATATTGACTTATACACATGTAAAAATTCAGTCTTGAATTCTGTGGTATCAATTAGTTTTTAAAAATTGTAATATTTTTATATCTCAAACTTAAACAAAAAAAACGAAACAGCAAAAGATTTTTCTTACTATTTTATTTTAAAGGTTTGGGGTACTGCTTTTTAATATTCCTGATTAATTCTTCCAGTCCATTCAGTTTCAATTCGTAGACAAGTGCCAGTTGTTGCCCCAATTCGCCATTAGGAAAACCTTTATTATGGTACCAAACGACATAATATTCTGGCAATTCAATTAAAAATCGTCCTTCGTATTTTCCGAAAGGCATTTTGGTATGGGCTAATTTTATAAGAAGTTTTTTGTCTGGTTGCATATTTTTAAGAAGAAAGAAGCAAGAGAAGAGAATATAGATTCATTCTCTTTCTTGCTTCTTGTTGGTACAAAGCTATTCTTTTTTTGCCACTCCCGATAGCTATCGGGATAAAAGGATTAAAATGATTTTCTTATCTGTTTGTTTTTTTTTGCCAAAGACTACAAGATTAAAATGACTTCGCCACGAATTCAAGAATTAATTTTAATATAATTCGTGAATTCGTGGCGAATATTTCAAAGGCTAAAAAACTTAGTCCCGATAGCTATCGGGATAGCAACTCAGAACCTTACCAACTTAATAGTGCCATCTCACAAAAGCTTCCATTGCTGCATATGTTGCTAAACCTAATTCCTGGTACAAGGCTGCAGTTTCAGCATTTCTGTCTTCGGCTCTTTGCCAGAATTCACGGGCATCAGTTCCCTGAAAAACGACACCGTCTTTTTGTGATTGGTGTTTGAAGATTCCGTGACGTTTTGCCAATACCTGATCCGGGCTCATTGGTACTGCCATTTCAACTTCGTCAATTCCCCATTCCTGCCAAGCTCCACGGTACAGCCATAACCAGCAATCATCCATAAATGATTTTGGTTTCAGGGCCTTTACCGCTTCAAAAATAGCATCCAGACACACTTTGTGCGTTCCGTGCGGATCTGCTAAATCTCCTGCTGCATATATTTGATGTGGTTTAATTTTTTCGATTAAATCCATGGTCAGTTGAATATCCTCCTGTCCGATTGGTTTTTTCTCGATTGTTCCGGTTTCATAAAATGGTAATTCCATAAAATGAATCTGATCGTCTGTTAAACCAACAAAATGACTCGTTGCTCTCGCTTCTCCTTTTCTGATTAATCCTTTAATGTAACGAACTTCCGGAATATCTATTTCACTGTTCTTTTTATTCTCAAGGAAAGTTTGGGCCTTTTTGTAAATATCATCTGCTTCAGGACTTTTTATCGCAAATTTCTCATTGTAGTCGATAACGAATCTTGCAAAACGCAACGCTTCATCATCAGCAACTGCAATGTTTCCAGAGGTTTGATACGCTACATGCACATCATGTCCCTGTTCTTGCAGACGCATAAAAGTTCCTCCCATACTAATAATATCATCATCAGGATGCGGACTAAAAATCAATACACGTTTTCTTGCCGGTTCTGCTCTTTCCGGACGGTTAGAATCATCCGCATTTGGTTTCCCGCCTGGCCAGCCCGTAATTGTATTTTGTAATTTATTGAATATCTTAATATTGATATCGTATGCAGGACCTGAATCAGCCAGTAAATCACTCATACCGTGTTCGATATAATCTGCATCAGTCAACATTAAAATTGGTTTTTTAAGCTGAAGTGCCAACCCTAAAACCGCTTTACGAGTCAATTTATCTGTCCAGATCACTTTTTCTACCAACCATGGCTTGTTGATTCTGGTTAGTTTTGAAGATGCTTCTTTATCTAAAACAAAAACAGCATTATTATGTTCCTGTAAAAACGAAGCGGGTACACGATTGGTAACCTCATCTTCTACAGATCTTTTTACAATATTAGCTTTTCCTTCTCCCCAAGCCAGTAAGATTACTCTTTTAGCTTCCATGATTTTTTTTACTCCAAGCGTGATTGCTGTTCTTGGCGTATTACTCAATCCGAAGAAATCTTTGCTTGCCGCAACTCTTGTAATATGATCTAAAGCGACTAAACGTGTTTTGGAGTTCTGTAAGGAACCGGATTCATTAAAACCAATATGTCCGTTACCACCAATTCCTAAAACCTGAAGATCGATTCCGCCTAAGGCTTCAATTTTTGCTTCATATTCTGTACAGTAATCTGCGATTTGTTCTTTGGTTAAAAGTCCGTCCGGTACGTGAGCGTTTTCAGGTAAAATATCAACGTGATCAAACAGCAATTCTTTCATAAAACGAACGTAGCTGTTGATTGAGTTGGGCTCCATCGGATAATATTCATCCAGATTAAAACTGATTACGTTTTTAAAACTCAAACCTTCCTCTTTATGCAAACGCACTAACTCAGCATACAATCCTTTTGGAGAAGATCCTGTTGCAAGACCTAATATGCAAGGCTTATTTTCTTTTTGTCTGGATTGAATTAAAGCCGCGATTTCCTGCGCTACTGCTTTTGATGCCTCGCCAGAATTTTCGAAAACAACCGTATTGATGTTTTCAAATCGCTTCTCGAATCCTGTCGCTTTGTCTATTTTACTTTTTAACATGATATAGTTTTTTTTAATTCCTCTCGTTACATTTTCCAACTTCGATATTTATGACCTTTTATTGCATAAAAAAGAATCATTAAATAAGATGGCACCAACATTAAATAAGCAATCTGATTGCCGCTTTTTGAAATTTCAGCGGTTCCGTCTGCAATATTTGATGCATTTATATTTTCTGTGATCAATCCGTAAAACAAAGGAAAAATGGCTCCTCCGATGATTCCCATAATCAACACAGCACTTCCAATTTTAGTATATCCTCCCAAATCTTCCAGTGCCATTGGCCAGATTGCCGGCCAGCAAAGTGCATTTGCTAAACCTAATAATGCTACTAAAAGTATCACAACCGGCAAATTTGGAATCCCGGGTAACTGGATCATTATTTTAGGCGAAATCAAAACAATTATAACCACTAAAATTAAACCTAAAAGTCCTGAAGCTTTTAAAGCGGTTACCTGGGACACATATTTTGGTATTAATGTTATTCCTAATATATACCCCACAACCATTGCTGACATGGTAAAGGAAGTTAACTTTAAATAAAAATTACCTTCTGTTCCATAAACTCCCAATTCTTTTCCGAAAGCTCCGATAGAATCTCCAGCCAAAACTTCGGCAGCCAAATACAACATTAAAGTAATTACTCCTAAAACCAGTTGCGGGCGTCTGAATGCATTTCTAATTTGCTGAAAAATAGTCAAATGCGTTACATTCCCGTCTTCATCCAAATCAATTTCAGGCAATGGTGAAAGCTTGACTAAAAGTGCCAAAACCATTATAATTAATCCCATATAAAGGTAAGGTCTTTGCAATTGTAATGCAAGTGTATTTAAAGCATTTGATTTTGAAACTGAATCCAGCATCGCAATTTTATCTGCTGTAAACTCCTGCATATTAGACAATACCAGAGCAGTTAGTATAAGCGGCGCTACAAATCCGGCCAGTTTATTTGCTATTCCCAAAACGCTGATTCTTGCTGCAGCACTTTCTCTTGGTCCAATTACGACCACATAAGGATTGGATGCGGTTTGCAAAATTGCCAAACCAGTTCCCATTACAAATAATGCAATCAAAAACAGTAAAAAAGTTCGGCTCTCAGCAGCAGGATAAAACATAAATGCACCGGCAGCAATGATTAATAAGCCTAACGAAATACCGTTTTTATACCCCACTTTTTCGATCACCCAGGATGATGGAATCGCCATTACAAAATAAGCAATATAAAAAGCAAAAGTTACAAAATAAGCCTGAGAAGAGGTCAACTCGCACGCCAACTGAAAAAATGGAATCAAAGGTCCGTTAAGCCAGGTAACAAAACCCAAAATAAAAAATAATGCTGTTAGGATTACCATGGGAATAATGGTACTCCTTTTTTCTATTTGTAATGCATTTTCAATGTTTGACATAATACTTTTGGTTGATTGTTAATAGATTAGTTATTTTTTTCTATCTAAAATAACATCAACTTTTCTGCAAATATATTGCAATTAAAACACAATTAAATGCATTTTTTTTGCAATTTTAAAACAAAAGTAGTCTAATAAGTTGTACTTATTCGTAAATTAGATATCAATTTTTTGTTAATTTTTTTTAAATACCCCAGTCCAAAACCGGGTAATATTGTTGTAAATAAGCCTTTACATCTGCAATATCTTCTTTGGCTGTTAAATCCGGAACATGCTCTGAAAACGGGATTCCCAAAGTTGTACCGGGATTCTCTTTTACTGAATTCAAAAGTACTGTTGGCAATTCTTTTTCGTCTCTTTCCGGATGAACGGGACAATTTTTAAGATGTGTATATAAGGTGCTTCCGTTGAATTTGAAAGCATTCATACTGACTCTTATTTTTCCTTCAACATCTTTATAATCTGCTAAAACCGCTGCGGAAGGCTTTTCTAAAATATCTAATAACTGATTGTTTTTATCCAGTCTGGCAATGGCAAAACGCGAAATCCTTTCAGAAGGAAATTCTAATGCATCACGATCATAAGCAATAAATGCATTTGGACTATTGGTCTCTCTCAATGCCAATAAAGCTTTTGCAGAATATAAATTATCGCTGTTACAAACTGAATATTGCTGTGTGTTTAATTCCGGAAACTGCTCTACGGCCTGAAACAAAGCATCGGCAGTACCAAATGGTTTTACTCTTCCTTCCGGGATATATTGCACGGCGAAGGAAATGTTGAGCCCGTAAAAATTATTGTTTACATCTTTACTTCCGTAAAACTCTTTAAACAACTCGCCTTGTTCACCAATAATAATATAAATATTTTTATATCCTGCTTTCTTGGCATTCAATAAAAGATAATCCAATAAAGGTCTTCCGCTTGCTCCAACGCCAATCAAACCCTTGCTTCTTTCGTTTGCCTGTGCAATTTCTTCCGGCGATAAATTATCTAAAATGGCTTCTTTTTTCATACGGGATGATGCTCCACCCGCAAGAATTACTAAATTGTTGTGCATACTTATTTTTTAAATTTCAATATTTTCAATAATTCTCACACCAGGATCTACAGTTACTGCATAAGCTTCTTCTGCTCCTGCTTCTAAAATAGCGCGGATTACTACATCCTCTTTTTCAGGATTCGCAATTACGACAATACTTCCGCCACCTCCGGAACCTACGATTTTAGCTCCGTATGCTCCTGCACGCAAAGCAGCATTGATCATATCATCAATTCTCGGAACTGTAATTTTCAATAAATCACGCAACACTTCATGATGCTGATTCATTAATTCGCCAATTTTTTTAAGGTCTAAAACTGGTTTTTCAAATTCTTTTAAAGCTTCTTTGGTGTAATGATAATTTTTTATTGCAGCTTCGAAAACGGGAATCAACCGATCAGGCAGACAATTGCGATAACGATCTATATCTTCAATTTTGGAAGTATTGAGGTCAAAATCAGGGAAATTTTGTTTGACAATGCCAATAGACATTAAGGCATTGCCTTTTATTTCTCCAATCAGGCCAATGGTTTCTTTGGGAACACCGGAAACTCCGGTTATCAGACCTTTTAAATCAGTTCTGATGATTTTATACGAAAAAGGATCTTTGGTGTTTATATACACAACATTTCCTACTCCAATGCTAAAATGATCCATCATTCCGCCCGGTTCTCCATGTTCTAAAACTTCAGATTCATAACCTACTTTCGAAATAAATTCAGGTGTCACTTCAGGATCAACTCCAAAAGCGGCAATTAAAAAACGAATCCATGCCATCAATAAAGCGGATGAACTTGATGTTCCGGAGTTAATAGGAATATATCCCGTAATTGTAATTGTATATCCCACATTTGGCACACAACCGTATCTGCGCAATACGCGCAATGAGGAGGCGAAATAATCCCGTGGTTCCAGTGTATCAAAAGTAGCGTCAATATTGATGATTCGGATTTCATCAATATCAATCATGTTCAGGACAAATGTATTGGTCTCATTTTGTTCTGCGCTTAATTTTATATTTCGATCAATTGCACAGGCTATCACCGGCAATCCTAAATAATCCTGATGATCTCCAAAGAGACATGTCCGACCCGGGGCTAAGGAAGTAATTTTTTTCACTTGAAAATTTTATAATAAAACACTGCAAAACAAGTAAATACAATGTTGATTGGTTAGGAATTTATTTTATTTTTTTGGTTTTAATTCTACGAAACTAGATATTATATTTTTATAAAACAAGAAAAAAACCAAAAATGTGCTCGAACACACTATATGAATGTTCTCGAGCACACTAAATAATTCTTATTGATTTTTTTAAATAATTAAATCAAAGTTTCTATATTTGCTTATATGGATAAAAAGTACACAATTAAGGATATAGCAAAAATGGCCGGGGTTTCTAAAGGAACTGTTGACAGGGTTTTGCATAACAGAGGAAAAGTATCTCCAACGGCATTAGAAAAAATAAATGAAGTCCTGAACGTCATAGATTACGAGCCCAACTTAATTGCGAGGAATTTAAAAAACACTAAAATTTATCGCATTTGTGTTTTACTTCCGGATCCGGAAATTGATCCGTATTGGCTGCCATGCATAAACGGAATTCAGGAAGCAATGACTGAATTTAAAGCATACAGCGTGGTCATAGAAACGCACTTTTTTAATCCTGAAAGCACCAAATCATTCTTAAGCACGAACAACAATATAATAAAACAATCGCCTGATGCTGTTTTAATTGCTCCATTATTTCATAAAGAAACCCTGGAAATTGTAAAACAATACGACGAATTGGGTATTATGGTCAATACCTTTAATAATCAAATCGAAGCAGAATCTATTAAAGGTTTTGTTGGACAGGACTTGTACAAAAGCGGACGTGTGGCTGCCAGCTTAATGAACCTTATTTTAACCGAAGGTCAAATTGCGATTATACACATTGACGAAAGCCTTAAAAATGCTGTTCACATGCAGGAAAAAGAAAAAGGTTTTAGAAATTATTTTGATGAGAAAAAGATTGCCGGTTTTTCTCTAACTACTTTAAAACTTAAACATCCAAATGTTGAAACTAAGTTCTCCGCTTTTCTGGAAGAAAATCCAAATCTGAAAGGAATCTTTATAACCACTTCGAAAGCATATCAGATTGCTTCTATTTTATCTCCTTTAACAAATAAAAAAATTGCGCTTATTGGCTACGATTTAGTCGAAAAAAATGTAAACTTCCTAAATCAGGGATTGGTTCATTTTTTAATTCATCAAAATCAAAAAAGACAAGCATATTTAGGAGTAAGTACTTTGGCAGAGCATTTTATATTCCGCAAAGATATTCCGGAAACAATTTTACTGCCTATTGATATTATAAATGTCGAAAATGCTTCGTTTTATGTATCGTAAATGATTTGTCACGAAGACACAAATAAAAATATTTTTATCAATCTAAAGTCGCAAAGATTTTTACACAGTTATCATTTTTGTTCATTTCGACGTAAGGAGAAATAACAAACCAGCCTTAAAAAACTTTGCGCTCTAGTGTCTTCGTGGCGAGCCATAACTATTCCACCAAAACAAATTTGCCAAACGAAGAAGCGATATGAAAATTTGGTTTTTCGGTATTTGGATTGACCCACGAAATCCAGGTGGGTTCGTATTGCAGGTTTTGGGCCAGAGAAAATTTTGCCCTGTAAACACCTGCTTCAATCGTATTGTTCTGGATTAAATTTAGATCTCTTAAGGACTGAATACTAATTCTTCCCTGCACTGTAAATGAAATATCATCTTTTGAAGTAGTCACTTCTATCTCTTTTTTGGGCCACTTCCAGTCATAATCAAAATTCCTTTCCGGATATGCTTTAAAATCCATTATTCGTACCGCGGTATCTATTTCAAGACAATAATAGGGATTAAGAGAATCATTCGTCCTAAAAAACAATTCGACACGATCTGAGTTCCCTATACTGTCAAAACTGCCATCTTTTTGGTCGATATAAACATCGGTATCAAAAACCCTGAAATTAAAATACAGATTATCCAAATCCCAAAGTGCCCTGAATTCTATTTTTGAAACCGGATCCTTTTTCCACGGAGAGCAAAAATCAGTTAAACAATTGGCTTTTTCCCAAAGAGATAAATCTAAAATCTGCTTGTTATTTTTTAGGTTTTTATCTGCTAAAATTACTTGATATTCTTTCACGATTTTGACACTTAATTTTTGTTAATTTTTTAACTATTTGAAATTTAAAACAGCTTAAAAACAATTGTTCTTTTTAGCCATTTTCACGATTACTAATGTAGTTTAAAAATTTAATAAAAAAAGTGGCCTGTTTCATAAAACGAAATCGTCTTTACTTAATTTTTTTTCATCAATAAACCTATAAGAAAACACTGTTTAACTATTAATCTTTT